>JBDTBU010000053.1:0-5430 GCA_039923935.1 Ktedonobacteraceae bacterium | reverse complement strand
GTATCAACCTTGCTAGCGATAGGCGCGTTGACAGCGATGAGCGCGACAACGGCTCTAGCAGTGGAAACATATCGCCGACCAATGGACGTGGTATTTGGCGTGGCCCGGCTGCTACTCAAAGCACAGGGCACGCATGAAGCGACCTGTGAGGCTGGTGATTTACCGATGCGCTATTTGCACGCCGGGAGACGCGGAGATCCCGTGGTGCTAATCCACGGTCTGGGTGCCGCAGCGGCAGCTTGGGTGACGTTAATACCAATGCTGAGTCGCGAGTTTCAGGTCTACGCGCCAGATATGCCGGGCTTTGGCTGCACACCGCTGGCTCCTGGCAAACAGTGTATCACTACGCATGTGGCATACCTGAGGCACTTCCTCGACACGCTGGGCTATTCCCAGGTCACACTGGTCGGGCAATCGCTGGGCGGCTGGATCGCCACACGTTACGCCGCTGAGCATCCTACACGCGTCAAACGCCTTTATCTGCTCAATAGCGCGGGTCTGATGCGCGAGGGCATGTTCTCACCCTACGCGCCAGATCGGGACTCAGCCCGCACCTACGTGCAGCGTATGCTCAGCTATCATGGCCCGGTGCCGACCTTCTTGCTGGATGCTATAGTCAAAGCCTCACGCGAACCAGCCTACGCGGAATTTATCGCCAACTATGATCGCGCCGAAGAGGTAGACGAGATCCTCGCGCAAATCAGCGCACCCACCACGATTGTCTGGGGCACTGAGGACCGCATCTTCCCACTCTGCTGCGCCTACGATTTCCAGGCCGGCATCCCCAATTCGCGTCTAGTCCTGGCCCCTGGCGTAAGCCACAATTCACATGTGGGCGCGGCCAAGAAAATTGCACAGATGATGTTAGAGGATGCAGGAAGATAAACTAGTGTTAACGCTGCCCCAAACGTACCATCTTTAAACCTGAGAGATACAGTTCGGCAACAGAATAGCGAATATCACTATCTGGAAATCGAGATCGAGAAGGATATTCTTGAAAAATCCCGGCAGCAATCATACCTGTTACCAATTCTTTAAATTTGGCTGGATCGACTTCCCAAATATCACGCAAGTGTTTACTTTCAATAGGAGAACGCTCAGTTGCGAGTTTTCTTAAATAGGGTGCAAATTCATGATATTCATTACACACATCATTTACTCTTTCCGATGAAACCTCTGGTATCGCCTCAATGAGTGACCGAGGGTGAAGTACTACATCATAAGGATTACGGTCATACGCCCTTTTTTCCATTTCAACAGCATGTTGAAGGAGCAAAATTAAACTGCGTGGAAAACGGTTATTGTTGTAATCTCCAACGCGTTTTCTTATCCAATTATATGTATAAGCTTTGTTTCCTCTACCCATTCGCTCACCCCAAAGAGGAAATAGGCCCTTTCTCAGAATATCCAATTGCTGTATAGAATCTAGACGAGCCAGTTCAATTGAAGCTTGTTGTTGAACGATACTAGCTAAAATTGGAGAAGTATCCAAAGCCTGACGTAATACGAGACGCCAAAGATCTACTTCTTCCCATCTTAAGAAAATAGTACGAGAAGAATAATATGTTTTATTCGTGAAATTAAGGCTGATCCATATATCTTCACGTAGCAAAATTTTAGGTGAGATATTGCTCAAATTCGCACCAACTTCTAACCACCACCCTAATAAAGCTTCTAGGGCGTTCCGACGCTCATATCGTTGACCAATACTCGTATCTAACTCATCGTAGAGAATCCATATTTTCTGGTCCCGCTGCTTTAACCAATCATTAATCATGTGCAATTCATCATGTGCTTGCGAAGAGGAAAATATTGATGAGAGTCGCCTATTAAGCCATTCGAGTATCTGTACTTGAGATAGTTCTCTCTGAGTGCTGATTTGAATCAAAGACGGATCTAAATTCAAAGATTGCATCTCAGGATGCGACGCTACTAACTGTAAAAGCAAGTAATTCAGCCAGAATGATGTCCATTTTTCTGGGCCAACTAACCTTTCATAACTCTCCAAGCTGCCACTTGCAAGGAGTGTCTGGCTTAACTTAGTAGATCCATGCCCAGGGATGAACTGTACTTTATCCAGTTTTTCATTAGGTAAGGCTAATTTCCGTGCATTTTCTGGTTTCTCAGTAAAAAGCCGGAAAAGCAGTGTTTTCCCAGTACCTTTAGCTCCACGCACAAGCCATGTACGATCAGACAAAAATTTGGGAAAGTCGTCAGTACGTTGAAATATCGCTGGAATATCTTCAGCCTTCATTTCCTGAGCATTAGGAGCACGGAATTTGAGTTCTTTAAGAATTTTATCACGATAGTCTGGTATACGCATACCAGGAGCTAAGAGGACATTAGAAGTCTGTTCAGGCAAACTCGCACTAATGACATCTGCTACAGGAATATAAGGGTCCAGAATAGCACCGGGAACATCTACAAAGAGACTTCCTAATGTTGTAATGCCAGGATTATAGGGTACATGATAGTAAAGTTCATCGACAGTAAGAGGAGATGGTACCCCCCAATACTTGGTTATCCAATCTGCCGCCCGCTCTAGCCATTCCTGTTGTTGGGTCTGAGCTACTGGCGGCATAGGAGTTAATAAAAAGCGTAAATCAGGAATACCATGGTACTTTCGTTGCTTGTCAGCAGCTTTAACGACCCACTCCAAACCAGCATAACTTTGCTCGGTAGGAGAAAAACAAATGATGCCAAGATCAGCTTGATCGAAGAGAGCAACAGCACCCATCTCTGTAAAACCAGTACGGGCATCGATAAGAATGATATCTGGTTCAAGACTCTTCTTTACATCTTCTAATAGTTGGTGGATTGGATTTATCTCACTTTGATACAAGGCATGTACGCTTAAATCAGCTAGACGATGGATATATCCTTCATCGTATTCTCCCGCTGGTATAAGATACAGTTCGCCCCGTGTAGAAATGTTGATCTGACGAATACATGCATCTATTTTTGGCTCATTTTCTTCAGGAGTCAGATAACGCTGGTAAATATAATCCAACACTCCATACGTGATTTCCCCAGGAGCCTCTACTGGGTGCGCAAATGACAATCCTGGCGCTTCCAGATCAAAATCAATCATGACAATACGATGCCCCTGCCCTGCAAGGATATTGGCAACCAGAGCAAGGGCAGTACTACGACCAACACCACCTTTGAAAGAATAGAAAGTCACAACGAATGGACGCTTCTCTTCGCCTTGACGCTTGTTTTCATCTTCAACAAACTCTACTTCAGGATCAGGTGCCATAAGAATCTCTGACCAGAGAGGTAGTTGGATCGGAGAAACCGGAATTGGCTCAGATGCTCCCTCTAATGGGGTGAGCAGCCGATAATTGGCAAAGGGATAGTCATCCAGATTGAGATTGAGAGTAGTTATAATAGTATTTATTTGCAGTTTGCGCTCTTCAAGATTTTTCTGTGCAAAAGCAGATGTTATAACGTATAAGCGTAACCAACCAAAAGAATCTCTCCTAACCAGGACTTTTATTTGAGAATCCTGTGAAGAGAAAAACTGCCTCAATAACTCCTCTATTTTCTGCGGTAAACTTGATGGACTCATTATATCTCCTTCTGCCGACGTAATATAACTGAATGCAACGCTTCCACAGCTTCAAGAAAACGCTCACATTCTGCTTGATGGCCTAACTCTCTTCCGTAACGTAATTCATCTTTCTGCCATCCGCTCACAATGGTTGTCCAGGCCTTCTTTAGTTTACCAGTACGATCAAGTTTGATAGCATTATCAAGGATTTCTGATGCCTGACGCAACTTCTCTAAATCATGGAGAGCTGCCCCTTGCATTCCCTGCTTGAACATCTTTGTCTCTTTCAAATTATTTGTACAGTCTCCATAGCATATAAGCGCTTTAAGCGAGCACTCTATCGCATAACCAGCCAAATAAATGGCTCCATTCCAACGGCCAACATTTTTGAGAGATTTAGCATCCTCATACCGATGACGAGATGCGTCTAACTGCACACGGCGATCATATGTATCGGCCAAAGTTGTCGTCCTCCACAACATTTCTTCGTTATATTTGCATGTGTAACCATATTACGCTATCGGGAAATAGATTGCAATAGGATTTGCCTCTTTTACCATAATCCTCTAGATTGGTAGAAAAGGTTTAAAGCAAATTGTTGGTAGTAGATGCCATGAAAATGATATGCTACGTATGTGCGTCCAGCCACGGTATGCACGCCTTTTTCTTTTGCAGCGACGCAGAAACGAGGAATAAGCAAACATGACAACGAGCGCAACTAATACAACGCAAACAGCCTTTTTACAGCAAACACCCGTCAAAATGCTGATTGGCGGACAATGGGTCACGTCCGCCAGCGGCAAAACCTTTGAGACCATCAATCCCTCTACTGGCGAGGTGCTAGCCCATGTGGCGGAGGGCGGGTCTGAGGATATCAACCGGGCCGTCATAGCCGCACGCAAAGCCTTTGAGAGCGGCCCCTGGCCGAAGATGACACCCTCACAGCGCGGACGGCTGCTGTGGAAGCTGGCCGATCTGATTGAGCAAAACACCGATGAGCTAGCGCAGTTGGAGACGCTTGACAATGGCAAGCCAATCAAATACTCCAAAGCTGCGGATGTGCCTATGACTGCCGACCATTTCCGCTATTTCGCGGGCTGGGCCACCAAGTTGGAAGGCGAGACTATCCCTGTCTCAATCCCCAACATGTTCACCTACACCCTGCGTGAGCCACTGGGCGTCGTTGGGCAGATTATACCCTGGAACTTCCCCATCCAGATGGCGGCTTGGAAACTGGCCCCGGCCCTGGCCTGCGGTAACACCGTGATTCTCAAGCCAGCCGAGCAGACACCACTGACGGCCCTGCGCCTAGGCCAGTTGATCTGCGAGGCTGGTTTTCCAGAGGGCGTGGTCAACATCGTACCAGGCTTTGGCGAGACGGCTGGTGCGGCTCTGGCAAGCCATCCCGACGTGGACAAGATCGCCTTCACTGGCTCGACTGAGGTGGGTAAGAAGATCCTACAAGCCAGTATAGGCAACCTCAAGCGTGTGACGCTCGAACTAGGTGGCAAGTCACCGAACATCATCTTTCCCGACGCTGATCTCAAGTTTGCCGTGCGTGGGGCCATCAACGCCATCTTCTTCAACCAGGGCCAGGTCTGCACCGCCGGTAGCCGTCTCTTCGTGCACAAATCGGTCTACGATCAGGTGTTGAGCGGGCTGACAGAGATGGCACAAAAGATGAAGATGGGTCCGGGCATCGATCCCACCACCGACATGGGGCCGCTGGTCTCGCAAGAGCAACTTGAACGCGTCACCAACTACATCGATATCGGCAGGCGCGAGGGGGCCGTGACCACTACTGGCGGCAAACGCGCTGGTGAGCTAGGCAATGGCTATTTCGTCGAGCCAACCATCTTCGACAATGTGCAAGACGA
>JBDTBU010000052.1:0-24437 GCA_039923935.1 Ktedonobacteraceae bacterium | reverse complement strand
AACTGATGGAGCGCTGCGCGAGCTTTGTCCGCGTAGGCGTAGGCATCTTTGTGCGCTCGTGCCACATTATCGCCGGACAGCACCCAGTCGATGACTTCACGCATCTCCGTCTCGTCATGCTCCGACTCGTTGAGCAGCTTCTGGACTCGTTGGAGGTGTCCATTTGCTGAAGACGCTTGCAGGGCGTAGATCAGGGGCAGCGTGACCATGCCTTGGCGCAAATCGTTGCCAGCCGGTTTACCGATGGTGCTCTGATCTTCGGTGTAATCCAGGATATCGTCGATGATCTGGAAGGCGATTCCCAAATTCAGGCCATACTGATACAGCAGTTCGATCTCTTGCTCCGAGGCTCCACTGATAATCGCGCCACCTTTGCAGCAGGCCGCGATCAGGCAGGCCGTTTTGCGGCTGGTCTTCTCATAGTAGCTTTGCAGGGTTAGGTTGGCTTGCCCAGAAGTCATCAGTTCGATGATCGTGCCTTCACAGACCGTGGCGACGGTATCCGAGAAGAGGTGATCGATGCGTGGATCTTCGATATCTGCAATTAAGCCGGCGGTTTTTGCAAAATAGTAATCACCGAGCAGAATCGCAATCTGATCGCCCCAGAGCGCGTTGACTGTGGGGTTGCCCCGGCGCGTCAGAGCTTTATCGACAATATCATCATGAATCAGCGTCGCTAGGTGAACCATCTCGAAGGCCACGCTGAGGAAAAGCAGTTTCTCGAAGTGATACGTATTCAGTTTGCCAGAAAGCAGGGTCAGCGCAGTTCTGAGGCGTTTGCCAGGTGAACCCAGAACATGCATCGACGCGGAGTTCAAAATGTCGAGTCCAGAAGTTGCTCGCTCTTTAAATGTAATGTCTACTTGTTCCAGATCTGACTCAATGCTGGCAAATAGGTGGCTCAAAGTGGCCGTGTCATTCATGATGAGACTCTCCATTTTCGGCACGTTTCACAAAGAAGAGCGGAGCGTACTCCGTCTCAAGTGCCGTGGTATTTGTGCTCTGTTGTTCCTATGCCAATTATAGCACGGCTCAGCCATGAAATAAGATGAGCCTGCTCACGAATCAGACATCCACCGTCGTATCCAACTCCATCAAATCCTCCTGCACGTAGCCCGCCGTCATATCAAATTCGTCCAGGGCGTCCAGGGCAGTGCGGTATTCCTCCCAACTCAGGCGGCGGTTGAGGATTGGATCGTTAACGGCTTTCCAGGCAGGAAAATATTGGTCCATCAGGCTGACTGGCGTGTCTGGTCCCAACTCTTGCGCGATCCAACGCAGCACCTCGCGTGTACCAGAGACATCTTCGGGCATGACTAAGTGACGGATCAGCAGGCCACGCCGTGCAATACCCTCTTCGTCGAGTTGGAGCGGACCAACTTGGCGGTACATTTCGCGCAGACTGATCTGGTTGGACTCGACATAATGTGGCATTTTTGAGGTGCGTAGAGCATGCTTGTTATCGGAATATTTGGAATCAGGCAGATAAATATCCACGATTCCATCGAGCAACTGGAGCGTTTCCAAGTTCTCATAGCCAGCGCAGTTGTAGACAAGCGGCAGGCGCAACCCCTTCTCGCACGCAATGACCAAGGCTTTGAGGATCTGGGGTACAAAGTGCGTAGGCGTTACCAGGTCCAGATTATGACAGTGTTTTTTTTGCAAATACAGCATCATATTGGCCAGACGTTCTGGTCCAACGCGGTGTCCCAGCCCCCCCTGGCTCAGAGAGAAATTTTGGCAATAGGTACAACGTGCCTGGCAGTAGCCGAAAAAGATCGTGCCTGCGCCATTGGTGCCGCTGATCGGTGGCTCCTCGCGGCGGTGCACATTCCAGGAGGCCACGACAGTCTCCGTTGTCGAGCGACACACGCCCGTTTTACCAGCAATGCGGTCACAGTGGCAGTTCTGTGGGCAGATCGTGCAACTGCGCAGAACTTCCCACGCAGCCTCTGCGCGTTTTGCCAATTCGCCGCTTGCATAGAGATTGAGATAACTTGGATAAAGCATACTGGTGTTTCCTCTGCTGGTTTTCTGCAGAAGAGCGTGTTGCACCGTTTCTAGTGGTACAACACGCTCTTCTGCAGAAACAGGCTATTTATTCGCCAGCTTCGCCAGTTTTGCCAGACTCACCACCAGGTGCGGGCCATTTATAGCCGCGCCTAGAGGGACGAGTGCCTGGTACCTGTGGACTGCTGGTCTTTCTCTTCAGGGCTTTGACCTTGCTGCCGTGGATACTTTTCATACCCCCGGTGCCTCTGTCATGGGTTGTTGACATTGTTCTAACCGCTTTGGTCTTGCCAGTGGGAGATTTCCTAGGTCGGACAGGCTTTTCCACTTGTACATCTTCAGACGTGATCGGCTCTGACATTTGCTCAGGTGTTTCTAAAGTTGGCGGTGTGTTAGCCAGTAGATTGCTGGTCTCTTCCGCTACTCCGTTCCAGAAACGGGCCTGTTTGCGCTGCGATGGTCGTGAGCCTTTGATGACCCGACCATCAGCCAAAGGGGTTACATGTTTCTCTTCGTACTCCGCTTGTTCTGAGTGTCTCGCACCCTGATGGGAGTCAAATCGCTCGTAATCACCCTCGAACTGCTCAGAGGTTGGTCGGCCATAGGGTTGCTCACGTTGTGCGTCAGCCGCTTCTTGCTGAGCAGACCGATAGGTGCGCTGGGCTGCTGGACGGCTCTGCCAGCGTGGGTTATGGTTATCGCGTTGCGATTGGGGAGCACCGGGACGATTGCCATGGATGAAATTTGGGCGTTCCCTGTCGCCGCGTTCAAATGGGCGCGGCCCGCTCTCTGGGCGATAATTGTTGCGCACAGGGCCACCAGAGCCAGCCGGTGGGAAGTGCGATGGTCGCGTGTCCTGAGATCGCTCCTCGCTACCTCTGTATGCTTGGCCGGGACCGCGTAGATCGCGTGGTCCACGTTCGCCCTGAAAACCCTGTTGACCGCTAGGTCCGTTGAAGCGACGCTCGCCGCTCCCCGATCCTTGTTCCCGACGTTGGGAGTCAGTATTCGGTACAGGTGCTTCAGAAAAACGGTGATATTCTTTTTCGTTAAACGGACGTCTGTCGCCCGAAACCTCCTGGTTACGGCGCTGATAGCCAGTATTGGAGGCAGGACCACGATAGCTGGGATTATTGAACGGGCGTCTGGTGCCCTCAGATCCCTGTTCGCGGCGCTGGTAGCCAGTATTCGGTGTGGAGGGAGATGGTCCACGATAGCTAGAGTTATTGAACGGGCGTCTATTGCCCTCAGATCCCTCCTGCTCGCGGCGCTGGTAGTCAGCATTCGGGGAGGGAGATGGTCCACGATAGCTGGGGCTATTGGATGGGCGTCTGTCACCTTCCGGGCTTTGCTCACGGCGTTGGTAGTTAGGATCTGGTGTGGAGGGAGATGGTCCACGGTAGCCAGTATTTGGTGTAGAGGAAGACGGTCCGCGATAGATGCTGGGGCCAGTGGACGGGCGTCTATCGCCTTCTGGGCCTTGTTCCCGACGTTGGTAGTTAGGGTTTGGTGTGGAGGAAGACGGTCCACGATAGCCTGGGCCAGTGGATGGGCGTGCATCATAGCCTGGACGGTTGTACGGTGCTTGCGGCCTTCCTGCTGCCGGGCCTGGGCGTCCCTGCTGTTGAAAGGGGGGTCTTGGCGCGTTCGGACGGGTGCGGTAATCCGCGTGGTTGCGGTTCCCACCATTTTCCCACGCACGGTCTACGGCGTCGCGGCTCAGACGGGGACGCGCGGGATTGAAGGGCCGCTCTTCTCTGTTATTGTTATTTGAGGGTGTGTTGCGCGAAGATGTTGGTCTATCGTCATCTCGTCGCGGCGTATTGAAATCTCTGGTCATGAGTTCCTTTCCAAATTTGGAAGCTATTCGTGTAATGGGGTAAACGGATTGGCACTGCTTCTGCTCTTTATTCCCGTCGCTCCACATAAGTATACGCAGTCATTCTCTATCCCCGTGTTTGTAGCGCGGAGAAGCTGCTCTGCTAGTCGGGGAAGTGGGCGCGTGGCATATATGTATGCCGCTTCGTTAGAATGAGCGCAATTATCTGAAGCTGGATGGACAGTGCTTTCAGATGTTCCCACTTGCCGATGTTCCGCTTGAAGCGGATAACGTGTAATGCCTTGCCAGGAGTGTGCAGGTGCGTTTGTTGGCACACGATTATCGCAGAGTTCCTTTACCTGCACTGGCTGTCTTCTTTCCCAAAACGCTGGGAGATCGGGTTTTATTCCACTTTGCACGCTCTTTGCCATACATTGTCTCAGGTTGAGAGGAGATTTGAGCGCCTGCGTTCAGTATACCATATCTTCTTCCTTTCTGCGATACTTTTAGCCAGCAGAAAATCTTCAGACTACTTGAGCTATTTCATTGCGTTGCACGGAAATTTCCATCTTCCTGAAAGGTATACGTTACCGTGACTTTTTCTGTTTCTCTATCGGCCCATTTCTGAAAGCAAACAGTCTCTTCCTCTCATGGATGTGTGAATCACTATTCTATCGTGTACGTGGCGATTTCGCTGGACTGGACAGGAAGCAGAGGCTATAATGATCTTGGGTCTCTCTTTCCAACGTTTATTTTCCATCGAAAGGCAAACACTTATGAGCCAGAGTGCACTGACAAAAAAGATGAAAATTGGAATTGCATTAAAAACGGGAGAAAGTTCTTTCCAAGGCAAGACGCCAACGTTCCGCGAGATCCAGGAGATGGCCCTGGCTGCTGAACAGGTTGGGCTAGATTCGATCTGGCTGTATGACCATCTGATCTTCCGCTTTCCAGGGCAAGAGGAAAAGGGCATCTGGGAGATTTTTACGATACTTAGTGCCTTGGCGGCGGTAACAACCAGTGTCACGCTTGGAACCATCGTTGTGTGTACCTCGTTTCGTCCCCCGGCACTGGTGGCAAAGATGGCCGATACCATTGATGAGATTAGTGGTGGTCGTCTGATCCTGGGCCTGGGTGCTGGCTGGCATCAGCCGGAGTATGAGGCGTTCGGCTACCCATTTGATCATCTTGCCAGTCGTTTCGATGAGGCAATACAGGTGATTGCGCCTTTGCTGCGTGAGGGGCAGGTCGATTTCCAGGGAAAATATTATCAGGTTCATAATTGTGTGTTGCGTCCGCGTGGACCCTCGCAGCGTGGGCCTCAGATCTTGATCGCTGGTCGCCGTCCACGGATGCTGCAACTGACCGCCCGCTATGCCGATGCCTGGAACACCGCCTGGCATATGGACCCGAATGTGGTGAAAGAACGCTATGCAGAGTTCAAGCAGGCGTGTGTTACTGCGGAACGTGACGTTACAACCATTAATTTGACTGTTGGAACGGCTGTAAGACTGCTCAAAAAGGACGAAGTTGCCGATCCGACGAAAGCGATTTCCGGTTCACCTGAAGCTATCGCACACCAGCTTCAACGTTTTGCCGCAGAGGGTGTTGCCCATTTAATTGTTCAGCTTGAACCACTCAGTCTTGAGAGCATCGAGCAGTTTGGGCGTATTGTCGAATCGCTACATCAGAACTAGATACGTTGTATTTAGAAAAATGAGGAGCAAAAAACATATGAGTCAGAAAAATATGCAAGTCTTGCTTGCTAACCGCCCGCGTGGATGGGTCCAAGAGAGTGATTTTCGGATTGTTGAGAGCGATCTGCCAGCGTTACAGGACGGCCAAGTGCTCGTAAAAAACCTCTATTTGTCGCTTGATCCCTATATGCGTGGACGTATGAACGCGGGTAAATCCTATGCGGCAAGTGCTGAGCTTGGACAAGTGATGGTGGGGAGCACGGTTGGAGTCATTGTTGAGTCGAAAAATCCCGCCTTTCAGGTTGATGAAGCAGTGTTGGGTTATTTTGGCTGGCAACAGTATGGGATCACTTCGGGCATGGGACTACAGAAGCTGCCACCGAGTCAACAGATACCACTTTCGGCGTATCTTGGCGTGATAGGCATGCCAGGGGTAACAGCCTGGTTTGGTCTGATGCAGATTGGGCAACCGAAACCAGGGGAAACGGTGGTAGTCTCTGCCGCATCTGGCGCGGTGGGAAGCGTGGTTGGACAGTTGGCGAAGTCCAAAGGATGTCGCGCTGTTGGGATTGCGGGAGGGAAGGCCAAGTGTGACTATGTGGTCCAGGAATTGGGCTTCGATGCCTGTGTTGATTACAAAGCAGGACATCTCGCAGAAGCGTTGGCAAAGGCAGCACCACAGGGCATCGATATCTATTTTGACAATGTGGGTGGAGAGATTCTCGATACTGTTCTTGAGCAACTCAACCCCTTTGCTCGTATTCCACTCTGCGGCCTCATTTCGCAATATAACGTCACCGAACCCTACCGCCTGCGGAACGTTGGATCGTTCCTGGCCAATCGTGTGACATTGCAGGGTTTCATCGTGAGTGAACACATGGAAGCGTGGCCCCTAGCAATGCAGGAGCTTGGTGGGTTGGTAGCAACAGGGACGTTGAAGTATCGTGAAAGCGTAGCACAGGGAATTGAGCAGGCTCCTGCAGCATTTATCGGACTACTCAAAGGGGAGAATTTGGGGAAGCAACTGGTCAAGCTGTTCTAAAAACGGAACTGTTCAGATAAATCGAGATAATTCCATTACGGGGTTCACTTAAGGAGTGAACCCCGTAATGGAATTATCTCCAGCTAGGCTTGTTCCAGATGGCGGCGCAGGAACTCCACTAGACGGCGTTCCAGATACGCAAGGTCCGCCGGATTGCGTGGCATGTGGCGTGCTTCTGGGAACAGCAGTAACTCATAGTCCCGTGCTGCCGTCGCCAGAGCCTCAACCAGCCGCATGGTATGACGAGCGTGCACATTCTCGTCTACCAGACCATGCACCAGCAGCAGTTTGCCAGCCAGATTTTTCGCAGAATGCAGCACCGAACTGGTCTGATAGCCCGCTTCATTGGTGGCTGGTAGTCCCATGTAGCGCTCGGTATAATGGGTGTCATAGCCTTCCCAGAAGGTGACTGGTGCGCCCGCGATACCCGCCTTGAATACCTCTGGCGCTTGCTGCAACGCTCGGCAGACCATATAGCCGCCGTAGCTCCACCCATAGATGCCCACACGTTCGCGATCAACGTAGGGACGCTCAGCGAGAAAACGCACTCCCTCCAACTGATCGTCAACCTCGATCTGCCCCAAAGAGCCAGCGATTGCTGCCTCGAAGGCCAGACCACGATGAGCACTGCCACGGTTGTCAACTTTTAGCACCACGAAGCCCTGTTGCGCTAGATACTGCGCTCGCAGATCGACGGTGAGGGACCAAGTGCTGGTGACGGACTGCGCGTGCGGGCCACCATAGACTGACACTACTAGCGGCCTCGGCTGGCCCCCAGTACGCGTTTGCTCTGAGGCATAGATTGCTGCGTAGAGCAACACGCCGTCATGTGTGTGGAAGCTGGTGATCTCCGGTATGCAGAGTCCGAGTGCGGCAGGAGTCATTCCCTCGTACTCGAACAGTAGACCCTGGGCTTCCCCATCAGCCAAACTACGCAGCGTCAAGCGCGGCGGCTGCTCTGGGCAATGCCAGATATCGACGAAGGAGCGATAGTCTGGCGAGATCACCACGTCATGCCATCCAGGTTCCCGTGTCAAGCGTCGGACGGGACCACCATCGAGTGAGACAACATACAGGTGCCGTTCCAGTGGCCCATCGCAGGTGCCCTGGAAATAGACGAGGCGTCGCTCCTCATCAACTGTCACCTGACCAGTCACCATCCACGATCCCTCGGTCAGCGCCTGTATCTCAAGGCCAGCGCGATCATGGAGAGAGAGATGACGAAAGCCGGTCCGTTCGCTTGACCAGAGGAATGTGCCGGAGCGAAGGAAGTGCAAGTCGTCGTGCAGGTTGAGCCAGGGATGGCCCTGCTCCTCGATCAGTGTGGTTGCCGCGCCGCTTTGGGCATCGAAGGCCACCAGTTGTTGTGTGCGCTGATCGCGTGACTGGATCAATGCGGTGAGCACACCGTCGGGGCGCCATGCCACGCGTGCTAGGTAGATATCTTCGTCCGCACCTAGGTCCATCCAGGTTACACCCTCTGGGTGCCCGTCCACCGCGATGATGCCCAGCCGTACGGTGGTGTTCCGAGCACCTGCGAAGGGGTAGCGATGCTCCTCTACGGTTACGTGTTCCGTTCCCTGATGCACGATGGGATATAGGGGGATATGGCGGTTGTCGGCGCACACAAAAGCCAGCCGAGCGCTGTCAGGACTCCACCAATAGCCAGCCGAGCGACCCATCTCCTCTTGCGCAATATATTCCGCCACGCCGTTGGTCACGCCGTTTACCGCGCCGCTAGTCAGCACTCTTGGCTGTCCCGTCCCATCAGTAGTGATAACTTCAAGCTCACCTGAACGCACAAAGGCTACATGCGACCCATTCGGGCTAAGCCGGGCATCGATTGCTCCCTCGCGGCCCGGCAGTGGGGTGAGGCTTTCTTCGCCGCGTGCAAGATAGAGCCGTCCATCAAAGGGGATCAGCAGGATCAGTGGCGCATCCTCCGCAGCTTGGACGAATTGGTAGCTGGTGACGCCTGACTTGCGTTGTCGGCTGCGTTCGCGCCGCAACTCTTCGTCGAGCGAGAATTGTCCAGTTTGACTCGTTGTGCTACTGGCTAGTTCTGTTACTTGCTGCCGTGTTTTGCTGTTCAGATCATAGGTCCACAATTCCTGAGCCAGCGAGCCATCTGCGCTCCACAGATAGGCGACTTTCTTGCTATCAGGAGTGAACTCCACACCACTTGGCGCGTCCATACCAGGACGTGGGTAGCGTGCCACGTCTGCCAGGGATAGTTGTTTGTCCGTCATCTCGCACCTCCTATAAAATTCTCTTGCTTGTACGTGCTATAGCGTTCGAGCATATATCTACTCCTTTACACAAAGGGCACCATATGACAGTAGTATCTTGTGTTGCTCCTTGCTTTGTACGTATCGATGACAATGATACACAACGTAGGAGCTTATTATGGCAGAATGCAGGCCGCTCGTCAAAATGATATATGAAGTACTGTCTGTTTGCAGAATTTTCAAGTATAATGCATACTCAAGGGGATTTGAAGGAGCGTTACGGGAATTATCTCGCTTGGGCCTGGATTACTCAAACTGACTGTGGAGGCGGTCCCTCGCTTTTAGGGTCAAGCCTCTCTGATTATAGCGGAATTCCCTCAGCTTATGGAGATGCCATTAAAAAGTACTTCCTCGCTAGGGCTGGGAAAAAGCAGTGAGTCTCTTGTAAAGACTCCCCAAAGAAAGGCGCATGTTTATGGATGAAGATTGGCGAGCAGCATGGCAACCCTTGATCGCTGCCGTTGGTACCGACTTCGGGAGTGATATCGACGTGTGGGGTGCTGATGCAGTCGAACAGAGCACGATCCGCCGCTTCCTGGAGCCACTGGAGTTCGATTGTCCTCTCCATTATGACAAGACTATCGCCGCACACTACGGGTATAGCGATATTCTCGCGCCTTATAGCAGCATCATGTCGCACGCGCTGCCCCCTATGTGGCAACCAGGGCAGCATGTTTTTACCAGTGCAGAGCGTAACGCACAACCGACGTATAGTCCCGTCGCGATGGCTAGCGGTCCTCTGCAAAAGCTGATGCCTCACTCGCCTGGCTTCTTCGCGACAGATATCGAGATAGATTATCTCCAACCAGTCGTGCTGGGTGATCGCTTGTGTATGCGAGGGCGCAAACTGCTCTCCTGTACCCCGAAAGAGACGAGTGTTGGGCGTGGTGCCTTCCTCACTTTGGAATCAGAGACGATCAACCAGCGAGGAGAAGTAATCGCACGTTTTCGTACAGGCATGTATTACTATGTGCCCCATATTCGTCAAAACGCGTAAATAAGTCCGCAAAATAGGATGAGAAGAAAAATCGTTTTGAACGAGCGATAAGCGAAAGGAGCAGCTATGGATTGGTCTACGCAGCGTTACTGGGAAGATGTTGCTGAGGGCGACGACGTTCCAGCGGTTGCGTTTCCGCTCAGCGTCTACCGCCTGGTCGTCGAGGCCGGAGCCAACCGCGACTTCAACTCAATCCATCACAACACCGAACATGCCCAACAAACGGGTGCGTCAGAGATGTACGCCAACAACGTCTTCCTACAAGGCATGTGGGAACGCACTGTACGCGAATTTATCGGCTTGGGTGGCAAGATGAAGAGCCTGAGAGGTTTTCGGATGAAAATCTTCAATACAGTTGGCGAAACAGTCATCACCAAAGGGGTGGTGCGACGGAAATGGCAAGAAGGTGCAGAAGCGCTAGCCGAACTGGAAATCTGGTCTGAGAACTCGCACGGGATATCCGTTGGCCCTGGCATAGTCACCGTCATGCTGCCAAGCCGCGAGGCTCTGCCAGCGAAATAAGCGTGTAGCAAAGCTTGAAAGGATGGAACATCATGCGCAACACATTATGCGATATCTATGAGATCGACACTCCTCTCTTTGCCTTCAGTCATAGCCCAGCCGTAGTTGCTGCGGTGAGTAAAGCTGGCGGTTTCGGTGTTTTGGGTGCTGCTGGTATGGGGGTAGAACGGTTCGAGCAGGCGCTACAGATGCTTAGCCGTGAGTGTGCTGGTAAATCGTTTGGCGTCGATCTGATTATCCCAGAGACGTATGTTGGACGCGAAGAAGGTGGTTTGTCGTCTGAAGAACTACAGAAACGTATTCCACAGGGACACCGCGATTTCCTGAACAAGCTCTTGGAGGATTATCACGTTCCGAGGCAGTCTGCACCGTCTACCATCGCTTCCGGGGCAGGGCAAGGGATGTCTGAGCGACGTGGCAAACAAATGGTCGATATCGCTCTGGCGTATCCCGTCAAACTGATTGTCAATGCTCTTGGCGTGCCTCCCGCCTATATTATCGAGCGGGCGCACCAGCAGGGTGTACGGGTGGGTGCGCTGGTCGGAGCAGTCAAGCACGCCGTCAAGCAAAAAGCTGCTGGTGTTGATCTCATCATTGCCCAGGGCTTTGAGGCTGGTGGTCACACAGGTGAGATCGCTAGCATGGTTCTTACGCCACAAGTAGTTGATATTGTGGCACCCCTGCCTGTTATCACGGCTGGCGGCATTGCCAGTGGACGGCAAATGGCTGCTGCGCTGGCATTGGGAGCACAGGGCGTCTGGACCGGTTCAGTTTGGCTGATGACCGAGGAAGCAGAAACGCATCCGGTAGTGAAAGAGAAATTTTTGCAGGCGAGTTCCAGCGATACCTTACGTTCGCGTGCTTCGACTGGCAAACCAGCCCGGCAACTCCAGTCGGCCTGGACCGATGCTTGGGAAGATCCTGCCAATCCCGAACCTTTGCCAATGCCACTGCACAGCGTCCTGACAATAGATGCACAACAAAGTATTCAACAAGATGCCAGGCGGGGAGGCGAAGGCGGCAAAACGCTGATTAATTACTTTGTGGGGCAATCGGTTGGTATGCTCAACCAGATACGTCCGGCAGCAGAAGTCTTCCAAACAATCAAAGACGACTGTGATGCGACTCTCAAACGTTTAGGTCAGATGTAAACTATTGCTGTATCCAGATAAACGGTAGAGGAGAAACGTTTCTAACGATGGCAGAAACCAGCAATTATAAGAAACCAATCCCCATTCCAGATGAAGCTTTCAAGCTGTTTTTCGAGGGGGCTAGGGAGCACAAACTCATGATTCAGCGGTGTTCAGCATGTGGAACAGCGACATGGCCGGTGAAATCGCGCTGTCCTACATGCTTGAGTGGAGATCTGGCCTGGGTGCAGGCTAGTGGCAAGGGGACTTTGTACACGTTCGCTCTCATGCATCAGGTCTTTCATCCTGGTTTTGCGTCCGAGGTGCCGTATAATATTGCCGAGGTGGATCTGGCAGAAGGCGTGCGTATGCTTAGCAGTATTGTCGGCTGCTCTAATGCCGACCTACGCATTGGCATGCCTCTAGATGTGACCTTTGAAGACATCACCGACGAGATTTCTTTGCCGAAATTTAAGCCCGCTGAAAACCCACCGAAGTCGGAGCGAAACGCTGGATTGGCAGATACACGGGGATAAAATAACGTATGAGTATCAAAGGGAAATGTGCCATTGTGGGCCTCGGCGTCACCGCTATGGGCAAAGTGTACGGGCGGAGTGCTACCGATTTCGCCGCAGAAGCCGTTCAACTAGCCCTCGATGATGCAGGGTTGCAGAAAGAGGATATCGACGGTTTGCTCGTCAATGCGAACATGTCGGCTGAGATGGGCATCCAACTCCAGGCCGCCTTGGGGCTGGAAAACCTCTCGCTGCTCAACGTCATGAACGCATACGGTTCCACCGCCGGAACGATGATTCAGTATGCATCTCTCGCCATTGAAAGCGGTCTAGCCAAGACAGTCATTCTCGTTTACGCGGATGATCCCCTCAAGCCTGACAAAAGCGCGGGAGCTTCTTATAGTGGCACAGGCAGAAATATCAGCGGGATGAACAGTTTGTTGCCAGCGTATGGATACTACGGGGCAAATACTGGATACGCGCTGGCATTACAGCGCCATATGCATCTTTTTGGTACCACCAGTGAACAATTAGGCTCAATCGCAGTCGCGCAGCGCGAATGGGCGCAGATGAACCCTTGGGCACAGATGCGCACGCCCTTGACCCTAGAAGAACATCAGAAGTCTCGCTACGTAGTTGAGCCGTTGCACTTGTTTGACTGCTGCTTGGTTTCTAATGGTGGCATCGCCGTGATTATCACATCCGCAGAACGAGCCAGGAGCCTCAAGCAACCGCCTGTGTACATTCTGGGTCTGGGTCAGGGCGCTCCAGGGGGCACCAGACGCACGGATCGTGAGCCAGGTATCTACACAGGAGCCACACAATCGGGCAGGATTGCCTTGCACATGGCAGGTATTGACCGCCAAGATATCGACATCCTCGAACTCTATGACTGCTACACGTATACCGTGCTGGTCACATTAGAGGACTACGGTTTCTGCGCGAAAGGCGAGGGTGGAGCGTTTGTCGCCGACGGCAAGCTCGGTCCAGGCGGGTCACTGCCCACGAATACAGGCGGCGGCGAACTCTCAGCTTACTACATGTGGGGTTTTACTCCGCTATCCGAGGGTATTGTGCAAGCGCGTGGGCAAGGTGGCGAGCGCCAAGTTGCGAAAAACGATCTGGTTCTGGTGAGTGGTAATGGAGGTATTCTCAGTTACCACTCGACCACCATTTTGAGCAAACATATGGCTTGATTATAAAACGTTTTTCGTCTCAGGCAGCTTTGTCGCGTTTTTACTTGCTCGGCATCTTATTATACACGTCCAGCCAGTTTGTAGCAATCTCGATTTGCGCCTGTTGCAAGGAGACCGCGCCTGTGCAGACTTGATCGTGCAGGTAGTTCTCGACCTTATCCTTCTGATGGAAGCCAGGTACAGGGCTGGCCGCTTCTGGCCAGAGATTAGAGATATCGTTGGAGCCGCCCAGTTCCAGGCTGACGAGATGATCGACCTCGTACTGGCCCGCCGCGTGGTGTCCGATGCCGTATGAGGAGTAGACCTGATCTTTAACGCTTGTTGGCACATTGCGCACCGACGAGGCGTAACCTGACTGACAAATACGATCTTTGGTGGCATCAGGCAAAAGAGCACCAGGAGTACAATCAGGGTCTTGTTGTGTGCCTCTGACGGTACAACCCGTCGTTTTTGCCTGTACACCCCAATGGGGAGTTGTGGTACTTGTGCTTGTATTATTAGATGAGTTATTCGATGTAACAGTCAGACCAGCACAGCCGCTCAGGATGAGGCAGACGATGGCTGCTAGTATGGCGAAGCGTTTCATAGGTGTCCCTCCGTATCATTTGTCCCTGATCTCTCAGGTTCACTTTATCCCCTAGAGTGGAATATTTTTCTCGTGTACACAACACATATTGCGTTATTGACGTGTTGCCGGGTTAGCCGTTCTCCCAGCACCTACTCCGATTGCAAGACGAGCCAGCTTTGCTCGAAGCAGCACGCTTGCAGATCAGCTTGCTTGATCCAATAGTAGAGCATACCGTTGTTCGACCAACGCATGTGTGCGCCGGCGTCAGAGTCGATTTGCAGCAGCAGCAGCCAGTCTGACGCGCCCGCTTGCAGCGCCGCCACGCGTGGATCGTCGCTATCAGTAATGCCGTTTGAGGTAAGTTGGCATTGCATGCGCATATCATCCTGGATGGTGTCAGGATACCCAAGCATACGGTGATGTGGTAGAGCTAGCTCTGCTGGTTTGCGCAGGATCTCCAACACCTGTTCATAGGCTTGCTGCTCCTTGTCACTCCAATTGCAGTCAGGTAGCTCTAGCTCAGGTTGCAGTGCCAGCGTAAGCTCACGTTTAAGTGTGAGTATGCAGGATTGGAAGAGGCTCGCGGCAGGGAGTTTTGCTGGTGTGGCCTGACGCTTTAGAGTGGCAGGCTGCTCAGCTTTGAACAAGATGCTCCAGCCGCCGCGATCCTGCGGGTTCTCGCCAAAGGTTTCCTGGCGAGCGTCGTAGAAGAACCAGAGCATACCTAGTTGAGGTAGGAGACCCCTTGTCGCAAGACCTTGCACTTCCGTAAGCCGGATTTGGGCGAGGAACGATTGAGGTTGGCCCTTGAGGGTTGGCCAAGCAATGCCAACGGGTAGATCAGGATGTCCTCCGATCTTTGAGACGCCGATCTGCAACGTGGCTTCGTTAACTGGTTTTGTGAGCAGCCGCACTGCATTGCTGGTTAGCAGGTTGATCTCTGGGATGCGTTGGGCCAGGCCGGCACTGGTAAAAGCTGCCTCGATCTCTGTTCTATTCATAAGCTATGTATCTTCCTCACCTTAACAACGCGTGACAGCACCCTATTTTGCATATCTTCCACTTCTATTTTACGCGCAAGGCTAAAATGTGAGGATATTTGGCTATTGGAGCATTCTTTCGATGGCATCCAGGAACGTTTGTAGTTCCAGAGGTTTGCGCAGGCTGGGTAAGTTGCGTTTGGTTAACTCGCCGATGGGCAGACGTGCGCTCACCATCATGACTGGGGGTGAGTTAGCTCCCTGGAGCGCGTGTAATGCGTCATAGAATTCAATGCCGTTCATGTGAGGTAAGCTATAGTCGAGAATTACCAGGTCAATTGTATCTGTAGCACAAGCTTGCAAGGCTTGAGAGCCGTTTGTGACCACGTAGGCGTAGTGAGGTGTTTCTTGTGTAATGGCTGCGACGAGAAAATGTCCCACCGCCACATCATCCTCGACAATGAGTATCGTTCTGGTCTGCTCAGCTACGCTCTCCCGAAAGAATGTTTGGTTCTTTTGTATGTGCATCCTACGTTCCTATCCCTTGAGATACAAGTTAATAGTGCCTACAACGTAACACGCAGAAAAAGTCTACAAGGTTTCAGTTGGTTGCATAGTGTGTTTGACCAACCCCTGTAGACTAACACGAGAGATCCCGCACAGTCAATAGAGGAGGGTGACGGATATCCAGGAAACGGAGATTAGTATTGTCGATGCGCATACGCGATGAACATATTTTCCTGCTTGCCTGGGCTGCCGGCTGCCTGGATACTATCAGCTACCTCGGTCTTGGCAACGTATTTACGGCGAATATGACTGGTAATACTGTGCTGCTCGGTATTGCGCTTGCTCAGGGAGATGGTCAGGCCATACTGCTTACAGGCACGGCTCTCCTCGGTTTTTGTATCGGCGTTTTTAGTGGCGGGTTGTGTATTGAATGGCATAATACACAAGCAATCTGGACCAGGCAGCGGATTGTCGTGCTTGTGCTGGATGTTGCCCTGCTCGTGCTGTTTGGTACGATTTGGCTGGCTGCTGGTGTCGAACCACACCCTAAACTTGCGTGGTTCTTGCTACTCTGCGCTACGTTGGCGATGGGGCTGCAAAGCGCGTTGACTCTCTCGTTGGCCTTTCCAGGCGTTTCCACCACCTATTTCACGGGCACGCTGACCAACCTAATGGCTGGTGTGGCCCGCTTGTTTCATGTAACCATTCGCCCCAGGCCGGACTCGGAAGTACACGCTGAAGTTCTTAAGGATGGGCACAGCCTTGGCCGTCTTGTGATTATGTGGCTTGTGTTCTCTCTCGCAACCCTGGTGAGTAGCGTCCTTTTTAAGCGTATCCCGCCTGCTGCCATTTGCAGTCCGCTCGTAGCAAATCTTCTGGTTGTGTTCGATGTTCTGCTTCGTCAGTATTGGCAGAAGCAGCCCTAACCTTGGGCAGTGAAACGTTTCTCCATTTTCGCAACCGATGGTACAATAAAAGCGGCGTGTGTACAAAGCACACACCGCTGAAAAGATATTTTGGATGAGAATGGATGTGTAATGAGTATCCATACCTATTTTAATGAAGAGATGGAGACGCTTGGCAAAAGCCAGTTGCAGCGTATACAATTAGAGCGACTCCAGACAATAGTTGCGCGTGCCTATAGCCAGAACCCGTTTTATCGTCGATTGTACGATGAGGCGGGCGTGCAACCTTCCGATATCCGCGCCCTTGAGGATATTCAAAAGGTGCCTTTTTTGGAGAAGAAGACCGTGCGCGAGGCGTATCCCTATGGTATGGCTCTGACGCAACCCGGTGGTCGCGGCGGCGCGTTGGAACTGCACGCAACCAGTGGTACAACGGGCAAGAGCGTGCCGGTCTTTGCCACGAAGAAAGATATCGAGTACTGGGGCGAACTGAACGCGCGTGAGTTGTGGATGACAGGTTTTCGGCCCGGTGATATATTGCTGAACTGTTATGGCTATGGCTTGGCTACAGGCGGTTTTGGCTTCCACTATGGGGCTATGGCTATGGATATGTTGACCATCCCCATGGGGTCCGATGCGCGTCAGTATGACCGTATGCTCGATTTTATCGTTGATTTTGGAGTGACCGGCATGTGTATGACGCCTTCCGTTGGCCTATACGTAGGCAACAAGGCCCATGAGCGCGGCGTAAACTTCGCGGAGACCAAGCTTAAAATAGGGCTGTTTGGCGCTGAGCCGTGGCCCTGGGAGACGCGTCTAAAGCTAGAGGAGCTGTTTTCTATCACAGCTTATGACGAGTTTGGCATGACCGAATTTCTTGGCCCCGGCATGACCTGTGAATGCGAGATGCGCGACGGCATGCACGCTTGGGCCGATGCTTTTCTCGTCGAGTGTATCGATCCAGAGACCGGTGAGTGGGTGCCAGAAGGCCAGGACGGCGAGTTGGTTTGGACTTGGTTGAGCGCTGAGGGCACGGCGATGATCCGCTATCGGAGCCGGGATCTCTCACGCTTGTGGTGGGACGAGCGTTGTGCGTGTGGTCGCACGCATCCCAAGATTGGCGCGATCAAGGGACGCAGCGACGATGCAGTCTCGATTCGCGGCCTGATCGTTTTCCCCAGTCAGGTCGAAGCTGCCCTGGTGAAATTTCCAGAGACGGGAGCCAATTTCCGCATCATCGTTGATAAGCGCGACGGTCTGGACACCTTCGATCTCAAGGTTGAGGTCAAAGAAATCGCGTTACTTGAGGACGAGGCACGTACGTTGCGTTTGACCCGCGCGATGGCCGAGTCGGTCAAAACAGTGACGGGTAACTCGCCCAAAGTAGAATTGGTGCGAGCGGATAGTTTGCCGCGAGCAACAGGAGGTGAAGCAAAGACCGCCAGTGCTCGCTTGGAGGATCGACGCAAGAAATAAATCTCAAGAATACATAATCGAGGCTGGATATGTTCATGTCCAGCCTCGATTATGTATTCCTCAGAGAGCGCGTTTAGAATGGTAGCGCAATACCATGTAGCGCCAGTACAATAATCACAGAGGCTAGTGTATTGTTGAGCATATGTAAGCTAATGCTTGCCCACACGGAGCCGCTACGTAGGCGCACGAAGCCCAGGGCGATACCGATTGCAAAGAGCGGGAGAAACGTGCCGGGATCGACATGCGCAGTGGCGAAAAGCGCGGCGCTGATGAGCACAGCCCAGACTGGCGACATCTCGTGTAACAGGCCGGGCAAGACAAAGCCACGGAAGAAAAGCTCTTCACAGATTGGGGCGATGATGATTGAACCGAGTAGCACACCATAGGTTGTCAGCGGCGCAACCTTACCCTGTTGCAACACCACTTGATCGTTCGTCATGATATGCAGGTGTAGCACGCTAATCGCGTATGTGTAGATCTCATCGAAAGCGAAGATCATCACCATCAGGCCAATGATCCAGGGCAGCGTGCGTACAAGGTTAAAGCGACGCAGCCCCAACGTCTTGCATAACGTACTCACGCTTACTGAAGCAGCCTTTGATGCGGATTGAACGGCTTTTTTCACGTAGTAATAGGGTGCGATCAAGAAAGCCCCTTCGATCAGGGCAGTAAAGATAAATGCCACAATGGCTCCAGTGATATCTTGGGCCATTGTCAACGGCTGATTAGAGGGCGTGTTGCCACCCAGGGTGTTCAGCATGAGGCTAAAGGCAATCCACGGGATAAGTGTGAGCAGGACGGCGAGAAAGGTTTGGTGAGCGGTCCAGGGTGCCCAGTTAGGATTTTGACCAGCCATTTCGGCGGTCAGGGTCTGGTTCGTCGTATCAGGTTTTTGCTCGATCAAGTGCTTCTCCAGAATATATCGGTTTGTTCATAAATGGTTTGATCGCAAGAGCATGCGGAAATCCGCTGAGAATCGCGGGGTAATTTTGCCAGGGATATGGTATACTACTGGCAAGATCATTGTACCGCATACCGCAGTAGTTCATACCCCAGGAAGGAATGTTTGTGGCTGGGACAATCGATACACATCCATCTGACAATTTAAATTGGCGTAAACATAAAAATGCTTGTCCATTTTATCGCGAACGTTGGTTTCCCTGCAACGATGCCGCTGCCGGAGAGCCAATGTACCAGGTCTTCTGCATGCAGGGCACGCCGCCTGTGAGCTGGGAAGAGCAGGATAAGTGCATGCATAGCAAGACAAGTTGCTGGCGTCTGGCGGCCAACAAAGAGCCGCAGACATCCACTGACCAATCTCCCTCATCAGCCTCCCGCTAGAGAAAAAATGCCAGCAGTCGAAACCACTGGCATCTATGTGCGTTTCTTCGCGCTATGTTTTCCCATTCCAATCTGGCACAGATGATCCGTTTGATGCACGGATACACTCCGATTAGTACGCTGCCACAAGCTCATTGAGTTGATGACAAGCTTTTTTCATTTCTGTGCGCACACGTCCCATATTGCCAGTGCTATGGGTAGTGACGACCAGGATCAGATCGCCTGCCTCCGCGAACTGAATGGTGCCTTTTTCGGTTTCGATGATGGCGTGACATATTGTGCCATTGTTGATTTGTGCTGTAAAACTGGCAATAGAACCGAAGACAGCCGCCGACATTGCACCTAACACCTCTTCATCGTCACTTGGTAAGGCTCCGGCTACGATTAGCCCATCCTTGCCTATAAGGATGGCGTTGGCGATGTCATTGAGTTCGGCTAAGCGTTGTAGAATACTGTCCATCACGGCTCCTTCTTGTTTCTGCGTTGCTCTCTTGTTGGGAAGAGAGCATGGCATCAAGTCTTGTTGTGTCTTATTATATGTCCTGGCTCCGACTGGCTCAACCGAGTAGCCAGTTTGGTTACTGTTTAGCTTCTGGCCTTTTTCGCCATGGTAAGTGCTTTGTTATAGGACTCCATGGCCTGAAGGTACTCGCCTTTACGCATATAGGCGTCACCCAGGACACGATAGCCCAGCGAGAAGCGCGGATTGAGCTTGAGCAGGGCACGCATATTGCTGATTACATCGTCCAGCAGTTCAGGGGCATTACGAATAATCAAGCGATAATCATTCATAGCCTCGTCATAAGCTCCAGATAGCTGATACTGGTAGCCACGCACCAAGCGTTCGTGATTATTCATATGGCTGTCATCGCGGTGTTCGATCACAAGGCGTTCGTTATTATGACTCTTGCCGTTTGTATAGGGTCGATCACCTGACTGCCCAACCTGCATGGGCTGAAGCTTGACCGCCGGACGTTTCATCGTCGTTTCCAGGTCGCTATCGAGCAAAGCGTCGGAGCGATAGACGGGTGTCAGAGGTGCGGTGATCTGGCTCGCGTTCTGCTGAAAGGGTGTTGCGGCCAGTGGCGCGGGAGTCGCGGGTAGTGCTGGCATCGGCGTGTTCGTCTCCTGGGTTGAGTGAGCGCCCAGGGCCGTGAACGGATTGACCTGTTCATTGGGCATAGGTGAACCAGTTGGTGCAGTCTGTTCTGGCGTTTGCGAGAGCATCGTGTTCCACCATGGTTCACCGGTAGAGGTTGCCGGAGCTACGGGTGGTTGCGCGAAGTTGCCAAGCTGGGCCAGGGCCGATGAGAGCGATGGTTGCTCTTGCGGTTGAGTCGGTAGAGGCGCATTCGCCTGGGCCTGGGCAAGTGAGGCCAGCGTGCCAGGAGTGAGCGGTGCAAATCCTTGCGCCTGTAAGCTTTTCTCCAGATCCTCCAACGAGGTGATATAATGCTGTTCCTGCTCAGCTATAGGTGCAGGTGTGGCTGGCTGAGGATAAGACAGACTCTCCGCACTCGCGAATTGCTGCATCCAATCAGGTGTGGTGCTTTGCACAGGTTCGCTCACTGGCGGAGAGAACTGCTGCATCCAATCAGGTGTAGCAGGCTGTACAGCCTCGCTCACTGGTGGTGTGAGTTGCTGCATCCAATCGGGCTGGCTGGGTGCTTCTGGTTGGCTGGTATGGCTTGCGCTCATTGCAGGCTGCGCGGCCCAGCGATCTGCTTCGTGCATCGGCTGACTGGTGTATGTATCGTTCCAGGCTGGTTGTACGGGAGTTGGCTCGATCTGTGCTGACTGCTCAGGGGCTGCATCCGGTTCTAGACTCTCCGCGCCCAACGATTTCAGCCAAGCAGGCCAGCCCATCTCGCCCTCGTTCTCTGCATTTTCAGCAGGCAAGAAGAAAGGCATGGCCTCGTCTTCCTGGGCTGCTTGAGGTTGCGCAATAACAGGTGTTTCTGCATAGGTTGGCACCAGCGCTGACGGAGCTTGGTACACAGGCTCTACCGCTTGAGGCTGTTCGCTTCTGGTTAGCGTGTTGAGCCAGTCAGGTTGCGCGGGTTGCTCCTCTTCCTGTGTTTCACTCTCCCAGCCATGCTGAGTCTGGCTGGCGTTCGGCAGATTTTCCCAATTTTGCATCGAAGGAGCACTGGTCGCCGCATATTGGTCGTTCTCATACCAGGGCTGCTCGGCCTGCATGGCGGGGGCCAGTTGCTCTTGCCAGGATGGTAGCTCCGACTGAGCCTGACTGTGCGCCCAGGTAGCCTCCGGGCTGGCTGCGTTCCAGTTTGCGCCAGATGGTGCTTTGGGCAGTGGGCTAATCGGGGTGGTTACCTGTGACTGCATGTTATAGGCGGGAGCAGGGGCAGCGTTCTGGATTGGTGCAGGCTGCTCTACGGGTATATGAGCAACTGGCCGATTCACTGGCACACCATTTTCCAACAGGATAGGTTCTTTCTGAATCAAAGTCAGGAAAGGATCATTCGGCTGTTTGGCGGCTAGGTCAGCAAAGATCTCCTGGGCCATGTGTAGTTCGGGGTCCAGCGTTTCGGCACGCTGCAAAAGATCTTTGGCGCGTGCGACATTCGAGATCGAAGTAATATGTGCTAGGTAGAGCAGTGCCTTGAGGCAGGTCGGAATTTCCTCCAACAACTGGGTCGCAAAATGCTCAGCCTTATCGAACAGCCCCTCATGCCAGTACGTTTCGATCAAGCCCAGACGCGCATCCAGACGTTCAGGACTGCTCGCCAGGACGGCCTCCCACTCCTGAATAGCTTGGGTTAGTAGGCCTCCGCGCATATACAGGCGAGCTAGGCCAGCGCGGGAGAGCATAAACTCCTGCTGCCCTGCTCTAGCGCTTAACTGGTTAAACTCCTGGCGAATATTGGCGTTGCCCCGGCTCAGTTCATACGCCTGCTGATAACAGTCGAGCGCGGTATCAATATCTGAGGCTCGCTCGCTAATCAGAGCGCGGTCACAATAGACGATCACGTTCTCAGGATCGTTGGTCAGAATCCACTCAAAGGTCTGTTGAGCCTCTTCCAGTTGCCCCTGTGCCAAGTAGACTTCTCCAAGCAGGTGTTGCGCTTCGAGTGCTTCTGGGAAGTAGGAGAGGATGTTTTGGCAGTTGACCATCGCCTCGTTGATCCGGCCAGAACTAATGGCATCCTCAGTCGTGCGTAGATACTCACGAAGTGTTGTTTGCGTCATAAACCACTGTCTCCTCTTCTGCCCCTGCTTAGACTAGCGGAGCGTATCATTAAAAAGTTACCCTTGGAGCAATTTTCCCAAACGTTCTGCTTGCCGTGTTTTGCAAGGGCCAATAATGGCCAAGCGGCGCCATTGGGGCGCGAAACAGGTCTGTGCGACGCGTTGAATATCGTGCGCTGACACAGCCTCAATCAGAGCGACCATTTTATCAATATCTAAGATGGTACTGCGTAGGCTCTCCTGGCTACCCAGCCACGAAGCCACCTGATGCGTACCTTCCATTCCTAAGAGCATACTTCCCCGGATGTACGCTTTGATGCGTGCTAATTCTGGAGGTGCAACTGGCGTTTCACAGATCAAGTTGAGTTCCGAGACTATCGCGCGGAGGGCTGCCTCTGTTTGTGAGGGATCGATGCCCCCGCTCACAACGAAATTTCCGGTCTCACTATAGCTGCTAAAGTAGCTGCCAATATCGTATGCCAAGCCCTGTTCTTCCCGAATTGTCTGGAAGAGCCGCGAACTCATACCATCGCCCAAAATGGTGTTTGCCAGCATAAATGCATAATAATCAGGTGATGTATAGGAAATTCCCAGTGTCCCCAAGCAGAGATTAACTTGTTCCGTGCGTTTATCAATAATCGCCACTGGATTGGTATCGAGTGGTGGCAGACAAGGGCCATAGCTGCCCAGTGTGCCCGGCTGCCAATCGCCAAAAAGCTCTTGAACCAAGTCGATAGTGCGTGCTTCGTCGATATTGCCAGCAATACTGATTACCAGCCCGTTGGGGCGATAATGGGCCTCGAAGTAGGCCCGCATCTGCTCATGCTGAAGCTTGGCCACCGTCTCCTCAAAGCCCGCGTCATCACGTCCCAACTCCAAATCCGGCCACATGGTTTCGTCGATGAGTAAACCAACCCATTCTTGCGGATCATCCTTTGTGGACCGGAGTTCTTCGGTAATCACACTGCGCTCTTTTTCCATCTCCTGCGCCTCGAAGCGTGGCTGACGTACCATATCGGCCAGGACATGCATGACCTCACCTAGATGCTCACCTGGCACGCGTGCGGTATAACTGGTGAGTTCTTTGCTGGTACTGCCGTTAAAGGTGCCACCAATGCCTTCAATGGCCTCAGAAATGTGCCGCGCCGTTGGATACTGCTGCGTTCCCTTGAAAAGCATATGTTCGATGAAGTGCGAAACTCCCGCGATGGGACGACTCTCGTAGCGCGAACCAACGGTGAAGAAAAGCGCGATGCTAGCTGAACGCATGCCCGGCATGGGGGCCGTCAGCAAGCGGAGTCCGTTGTCTAGAGTTGTGCGCGTATACTGCATGAAAAAAAGGTACTTCCTCAATCACTAACCACGCGCCACAAAAAGGAGACTTGCTGATCTGGCAGAGTCGTGAGTGCGCGAGTGCGCTTCCTATTATAAACGCTTTCAGGTGTAGCCGCAATGGTACAGGGAGAGATGGGTAGCCAATGTGGGTACCTGTGCGTTTTAGAATAAGCCAATATCTTTGGCAATATCACCCAAACCGCCGAGCATACCATCGTCTCTGCGCTCACCATAATGATCGTACTCGTGGCGGTTCTCAACATTATGTAGGAGCATCTCACCACCGAGAACGGCTGCGGCACCACCCAGTGCACCCATAGCCATCTTGCCATTACTGCCCTGGAACATTCCACCCAGGCCGCCTTGTTGTTGGCCCTGCATAGGAACTGCGCTGGGAGTAGGCATAACGCCAGCCAAGTTGGTGTGGCAACTGAGGCAAGCTGGTGTGCCCTGCGGTGCCATCGCCATGCAGACGGGACAGCGCAGAACCATTGGCGATTGCCCTAACATAGGATCAGCTTGCTGATAACCAGGCTGTCCATAAGGTTGTTGCGAATAGCCGTTATTGGGTTGGCTGTAGGGCTGTTGCGAATAACCGCTATTAGGCTGGCCATAGGGCTGTTGTGGATAGCCAGTGTTGAGTTGGCTGTAGGGCTGTTGCGAATAACCGCTATTAGGCTGGCCATAGGGCTGTTGGTATGTGCTGGTCTGTACGGGTGCGCCAGTAGTGAGCGTTTGGCCGCAACTGTTGCAAAAACGAGACCCTGGGTTGTTGTTCACACCACAATTGGTACAAAAGGTCTGGCTGGGCGTGGTCACGGTTGGCGAGGGCATTTGCCCAGTAACCATGCTCTGTCCACAGTTGGTGCAGAAGACGCTGCTACTCGGCACTTCTAGGT
>JBDTBU010000051.1:0-10429 GCA_039923935.1 Ktedonobacteraceae bacterium | reverse complement strand
GGTATCCAGATGCCAAGCAGCGCTGCTAAAATAGCTCTGTGCGAGACTCTGGCTGTGTTCCTGGACATAGCTCCCCAGGCTTGCTTGCTGCTTGATGACTCGGTTTAGTTCGGCGCGTGGGAAGTTGAGTACTTGGACTTGCCGTTCCTGTACTTGGGCTTGCTCAACCTGTGGCTCAGGCTTTTTCAGCACGAGAATGCAAGGAAAGACCTCAGCATCCTCGAAAATGGGTGCGTGCCCAAAATCGATAATGCGCTCCAACGCTCCCTCTTGCGCGAAATAGGTACGCAGGGGCTGACCATAACCGGCACGCATCCATTTGTTGGTGACAATGTAGGACATGCGCCCGCCAGCGCGTGTCAGGCGTAGCCCTTGCTGGTAAAAGTAGACGTAGAGATCAGCCATCCCGTCATAGGTTTCTGAGTAGGTCGCGGCAAAATAGGCTTTGAATGGACCCAATTCTTCCTGGCGGACATACGGTGGGTTGCCAAGCACTGCATCAAAGCCAGCCGCAGAGCCTTTCGGTTGCCCATAGCGATCAAAGAAGACCTCTGGAAACTCCAGTTCCCAATGAAAGAAACGATACGCCCTGGCTGCGACATCGGCTGATTGGAGCCAGTCCTCAAATTGAGGCACTGCAATGGTGCTACGTCCTGTTGCGTAATCGGCGAGCGATGTCCAGTGCGTGGCATCAATGGTCACGCCGAAATGCGTGGCGCTCACCACATGTGCCAGCCGACTGTATTTGTCGGTCAGTTTTTGGCGCAGATCTTTGTAGATCTGCTCTTGTGCTTTGACTTGATCGATGGTTTGCGCCGGATTATTTTCGATCAACCACATCAAATCAACGGCGGTGGTCATGGCCTGACGCAAGTTCTCTTCGTCAAAGAGCATTGGCTGGACCGCCGCTGCATTGTGGGTGGCACGGGCCTTTTTGCCATGCTTTTTCTCGCCGAGCTTGAGGTCAGCGAGTTGAGCACCGGTCAATGAGTTGCCACAGCGCAAGTGGTGATCCAAGAAGGAGAGTGGGCGATCTTTGGCAACCGTTGCCAGCCAGAGCGACAGTTTGGCGAGATCGACGGCCAGTGGATTGGCATCCAGACCGTAGATACACGCTTGTGCCACGCGCCTCCGCCAATAGGCCAATTCGGGTTCACCGTCGGTATCGGTATGATCGATGTGCTCAACCAGAAAGCGAGCAATGTATTCCGTCGCCTCAACGGGGAAGTGTCCGCTGCCCATAGCCGGGTCCAACACTTTGATATTCAGCACTGCCTGGATTTTTTCTTGCTCGCTAGCGGCATGTGCTACTGCCTCACGCAATACCGGCCCCAGCGTTTCCTCAACCATGTACTTCACGATATAATCGGGCGTGTAGTAGCTCCCCGTCGCTTTGCGCTCGCCCTTCGCTGTTTTCAGATCGACAGTCCAGCCACTCTCCAGCGAATCAGCCTGCTCCAGGTGGAACTCTAGCAACCCTTCGTAGATGGTCCCCAGATGACGTTCGGCCAAGTCACGGTAATCCACAAACTGCCCATCTACGCGGGCCAGCTTATCAATGGCCTGTTGAAGATGCTGATCGCCAACAGCGTACCGTTCCAGGAAGGGATAGCGTTCGGGATCAAAGAGGCCACCATTGAACGTGACCACATTGAGCGGCGTGCTGCCCTCATTAATGATGCCAAAAAGGGCTTCCAGCCGAGGCCAAAGCAGACCTGTATAAGGCAACACCGGTCTTTGTGTGTTGAGATTTTCCTGGACACTCTTTTTTATATTGTCCAGACTGTAGCTTTCTCCATAGCCTCGATTGTTCTGCACAGGCAATAAATCGCGTGCTTCGGCATAGAAAATGAAGAGCAGGCGATACAGCACAATCAGCGAGTGATCGTAGATCGCTTTGAGCGTCTCAGGATCGGGCTGGAATGTGTTGGCTCGATAATCCAGAAAGCCTTGCGCGACATGGCGCAGCGCCTCATACACCTGACGTTTGAGCGAATCACCCACACCGCGTGCGTAATCGACGCTGGCCTGGAGCAGCTTTTCAACGCTCAGATCACCCGCATCAAAGGCTTCCCGGCGGAAAAACGCGTAGAAATAGAGGAAGGCGTTGACATCCCCTGCTTGGACCAATTCCGGCAGATTGACCTCGTAGAAACGGTCAAGTTTGTGTGCGGTCTCTTTGTGATAGAGCCGCCAGAGCCGCCCATTGGTGAGGATACCCCAGGATAAGCCGCTGTGCTGCATATAAAAGGCAATCTGATAGGAAGGGTTTTTGTTGGTAAAAGGATCTCCGCCTGTGCGTTTCAAAGAGACATCCAGCGGACGATCCCAATATTTGGCGTCTCCGACAGCAAAGGCACGATTTGCGACAAGCGTGTCAGTGAGCTTCTTGCCTTTGTTGGCGGTCAGCGCTGACTGGTCGCGGTAGAGGATATAATCGGGTGTTTTTGTGCCATCAGGGGTTTCCAAGGATGGTTGCACTTCAAAGGTGTGTCCCAGCCGCCGCAAGACGGGCTTGATCCAGTCATCTTCCGCCTGCGCTTCCTTGTCGCTAGGTGTGTAATCTGCAAAAATGCCTTGCAGATCATGGAGCACCAATGCTGCCTCAGTAGTCAACATCTGCCAGTCTGTGCGAGCAGGTCCAATGACGTTCAGATAGTGATCTGAAAACAATTGTTGGTTGCGATGCGGATGTGGTGCGAGTACAAGCTGGATAATGGTATCCGGCTGGGGTTTCGCCTTGCGCTTGCGAGGTGCTTTTGAGTCCATCCTGGCTTCCTTCTTCCTACCTATTTGGACTACTATTATACCATACAAGATGCGTTTCATACAACAAAACCAAGGCGAAAATAACGTATCCTTGTCGAAGAGTTGAGATTCCAGAGATCAAAGAAGCAGCGTATCGCGAGACGCCAGATATGCTGCGTCGATTAGTCGCTGTTACTCGGCTCCGACAGGTCTTTGAGCAGCATTACGAAGCGAGAGAGGGCGAAAACAGAGGGCAACAAAAAGCAGCTTTTTCCATAAAAACACAACGAGACAAGCAAGCATCCTGCATGGTATACTTGTGCCATAAGCGAACACTGACCAGCTAGCCAGGGGGTGAATACCTCATTAATTAGGAAGCAGGCACAGCTATGCTCAATGCGACTTCTCTCAACACGGTGAATAGCTCTCGGTTCTCGCAGCGCTTCGTCAAGCCACTGTATCAATCCTATTGTTTCGCCAATCTGCCCGCAACCATCCAGTACTTGCTCACTGGCGTGGGGCAGAGTGCGTTGCCGCTCGATGTCTTTGGCGGCTTGCCCACCCGTTACAACAAAGTGGTGCTCTGCTTTATCGATGCCTTTGGCTGGCGTTTCTTTGGTCAGTACGCCGACAAATATCCTCTGCTCAAAACATTCCTACAACAAGGGGTTGTCTCCAAAATGACCTCGCAGTTTCCCTCGACCACACCTGCCCATGTGACCTGCATCAATACGGGCCTGACAGTCGCGCAGAGCGGCGTCTATGAGTGGAATTACTATGAGCCTCTGGTTGATGCCATCATCACGCCCCTGCGCTTTGCTTATGCGGGCGATAGTAAGCAGGATACCTTACGCGCCGCAGGGATCTCACCCGAAGCGTTCTACCCGACACGCACCTTTCACCAGAACCTACAAAGTCTGGGCGTGCAAAGCCATATCTTCCAGTCAGCCGCCTATATCCACTCGACCTATTCTAACGTGATCTTCAAAGGCGCAACTTCGCTCAATCCTTTTAGGATGCTAGAAGAGGCGCTGGACCAGTTGACTACACACGTGCTGGACAAAGAAGAGAGTCCCGCCTACTACCTGCTCTACTACGATAAAATTGATGCCGCCTGCCATCTCTCCGGCCCCAACTCGCAACGTCTAGCGGAAACCATTGACCATTGTTTCCTGGCTATCGAGCAGCTTTTGTATCAAAAATTGCGCCGCTTGACTGGCGATACACTGCTCATTCTCACCGCCGACCACGGCCAGATCGAGGTCTCTCCCAATACGACCTACTATCTGAACCGTGAGATCCCCGACATTACCCGCTACCTACGCACCAACAGCCTGGGCAAACCGCTCGTACCAGCAGGCTCGGCCCGCGATATGTTCCTGCATGTGAAAGACGAGTTGCTCGACGAGGCCATTGCCCTGCTCCAACAACGTCTAGGCAGCCGCGCCGAGGTCTATCGCACCGCAGATCTCATTTCCCAGAACCTCTTTGGCTCAACCACCCCATCCAGCACATTCCTGGCCCGTGTGGGCAACGTCGTGATCCTGCCTGCGCCACGCGAAACGGTCTGGTGGTTCGAGGATGGACGCTTCGCGATGCACTTTCAGGGCCATCATGGTGGCCTAACGCCCGAAGAGATGGAGATCCCTCTGCTTTTGTTACCCCTCTAATAGAAGAATAGCCCTTTACAAAAGAACGCGAAACATCCAGACCCCAACGTGCATTATGTATGTTGAAAAGCAAACAGAAGGGAATTCGCGTGTGTCTACTCAGTCATCTGCCGAAAGTCATAGGCAAACCCATCGACTGAGGATCAGGATAGGCAACCTACAACAACTATGCTATACTGCCTGGGAATAGAGGTCCCATCCGCTACAGCAGACAAACGTACCCGTATTCATTCTAAAGATATTTAGTGAGGGGAAACACACCTATGCGTCGAGGAACACTTTCACTCCTCTTGTTTATCATTCTCTTGGCAGCAGGGGCCGGCTATGTGGTATGGCCGAACAATCCTGGCCTGAATATCCCAGCTCTGGGCATCAGCAACCCGCTGACCTTCCGTCAGGGTCTTGATCTCCAGGGTGGCATCAGTGTGCAGCTTGCGCCAAACAATCCGAAGCATCTCAGCCAGTCGGACCTAACAGACAGTGTCGCTACCGCAGAGAACCAAATTGCACAACGCGTGAGTGGTGGCCTGGGCGTAACCGAATCGACCATCCGCCTGCAAAACATCAATGGCCAACCCGGTCTGCTCGTCGAGTTACCAGGCTTGATCGGCGACCAACAGGCAGCTATCAATTCGCTGACGAATAGCGGTTTGCTGGAGTTCTGGGCTACTGGTCCAGCGGGGGTAACAGTCGGGGGTGTCTGCGATCCCACCCCAGGATCACAGCTAGCGAACAATGTTTGCCCTGCCACCCAGTATGACCAGTATAATCTCGACAGCACAGGGAAATTCAGCGGTGCACGCTTCAGCGGAACAGATCTGGATGCTTCGAAGGTCTTTGCTGGTCAGGACCAGACTGGACGCCCGAACATCAATTTTGCCATGCAAGGCAATGTTTCTGCGAGTTTCTTTGACTTCACGACGAAGAATTTGAACCAGTTTATGGTTATCACGCTGGATAAGAAGGTTATCAGCTCAGCACAAATTATAGCGGCCATCAACGGGCCGGGTGAGATTACGGGCACGTTCTCCCAGCAAGATGTACAAGGTATCGTCACGCTGTTGAAATATGGCGCACTGCCGGTTTCATTTAACGTGGCAAGTATTCAGACTGTTGGCGCGACACTTGGCGCAGACTCCGTGAAGAAGAGTTTGGTCGCTGGTGCGATTGGCCTGGGCATTGTCATGATCTTCATGCTGCTCTACTACCGCCTGCCGGGCATCCTGGCAGACTGTGCACTGCTGGTCTATGCGAGCATCACCCTCGCCGTCTTTAAACTGATCGGCGTGACTCTCTCGCTGGCTGGTATTGCTGGTTTCATTCTCTCAATTGGTATGGCCGTTGACGCCAATGTGCTGATTTTTGAACGCGTCAAAGAAGAGCTACGCGCTGGTCGCTTGTTGGCCTCAGCCATCGATATCGGCTGGAAACGCGCCTGGCCCTCGATCCGCGACTCAAACGCGTCTACGATGTTAACCTGCGCGGTGCTCTACTTCTTTGGTAGCAACTTTGGCAATACGCTGATCGTTGGTTTCGCCACCACACTCTTCCTGGGTGTTGCCATCAGTATGTTTACCGCCGTCGTCGTCACGCGTACCTTCCTGAACCTTCTGGTGCCCACCGGTGCGATCAATCATCCCTGGTTCTTTGGGCTGCCACAAGGCTCCATTGCCTCGTCCTCAACCGGCTTAGCACGGCGAAATAGCACGGTAGTGGAAGATCGTACAGTAAGAGGTGAAAGCCGTGTTTAATCTCGTTGGAAAACGGTACCTGTTCTTGATTATCTCGTTGATCATCATCGTTCCGGGTACGCTCTCGCTGATCTTTAAGGGACTTAATGTCGGTATCGACTTCGCTAGCGGTAGCTCGGTGCAGTTTCGCCCATCTCAGGATGTGTCCAGTTCTCAAACCCAGCAGATCGTCAATATGCTCAAAGAGCTTGGCTTGAAAGATGCTCAAGTCAATATTGGGAACGACACTGGCACCAAAGGTAACCAAGTCGCCTGGGTACAACTCAATACGGTTGTTGACAAAAGTGTCCAACAGTCTATCCAGACGGATCTAGATAACAAGTATGGCCAGGGAGGGGCTATTGCGACTTTTGATCCTTTGCAGATCACTAGGAACGGGAAAACCACCTCGACCACCGTGGTCACGATTGTGGGCAAAACGCTGACCTTTAAGCAGAGTGATCTTGAGTTACTTCTGAGCAAGATCCCGAATACAACAAGCTCAACGAATAATTCTGGCTCAATTTTGCCCGTAGCGACACCGACGCAGCCAGTCTCGCCTGCTCTGACGCCCACGGCGACCACCGCTACGGCTACCGTGACGCCAACTACCACGCCAACAACGGCGAATCCAGCGGCAAATATTCCTGTGCACTTTACAAGTGTCATAGTAGGCAATCCGCATGTGACCGGTACGATCAATATCCTGACAACGACCACAACGACAAACGGCAACGTGATTCGCTCAGTTCAGTCGGCGTTCTTGAGCGAAAAGTCAGCGTTCTTGAGCAAATCCGGCATCTACCTGTACAAAATGAGCAATTCGTCGGTCTCAGGCTCGGTGGCTAGCGATACGATCCGCAACTCGATCCTCGCAGTCTTCGCAGCTTCGGCGTTGATCCTGCTCTATGTCGCCTTTGCCTTCCGCAAGGTGCAGAAACCCTGGCGCTATGGTATCTGCGCGATCATCGCTCTGTTGCATGACGTACTGGTGGTATTGGGCGTCTTCTCAATCCTGGGTTGGGCGCTCAACATCCAGATCGATGCCCTGTTCATCACGGCTCTGTTGACCGTCGTTGGTTTCTCGGTGCATGATACTATCGTGGTGTTTGACCGCATCCGCGAAAACCAGCAGCGCCGTTCGTCGGAGAGCTTCGAGCAGGTCGTGAACGCCAGCCTGATCCAAACAATGTCACGTTCGTTGAACACGTCGCTGACGGTAATGTTCACGTTGAGTGCGCTGACCCTCTTCGGTGGCGAGAGTATCCGCACCTTCACGTTCGCTCTGCTGATCGGTATTTTCAGCGGCACCTACTCCTCGATCTTCAACGCCAGTATGTTGTTGGTGATCTGGGAGCGCGGCGAACTCGGCCTCTGGCGCTTCAATCGTGACTCGCGTACACCCGATGGGCGTGCTCGTCGCGATGTGCGCGAGCGTGAGTTAGCGAGGTCTCGCGGCTAAGTCTCATTCGCCAAACGAAATGCGCACCAACACGGTATGTAGCCGTGTTGGTGCGCATTTCGTTTGGCGAAGCAACTCCTATCTCTCCCACAAAGCTCCTGTCAGGTTGATGCCACAGAGATCAGCCCCGACAAGATCTGTGCGCGTAAGATTGGCCCCGCTGAAATTCGCGCCCCGCAAATCGGCTCCTCTGAGGATTGCTCCATCGAGACTGGCTAGGTAAAAATCAGCACCCTTGAGCGAGGCCATCGAAAAGTCGGCATTATTCAGATCACTCGCACTCAGGTCAGCTTTATCTAAGATAGCTCCCTTGAGGTCTGCGCCACGGAGATTGCTCGCGTGCAGAACAACCTTGATGAGTTCTGCCCAACGAAGATCGGCTCCGCTCAAATTGGCCTCTTTGAGAAGCGCCTCGCCCAGATTTGCACCCCGCAACGTTGCCCGGCTAAGGTCCGCGCCAGACAAACAGGCATGTCTGAAATCCGCACGATTCAGGTTCGCCCCCGCCAAATGTGCTCCAGCGAGCAAGGCTCCTACAAGCGTAGCACCCTGCAAATTGACACCCTTGAGGTTGGCCTGCTCAAGATGCGCCTCGCTCAGATCAGCTCCCCAGAGGGCGGTTCTGGAAAAATCAACGCCTTGCAGGTTGGCCTGTCTCAGGCTGACATTCGAGAGATCCGCCTCTTTGAGTTGTGCACCCCGCAGGTCCGCACTATTCAGATTGGCCCCGCTCAAGCTTGCCCCGTAGAAGTCGGCCCCGCGCAGATCGGTCTGCTGCAACTTGGCCCCATTGAGCTGCGCAACGACAAAATTAGCCTGTCGCAAGTCTGCCGAAGAGAGGTCTGCGCCCTTGAGCGATGCCTGCCGCAAGTTTGCTCTGGTGAGGATAGTGTGTGTAAGGTCAGCTTCAGAAAAATTGGACTCAGAAAAATCAACGCCATCAAGGTCTAATCCACACAAATAGACCTGGACGAAGTTGGGTCGTGTGTTTGGATGATTGGCTCTCCACGTATTCCAGCGATGTACGCCTTTTGTAAGAATTTTGAGATAATACCGGTCTGCCATAGGCTGTCTCCATTGCGCCTATTGGCGCTATTGAGGAAAGCACACGAGATAACTCTTGCTCTATCATACCATAGAGTACAACCTGCTCCTGTGGGCATGTGGACAGGGTGCGACTCGCGTTTTGCAAAGAGGCTGGGTGAGAGGGACGCTGGACGTCAGGGCCAGCGCTACACTCAAGGGGAAAGGATGGCAAGCACCGACGGTCTCTCACGATCCTGAAGCAGCCGCATTCGGGGAATGAGACAGTCCAGCGTCCCTTCCTTGCCTGTAGCGCTGGCCCTGGCGTCCAGCGTCCCTTCCCCTCATGTAGCACAGCCATTAGCGCGTCTTTGCCAACTGCTTCTTGGGGCCAATATGCACGGGCCGTCCCTCAACGGCCAACACAGCCTCACGTAGTCCCTCGCTGAGCGTGGGATGCGGGTGAATGGTCTCGATGATCTCATCGGTGGTCAGTTCGCCACGCATAGCCACGGAGAATTCGCTAATCAGGTTGGTGGCATCGGGACCGATGATGTGCGCACCCAGGATCTCGCCGAATTTGCCGACGATGACCTTGGTGAAACCCTCGGTCTCGCCCATCGCCACGGCCTTGCCAACGGCGGCCCAGGGGAAACGCTCGATCTTGACCTCTGGATACTTCTCTTTGGCCTGGGCCTCGGTCAGACCCACGAAGGCGACCTCCGGGAAGGTGTAAATGGGATTGGGCACGACGTTATAATCCATGGTTGCCGCATGATCCATGGCGTTGTCAGAGGCTATTTCGCCTTCCATCGAGGCTACGTGGGCCAAACCAGCACCATGCACAAGGTCTCCGATGGCGTAAATACCAGCCAGGTTGGTCTCCATCTTTTCGTTAACGCGCACACGCCCGCGCTCGTTATCCAGACCTTGCTCCATCAGTTTTTCCAGGCCGCTGGTGTTGGGACGGCGACTGACAGCCATAAGCACATATTCGCTAGTGAAGCTCTGCTCACCCTTCTCTGTACTGGCTACGACGCGCTTGAGCTTACCATCGTCGGCGATAGACTCAACCTTCGCGCTCGTGACGATCTCAATGCCGCGTTTGCTCAGGATGCGCACCAGCAGTTTGCGCACTTCTTCATCGAGCGGGGCCAGGACGTTTGGCAGCATCTCGACGACAGTCACCTTCGTGCCCAGTGCGTTAAACATACAGGCCAGCTCGAAGCCGATCACACCACCGCCTACGCAGATCACACTCTCCGGCTTCTTGGTCAAGGCCCAACAGGTGTCGCTGTTGATGACGTTCTTGCCATCAATGCCAGGAAATGGCGGCATCAGCGGCACCGAGCCAGTCGCCAGGATGATCTTGTCGGCACTGAACTGCTCGCTAGAGCCGTCGCTTTTGGTGACTGTTACTGTACGCTTTGCATCGACGGTACCCAGACCATCGAAGACATCGACGTTATTGGCCTTCATCAGCGTACTTACGCCGCTAGTCATACGTTTGACAACTTTATCTTTGAAACTCATAGCTTTAGCCATATCGAAAGTAGGGGGCTGCGACAAGTGAATACCCATCTCCTCAAACGCCTCAATATTGTGAAGCGTCTCAGCGACGTGTAGCATGGCTTTAGATGGGATACAGCCTACGTTCAGGCAGGTGCCACCCATGTACTGCTTCTCGACAATTGCCACGCTGGCACCAAGCTGAGCAGCGCGAATCGCGGCCACATAGCCACCCGGTCCCGCGCCAATAACCGCGACAGTATAGTGTTTGCTCGCCATTAACATCT
>JBDTBU010000050.1:0-3478 GCA_039923935.1 Ktedonobacteraceae bacterium | reverse complement strand
GAAAGTACTCCCCATGGAACAGCATGAGACCTGCAAAAAGAAGGCGTTCCCATCTCCAGAGTCGAGTGTGTGGAGTGCGAGAAAACACTTCGAGGAGTATATCTACAGCACCTTTGCACAGGCAATGCACTCGTGGGAGAAGGCCCTCTGCAACACCATCTACGCTCTCTCCTTCTTCATCTATGATCGCGATGACGACCCACGCCAACCGATGATTCATCTGAGTTATAACACGACCGATTACTGGGCCATGCAAATCGCCAAAGCGAGTGATGCTGATGAGGCCCGCTGGAACGTTGCTTTCTGGCCCCAGGAATGTAAGGCTATCATCGCTACGCCCGATGGTGAGCACATGGTCAACCCTGATCCTACAGGCATTGCCCTCCGTGCTGCTTGGCTCGCTTCCGAGGATATGGTCTACCATGACGAGGCAGGAGAGCATCTGCCGGTTCGAGGCATTGAGCAAACCTTCCAAGTGGCAAGATGTCACGCAGGCATTCGTCAATGTGTGTATCCGTGTTGCTTCGCGCCTGCATGAAAGCGGGTTGATCACTGCTGTTTTTGGTCGTACTGTCCCCATTCTTCTCCATGAACTCGAATACTACCAGCTGATAGCTGATCAGACGCGAGTCGCCAATCCCTCTGGTGTTACTCAGGAATTTGAAGACTGGGTGACCGGATTGTACTCGTGATCCCCCCTTGCTTGGAGGGAAGAGGTAGAAGTATGGAACTGGTTGAAGATGTGAAAGAATTACTGATAAAGACCGAAAAAGTGCTCAAGGGGAGTGAGAGACGTCTGTTTATAGCGCGGACAGTGCAGGCGTTGGGGGAAGGAGGTCAGTGCCTGGCAGAACGAGAGTTGAGGTGGAATCGCGGGACCATTCGCAAAGGTCAGCTCGAACTGAAGCGAGGGATCGTCTGTGTCGATGCTTTCTCATCCCGTGGCCACAAGCGGAGTGAAGCGCATCTGCCCAATTTGCTCAGCGATATCACGGCCATCGTGGATGGGCAAAGTCAAACAGACCCACAGTTTCGCACCAACCGTCTGTACACGCACCTGACGGCAACGGAAGTGCGCCGCCAGTTGATGGCACAAAAAGGCTATCGTGAGGACGAATTGCCCACAGCAGAGACGATTTCTACGAAGCTGAATGCGTTGGGGTACTATCCGAAAAAGGTGGCCAAGAGCCAACCTAAAAAAACTCCCGGAAACAGATGCCATCTTTGCCCAGTTGAAGCGCCTGAATGAGGAAGCTGATGGAGTTTCGGACACATTACGACTCTCGATGGATGCCAAGGCGGCGGTGAAGGTCGGCCCCTTTGCACGTGGGGGGAAAAGTCGCGCGGTCACCAAAGCCTCCGATCATGATTTTCACCCAGAGGCAACGGTCACGCCAGTGGGGATTTTCCTCTCAGCTTCCGATGAGATCTTTCTGTATGGGGTGACGTCTAAAGTGACCAGCGATTTGTCTGGTGGATCGTCTGATCGATTGGTGGGAGACCGTGCGCATACGCTTTCCTCACATCAAGACGCTCCTCATCAATTTGGACAATGGTCCAGAAAACCACAGTCGGCGCACCCAATTTATGCACCGTTTGCTGGAATTTGTGGAACGATTTCAGATCACCGTTCGTCTCGTGTATTATCCGCCTTACCACAGCAAATACAATCCGGTCGAACGCTGTTGGGGAATTTTAGAGCGGCACTGGAATGGTTCTTTGCTCGACTCGGTTGATGCGGTGATCCAGTATGCCAGTACCATGGTCTGGAAAGGGAAACCTCCCGTCGTCGAATTGGTAACAAGCATCTATCAGACCGGCATCAAATTGACCAAGGAGGCCATGGATGCCGTGGAAACCCATCTTCAGCGCTTACCTTCTTTGCAAAAATGGTTCGTAGACATTCTGTATCACACGCCAGATCTCCGGGATGGTTAATATTTCTTGAATCCCTAACACAAATAGCCGCTGAGCAAACCGTTATTCTGCTGGACTACGAGACAAACTGTGATCTCACCGATCTACGCAGTCCGCTCTCGCACGCAGGGCTGATTAAACGATATCTGGAAGACAACTGGCCTGCATAGCCAGGGAAGCGCATACAGAAACAGCCCTGGTCATCTTCTTTGACGACCAGGGCTATTTCTGTAAATCTCGATTACGCACGAACTATGGCACTCTTCCGCTCGCGCTGATTCAGTGCTTCCTGGGCAGCAGCCAGGACACGTACCACTTCTAGGCCGACCTCGCCACTGGCGCGGGGAGGCTGTCCAGTACGGATCGCCTGTGCGAAGTCCTCACATTCCAGGCGCAACGGTTCCGTCCAATCGATGTGGGGGATGGTGATCGCACCGTAACGGTACGAAACCACCGGATCGGCGTGGATATCTGCGCCCTTATTGTAGATTTTGAGCATCTCAGCCGGGTTGGTATCATCATACACGACCATACGCTGATCGCCAATAATCGTGACACGGCGGATTTTACATGGGTGCAGCCAACTCACATGAATATGCGCGTTCATGCCATCGGCAAAACCGAGGTCCAGGTGTGCAACATCCTGGATCTGCGGCTGCACATGAGCGTGTGCCTGGACTTTGACCCGATCAGGCGTCTTGCCCAATAAATACAGCAAAATTGAAATATCATGCGGAGCCAAGTCCCAAATCACATTGATATCGTTCCGAAAAAGGCCCAGGTTCACGCGCTCAGTCTCGATACAATAGATCTTGCCCAGGTCACCACTCTGGACCAGTTTCTTGAGTTCGTTGACTGCGGGGCTGTATTCAAACGTATGCCCAACCATCAGAATACGCCCACGCTCGTGAGCCAGTTTTACCAGTTCCTCAGCCTCTGCTACACTGGCGGTTAAGGGTTTCTCCACCAGGACATGCTTATCGTGCAAAAGTGCTTGCTTGGCGAGTTGATAGTGGGCACGCACCGGGGCCGCGATCACCACGCCATCCACATCCGAGGTAAACACGTCCTCAGCTTGTGTTGTCGTACGTGTCCAGGGCTGGCTCGCCACTAGAGAGTGGAGACGATTAGCGTCCATATCCGCGACCATTGCTACACTCGCCTGCGGCAAGCTCTCTAAATTGCGTGCAATCTTGGGGCCCCAGTAACCCCAACCAATCACGCCAAAACGTAAACTCCGTACCTGCATATAGACCTCCGTTACTTGCGTATTACTTCTTCCGTAGTCCTGCCATTGGTAAAACGCCAGGTACGTCTATTTTTCGCTGACACATATTTTTATCTATACTCGTGTATAAAGGGATTTCTTTACCGCCGCCACCACACACTCCAATTGCTCTGTGGTCAACTCAGCATACATAGGCAAAGAGACGATACGCTCTGCCACCCGCTCAGTCACCGGGAAAGAACCGAGTTGGTAGCCATACTCTGCACACGCTGGTTGCAAGTGCAACGGGATGGGGTAATGCACACCGCTGGCAATCCCTTCGGACTCCAGAGC
>JBDTBU010000049.1:0-11003 GCA_039923935.1 Ktedonobacteraceae bacterium | reverse complement strand
AAGACGCGTTCCTCAACCGTTTCATAACTCCCGTCCGCCAGCAATTGTCGGTAATAGCAACTGCGATGCCCGGTGTGACAGGCTGCCGCGCCATGCTGCACGACTTTCAGGAGCAGACTGTTCTCTTCGCAATTGACGTAGATACCGCGCACTTCCTGGACATGGCCCGATTGCTCGCCCTTACGCCAGATGGTTTGACGCGAACGGCTGAACAGGTGCGTATAGCCAGTCGAGCGGGTCAGGGCCAGGGCTTCGGCGTTCATAAAGGCCACCATCAAGACCTGTCCAGTGCTCGCATCCTGCATAACGGCGGGTACGAGTCCCTGTTGATCGAATGTTAGCATGGTCGCACGATTACTCCTTTGCGCTGTAGATATCCCTTCACATCGCGAATACGCAATTGCCCAAAATGGAAAATCGAAGCGGCTAGTACCGCGTCCGCTCCGCCATCTGTTACACCCGCGTAAATATCCTCTAACGTGCCCACTCCACCAGAGGCGATAACCGGTACTGTCACTGCATCAGAGATCATACGCGTCAGATGTAGCTCATAGCCCTGTTGCGTACCGTCGCGGTCCATGCTGGTCAGCAAAATCTCGCCCGCGCCCAGTTCCACGCCGCGTACAGCCCAGGCCAGCACGTCCAGCTTCGTGGGGGTGCGCCCACCGTGGATGTAGGCTTCATAGCCGCTGGGCATGGCGGGATTGCTGCGGGCGTCGATGGCGAGCACGATGCATTGTGCGCCAAACTGCTCAGCCCCCGCACGCAACAGGTCGGGATTTTGTACCGCCGCCGTGTTGAGCGAGATTTTGTCTGCGCCCGCGCCCAGCGTAGCCCGAATGTCCGCGATGCCGCGCAGTCCGCCGCCAACGGTGACAGGGATAAAGACTTGTTCAGCCGTGCGTTTGACGACATCGAGCATGGTTTTGCGCTGCTCATACGAGGCCGTGATGTCCAGAAACACCAGTTCGTCCGCACCCTCAGCGTTATAATATGCCGCCATCTCCACCGGATCACCTGCATCACGCAAGTTGACAAAGCTGATCCCCTTGACCACGCGCCCGGCCTTCACGTCCAGGCAGGGAATGATCCGTCGTGTTAGCATAGTCCACCGCCCCGAACGCAGATGAACAGCATCCCTACTATAAACGGGGCTTTGTCTAAAAACAGGATTTCCGCGTTAACTGTGCTCATTTTCTACACCTTTTCTCTCAATCACGCGTACAGCCTCAGTCAGATCGATTGCACCCGTATACAGTGCTTTGCCGATAATCGCGCCCTCTACTGCTAATCTCGCCAATGTCTGAACATCTGCGAGTGAACTGATGCCGCCTGACGCGATGAGGGATGTTTCTGATCCATGAAGCGTGTCGAGCATCTCTTGCAGGGCCGCGAGATTTGGCCCTTGCATAGCCCCGTCGGTAGCGATATCGGTGTAGATCAGCCTGTGCACGCCCGCCGCGCTCAATTCCCTAGCTAATGCGGTAGCGGTGACGTTGGACGTTTCGCGCCAGCCACGAATGGCGACCAAGCCGTCGCGGGCATCCAGGCCGACGACGATGCGCTGACCCCACCGTTGTAGCGCCAGATCGAGCAGGGCGCGGTTGGTCAACACAACGGTGCCTAGAATGACACGCTCGACGCCCAAGGCCAGCACCCTCTCGATCTGCTCAAGCGTACGCAGACCGCCGCCGACCTCAATTTTGAGCGTCGTTTCCTGACACATGCGTGCGATAAGTTCGCTATTCACTGGTCGCCCGGCTGCCGCGCCATCCAGGTCCACAACGTGCAACCAACTCGCGCCTGCCTCCTGCCAACGTCGCGCCACTTCGACGGGATCGTTGGCATACGTCGTCACTTGCGCGTAATCGCCCTGATAGAGCCGCACGCATTGGCCGTCTTTGAGATCAATTGCAGGTAAAAGGATCATGTGCGCACCCACTTTACAAAATTCGTCAATAGTTGTAGGCCAGCCTGCCCACTTTTCTCAGGGTGAAATTGCGTGCCCCAGACGCGCTCGGTCACGATCACGCTGCAATAGGGCGAGCCGTAATCGGTCAGTGCCGCTACACCCGCCTGCTCGTACGGCTCAACGTAATACGAGTGCGCGAAATAGAAGTAGCTGTCCGTCGGGATACCTACAAAGATTGGCAGATTTTCCACGCGTGTTGTGAGCGTATTCCAGCCCATGTGCGGTATTTTCGGCCCCTTTGGAATGTGCCGTACCTCACCGTGAAATAGCTTGAGGCCGTCCACTTCGCCTTCCGCATGATGCTCAGCCAGCAGTTGCATGCCCAGGCAGATGCCTAGAAACGGCTTGCCAGCGTCAGTCGCCTGCCGAATCGCCGCATCCAGACCCTTGGCAGTCATCTGTGCCATAGCCGCACCTGCCGAGCCAACCCCCGGCAGCACGATAGCCTCTGCCTCTGCCAGTAGCGCCGGATCATCGCTCACACACACGCTCGCCCCTACATGTTCCAGGGCGCGTGCGATGCTCTGCATGTTGCCCGCGCCATAATCCACAATTGCGATCATTGCTCACTTTGCTCCTTCCAGGCATCGATACCCCTATTTCCAAGTTGCACGGCTTGTGTCAGTCCTAACCAGCCAATCTCCGCTGGCCTTTTTTGCTGATCGAACGGATCGACGGTCAGTAACGGACAGCACATCAGGGCCAGATTGAGGATCGTTTGCCAATCGTCCGGCAAGGCATCCTGTTCACGCAACCAAGCCACTAACGGCTGTAACAGCGCCTCCTGCTTGACCTGAAGCAGCGCTCGGCGGATGGGTGTCAGGCGATAGTTATGCTCGACAATGAGACGTGCGCCCTCCATTTTCACGGAAAGCTGCAAATCACGCGCAACCTCTTGTGTAAAGTACATCCACATCGCAAAGACATTATGATACAGCGGCTTCACGACATCCAACAACGGCGCATGACGACCCGCAAAAGCTGGATCGAAATACAGGTAACGTTGCTTCTCACCTGTATCTTCGAGAAACACGTTCCCGAAATGGGCATCGCCGTGCCCAATAATCGTAGCCGTTTCCCGTGTGGGATCGAGAGTCTCACGCGCCTGCTGCACCAGTTCACCCAGCGTCTGCGTTTGTTCCACACCGTTGATGGTCCAGCTACACTCTTGCACCTCTGCAAATGAAAGCGCTTGCGGCCTACTGCCAGTGGGTAGCGGCAACATCTTGCTCACATAGAACTGTTGGAAACGCTCGCCACTCAAGCGGTGCCAGAAAAGTTGATGGATCGGCGGGAGTTGCAGTGGTGGCTTCTCAAGCGACTGGAACGTTTGCGCGTAAAGCTGCAAGAGACGCGTACACTCCACCCGTTCAGCCTCCATCAGCGTATCTGCGTGTATGCCCGCTGGTAGTTCCTGGCCCGTCTCGACAGCCCGCATCAAATCAAACATCACTGGCCAATGCACCACCGGGTAGATCACCATCTGGCGTTCTTTTTCACGCAACAGATGGAGTGGACGCACAACATTATAGCCCGCTTGATCGAGCGATTTGGAGTGATAATACTCGTCTAAAACACCATGTGCTTCAACGTGCGTTTTAAAGAAATATTCCTCGCCATTGCTCTGATAGAAGCCGTTGAACGAGTTCAGAGAAACGGGCTTAGGCGTCAGGCGTACATGCTCGACGACGAGGTTCATATGTTTGGTGAACCACAGGTGTAGCAGCTTCTCAGCGACCTCGCGCCGCTCAAACTGTAGCTGCTGGATCGTCGCCAAATCCCCAATCTCTTCCAGCAACGCGGGCAGCTTGGTAATATCCTCAATCACAAAGTCTGGTTGGCTTTTGAGCAGCAGTTCGCGGGCTTCAGGTGAACGCGCACCCGTCAGCACAGCCACAGTCAGTCCGCCTGCCGCACGGCCACTCAAGATATCGCTGGTCGAGTCGCCCACGGCGATAAAGGGTATGCCCAGCGGCCCCTGCATCGTACCGAGCGCTAGGCCGAGCGCCCGTTCGTAGTCAACGGCTGCCTGGAACTGGAAGGGATGCGGCTTCCCTAGCATCGTCGTATCACCCTGAGCACGCAACACCTTTTCCGCTCGTGTTACCACATCGTACGTGCCCCGGTGCTGCTCATCGAAAAACCGCAATAGGTCGTACTTCGCCAATGGTTGCTCGGCCTCCTGCTTGACGCGCCCGCTCGCAATGCCCAGCGTATAGCCAGCCTCACACAATCCTGCCAGCACTGCCCGCGTCTGTTCCACAGGCAAAAGCGGCTCCTCAAAGAAGATACAGCCCGGCTTGCCCGTTTGCGTGGGCGCGTGGCCGTACGTGCTGCTGTAGAGCGCCTCGCCCAAAAACCACTCTTGAAAAAGGTCGCGGCAGAAGCGCCAGAAAAGCTTGTGGCGCGAAAAAACACCCTCAACAAGATAACCCAATGTTTCGCTTGCATACGTATCCAGACACTCAAAAAGTTCCAGACCTGTTGCTCCATGAAAGACAGGTAAATCGAAGGGATGCTGTATGCGCCACGCCGCCTGTACACGCAGGATATCCCAGGTATCTGCCAAGTCACTCGCCACAATTTGGGCGCGTAAACTAGCTAGCCAAGCTGTGTCCCACGGCGCGAACGGCTGCAATGTCGCGCCATGATCCGGCAAGCTGGCTAGCAGCGCGATCAGATGCAGGCAGACCGCCGCGTAGCACGTATCCCAATTGGAGTTGAGCGAACGCGCCTTAAAGCTCAGGATCAGCCATTCAGGGAAGACCATCCGGCTGAGGACGCGACTCTCCTGCGCCATCGTAGCAGGTTGATAAGATGAGCCATCAACACGAACATTAAAAGAGACAGAGTGAACGTTTGGGAAGACAGACACAAGGTCCGTCTCTACACTTAGAGCTTGCCTCTCTCGTCTCCTGTATGTAGAGCCGGTGCTAGCCGTCGGCTCCTCCCACCCTAGCTCGTCTCCCCAGTGTGTGATCTGCCAGTAGCGCGGGCTAAAGAGCAGTTCATGCAAGGTCAGTCCGGCACAGTCCCAGTAGGCTTCCTCGCTGGTGACAACGCCATCCAGATCAAATATAATCAAATTTTTCATGTAACATCTACTATCATGTGTTTTTAGCTCAATCTTTGTAAACGTTCGCGTAACGTACGCACTGTGAGAGACTCTTCTTTGAAACGCAACGTCAGCGGGGTAATCGTGATCTCAGTGGCCCCCGCTCCACGCAGCAGCGCGACGATTTCCAGCAGCCGCGCCGCTTCTTCGCCCTTGCGACCCACCACGCCTGAGAGCGTGTACCAACAGCGCGTCTCCGCCCCCTGGCTGCTTGCCTCAACGTTGATGACGCGCAACTCTACGTCGTTTTGTAAACGCTGATTAAGCTGCTGTACCTGTTGTGCTAACATAACCGGATTTTCGCCGACCAGCGAAGCAGTGAGCAGTGAGCGGTTACGGGCCTGCATCCTGGCCTCGATCAGCTCAAGCATAATCTCCGCCTGACGCAGTGCTCGCGGGTTCTCCCGCAACAAGCGAGCATTAGCAACCAAGCAGGCTTGTGAGGATAAGACAACGCCATCGCTCAAGAGTTTCAGATGATTCTCACGCAGGGTCGTGCCCGTCTCGATCAGGTCCACGATCAGGTCAGCCGTATCGGTCAGTGGAGCGGCCTCTAGAGCGCCATGCGGCGAGATCAGTTTGCAAGACATAATGCCGTGCTGGCGCAGAAAGTGCCCGGTCAAGATGGGATACTTGGTGGCGATACGCAAGTTGCGGCGTTTGTGCGTCTGATAGTAGCCGGCCAGGTGCCAAAGGTCGGCCATGCTGCTGACATCGATCCAGGTTTCAGGCACCTCCACAACCAGACGGCAGCGTCCGTACTCCAGGTCGCGTTTGAGCACGATCAAGTCCTCGTTATCGTGTTCTTCTTCTTGCTCATCATGCCCGTAACCCCGATGTTCCGCTAAAATATCGTAGCCGGTAATCCCAAAGGTTGCATCGCCATCTTGCACTAATGTGGGAATATCTGTGGCACGTTGGTAAACCACCTCAAGTTCGGGCATACTGTCGATACGCGCTAGATATTGTCTGGGACTTTTGCGCTTGACCTGCATACCGCATTCCGCGAGAAAAGCCGAGGTTGCGGTTTCTAGTGCGCCCTTGCCACACAGGGCTAGGCGTATGGTCGGTTCTGCTGACATCGTTTAGCCCTGCCTTTCACGGAAACGTTGCAGAAATGTAGCGAGCGGCAACTGGCGTTCCTCGCTATTGGTCAGGTTGCGTAGCGTGACCGTTTCGGTGCGTCGCTCATCCTCGCCGACAATGGCTGCTAGGGTAATCTCTTGCTTACCAGCCAGTTTGAGAGCCGCGCCCACGCCGTGTCCCGTTACTTCGAGTTCGGCTGGCTGACCACCAGCGCGTAGGGTACGAGCGATATGCAGCGCGTAAGGCAAGTCTTGTTGACTGACGGGAATGACCAACATGCGGTGTGGCTTGTGTGGCGCGGGTTCTGGTGTGAGTAGGGCTTGCAGGCGTTCCAGCCCGAAGGCAAAGCCACAAGCGCGAACATCCTGCGCACCACCAATTGCCCGTACTAGTGCGTCGTAGCGTCCACCACCGCAAATCTGCGTCTCAAAGCCGTCCGCCTCTTGCGCGTGTATTTCAAAGACCAAACCAGTATAGTAGCTCACGCCGCGTCCCAGCGCGAGATTCAGGTGAATTTGCTCACGCGCCACGCCGCTCTGCTCGATGATCTCCACCAGTTGTTCAAGCTCACGCAACGGTTCTGCATCTATCTCGTAACGTATCAATAATTCGCGCAGAGATGTGAAGACCTCTGGTGGTGCCCCTGCGACGGCGTGCAGTTCACGCAGGAATTCCAGGGCATAGAGAATTTGTCGGCGCTGCTCGCCTCTACCCATTTTCCAGGTAAAGCGCTCGATGATTTCTTGACGGTGCCCATCGTCGGCGAAGGCAATGCTCAGGCCGTTCAGCAGCGACGAGAGATAGCGTTGCTCGCCATTTGCTGGTGTGCTGCCAACAGAAGCCGTGGTCGTCTCATTAGCGGGATAGAGCGCCTCCAGCCGTGTGCGGGCCTTCTGTTCGCCTGCTTCCGAGCGGCTAATCTGTTCCATTAAGCTGAGCAAGAGGTACGCCGCGTGATCGTCCAGGTGCAGGCGGTTGATGAAGTTGCTCGCCACGCCGATATGCCCCAATTCAAGGCGATACGCGCTCACCCCCAGTTCAAGCAGGGCATCGCAAGCTAGTTGCAACATCTCCGCATCAGCCGCGACAGTTTGCCCACCAAATAGCTCAATGCCCAGTTGCGTGTGCTGACGAAAGCGTCCCCGACCTGGCGTCTCGTAGCGGAAGACCGGCCCGGCATACTGCAAACGCAGGGGTAGCGCCTGTTGCTGATACTGATCGAGGTACAGACGACAGATCGAGGCTGTATATTCTGGACGTAGACAATGGTCGCGGTTATGCAGGCGAAAGGTATAGAGATTCTGCCACAATTCCTGACGGAAACTCGACAGAAAGAGGTCGCTGCGTTCCAGGATTGGGACATCGACTGGCGCGTAGCCAGCCTGAGATAAAAAATCTTGCAGGCGTTTGCTGGCCTGTTGTTGTTGTTGATAGGTAGCGGGAAGCAGGTCACGCATCCCGCGCAACCGCTCAATGTGCGATTTCATAACATCTCATCTGTGCCTGCGCCGTCGCATCTAGCTCACATCCTCGTGGCAATCTATATCTGCCGCTCTAGGATACCAGTCACGTTGCAATTTGTCAAAAAAAGCCGCGATTTGGTCCACCCGTTCAAGCCGATTGCATTTAGATGCATCAGTATAATGAAAGAGAGAGAACATTCTTTCAGATCGAATGTTTTTTGTAGGTAAGTATAGCGTGCGAACCTGAGCGAGAGCCTGTCTATGGTACACTATTTGGAACAAAGAAGGAACATTGTAGGGAAATCGCCAGTATCTCCAAGAATTACATGAGCGGTGGTCTTAATCAGGAGGAACAATTCATGGCTACAGAACGTCAAATGCAACCCATCAGCGTTGCAGAATACTTTAAACTGGAAGAAAACACTTCTGGTACCCGTTACGAATATGTTGATGGATACGTGTATATGATGGCAGGTGGGAGTTTTAACCACGATGCTATTAAAGCGAATATTCAGGGTCTCATTTGGAATCTTCTAAGGAAGCAAAGTAGATGCAACATCTATATTTTCGATATAAAAATGCAAGTGACGGAGAGACGCTACTATTATCCAGATGTCGTTATTACGTGCGATTCACGTGATCAGGGAACAGGCGATCTGCTCAAGTATCCGCGTACCATCTTTGAAGTGCTCTCTCCTTCTACCGAAACGATGGACCGCAGGCGAAAAATGCGCGATTATCTCGCGCTACCTACGCTTGAAGAGTATTTCCTGGTGGATTCCAGAGTGTGCAGAGTGGAGATGTACCGCAGAGAGGCTGGCAAATGGGTCTATTATCTTTTTGGCCTTGAAGACGAGCTAGAACTTGCTAGTATCGATCTGCACCTCTCTATGGGAGAAGTCTATGAAAAAGTGCATTTTGATCCAGCAGATGCGGAAGATGAGGGTGAGTAGTTTTTATTCTACCCATCCTCTTGAACGAGTATCTTAAATATGAAAAGCATTATTAGAAACCTGACGCGTATGAGACAACTCTCGTGTCCCTCTTTGTGCGGCTCTACACGCCCATTGAACGTCCAATAATCTCCTTCATGATCTCGTTGGTGCCAGCGTAGATGCTCTGCACACGCGCGTCCAGATAGGCGCGGGCGATAGGATATTCCAGCATGTAGCCATAGCCGCCGTGCAACTGCACACACTCATCCACAACGCGTTTTTGCAGGTCCGAGGCCCACCACTTGGCCATAGAAGCGGTCTCAGCCGTCAACTCGCCCTCCATCAACGCCTCTATGCAGTGGTCGATAAAAACGCGGCCAATCGTGATCTCGGTCTTCATCTCAGCCAACTTGAAACGCGAATTCTGGAAGCTACCAATCGGCTTGCCAAAGGCGGTGCGCTGCTTGCAATATTCTAACGTGATATCAAGAGCTACCTCACAGGCTGCGATAGCTCCCACAGCCACGTTCAGGCGCTCTCTAGCAAGCTGACGCATCAGGTAATAAAAGCCCTGGCCTTCTTCGCCAAGTAGGTTGTTGACGGGCACTTTCACGTTCTCAAAGATCAGTTCAGCCGTGTCCTGCGCCTTCAGACCAACTTTCTCCAGCAAACGTCCACGCTCGAAGCCTTCCATACCGCGCTCAGCGATCAACAAACTGATGCCCTTGTGGCCTAGGGCGGGATTGGTCTTGACCACCACAATCACCACATCGCTCAAGAGGCCGTTGGTGATAAACGTCTTTTGCCCGTTAAGCAGGTAATGGTCGCCCTCACGAATGGCGCTGGTGCGTACAGCAGCCAGGTCGCTGCCAGTATCAGGCTCACTCATAGCAATAGCGGTAATCAGTTCACCGGAACACATGCCGGGCAGCCAGCGTTGTTTCTGTTCAGGCGTGGCATAAGCCAGGATATAGGGGATCGAGATGTCGTTGTGCAGACCCATCCCGCCACCCGCGCTGGGCACGCTCAAACGGGCCAATTCTTCCATCATAATCGCGCTGTAGCGGTAATCGTCCACACCTGCGCCACCGTACTCTTCAGGCACGTTCAGGCCCAGAAAACCCTGCTCACCAGCCTTTAGCCACAGGTCGCGTGCCACATGCCCGTCTTTCTCCCATTGCGCATAGAACGGCACAATTTCCTTCTCGATAAAATGGCGGTACGAATCGCGAAATAACGTGTGTTCCTCGGTAAAGAGCGTTCTTTTCATGTGTATCTCTCCTGCTAAAAGCATGTATGAACAGCGGTTGCGGAGTGTCGCCCGCTCTAGTTGTGCTCTCTATTATATACCCGATGAGATACTAGTTTGCCAATGTAGCTAGCTACGCTTTCCCAATACAAGCTTAGTCTTGTGGCGGCTGTTCCTGTATTTGCTAATACCATCCCCAATGGAGATCTGGCAGATTTTAGCCGATCAGCGTGGTATATACTACCAGCCTGAGTGTGGTCTGGTTTTGGCTGGGCACCCAGTCGCCCGCGCAGGTGATGAGGTTGAGGTACTTGCCACCGGTATTGCCGAAAATGTTTTGTAGTGGCGCGTTTTGTGGTGTGTAATACGCAACATCGGTAACGCGAAAATGCAGCGTCTTGCCAGAACTATCCATAACCTGCACCACATCGCCTTTATGCAGGTTGCGCAAGCGTCCGAAGACCGCTGGGGAGTTACCGGGCCGATCCACATGCCCATCAATCACCGCGCTACCCTGCTCGCCTGGACGCGGCCCCTGGTTGTACCAGCCAACATCTAGCCAGGGACTCGCGTGGGCGGTATCCAGGTCGCCATTGGCTAGAATACCCACCGATTCTATGGGCGCGTCTAGACCAATGGCCGCGATCACTAACCGCGTCGGGTGTGCTGGCTCAACCCGTACGAACGGCGAGCCAACAGGCACCACTGTGTTCTCCGGGCCATGCCAGAGAGCCGCAGGAGCAGCATTACTAGGAGTGCCGCACCCACTGACTCCCACGCATAGCAGTAGCAATACGAGCAGTAAATAACGCAAAGACGCACGCGTCATGGATTGTCCTCTAATGCGAACTGAACAAGCGCCGTGTAAAGAATGTTCCGGCAATACAAAGCGTCGCCAGCGCGATCAGCAACCAGGGCGTGCTCAACTGACCATCGCTGATAAAGGTGAAAGGATTGCTGCCAGTTTGCGGCAGACCAGGCACCGCCTCTGCCGTCGCAGACACCACGTCGGCCTGTGGCTCGCCATTGTATTTGCTCGGATCGAAAACACCCACCACGAACAGACTGGTCACAGTATTAGCCTTCAACGTATCTGCCCAGGAAAGACTGCCCACCGACGATTTCAGATCGAACGCATGAGCATCTGCCGATAGAGAGACATAGTTGCTGGATTTCTGATAAC
>JBDTBU010000048.1:0-3779 GCA_039923935.1 Ktedonobacteraceae bacterium | reverse complement strand
ATCAGCGAGGTGATTGTCTTACACCCTAGAGCACGTTCCCCATCAAGGCTCTATCGCGCCCTGGTGCGTCTGAATGCCGAATTCACTGGTAGTTATCCTCGCGTGCAACACGCGATCCATTTTCACTCGCAATCCCTCGAATTAGACGGTCAACCCATTGAGGATATTACCGATGACGTTCACACTGATGGGACGCTGGATACCATCCATCGGCTGCTGAACGATCTCAAACGGCAGGGGTATCACATCCATCTCTCAGTAAGTGGTGGTCGTCGCTTGATGGCGCTGCTGGCGATTTCCGTAGCTGCGCTCAATTTTGACCGCCACGATCATATCTGGCATCTCTCTACGCCTGAAGCTATCCGGGAAGAGGCCGATGAGGGCCAGTTGATGCATGTTGCGCCAGATGCGGGCCTCAAGTTGATCCAGGGTCCGTTTCTCTCACTGGGAGCCTATATCTCCAATCCTGCCGAGTCCTTTCGCCGCGTGCAAGAGGAGCAGCGAGGGCAGATGGACGCACAGGAGCGTGCTCGTTGTGCTGAGGTAGCGAACCACGCCACGCCCGCTCAACGTAAAGTACTGCACGCCTTTGCCAGGGGACTGCGACCTCAGCAGGTAGCTGACGAACTCTGTATTGCCACTGTCACCGTTAATACGCACAAAACCGTACTGCTCAGCCATTGTCATACTGCCTGGAATATCCCCGACGCTGAACGTCTCGACTATCATTTTCTGGCGGCTAAATTCAGTAATTATTTCCAGAACGACGCATAACACCTCTCGCCACATTCAGAGGAATGTATGGCCTTTTTCAGCGTATTGAGGATGTGATATGGGTCAGGATGAGGGTATGCTTGTTCTGACAAAAGGAAGTATACCTATAGTAAATGGAGTGTATAGATGGGATATCTCTTTCTCGTGAACATTGGGCCAGTTCAGGACTTTATTGCCAGTGCCCGCCGTACGCGTGATCTCGCCTTTGGATCGTGGTTTTTGAGCGAACTTGCCAGGGCAGCAGCGCATGAGATCGTTGCACACAATGGGCTGGACAGCCTGATTTTTCCCGCTCCCGCCAATGCAGCCATGCTTGAACCCAATAATACAGACTTTCTTGTCCCCAATAAGCTCATTGCTCGCATTCAACAAGCGCCACAAGAGGCAGGCAAGCACGTTCGGCAAGCAGTGATGGAGCGATTGTATAGCATTCAAGAAAGCGCCTACAACGGAGGGATAACCTCCAAGGGAGAGAGAAAACATCCGAACATCCCGTTCCTTCCAAAGGAGCGTAGCATGGCAAATGCACAGGTCAAGGATCTCGTCGAATTTCTCTGGGCTGCGCTCCCCTTTCCCAATGAGGCGGAGTACCAGCAGACGCGCAAAGACTTGGAGGCGCTGATGTCCGCTCGCAAGAACACGCGGAACTTTGCGCCGACAACTCCCTGGAGCGGTTCTGTACCCAAATCATCTATCGGCGGGCAACTCGAAAGCGTCATCCCTAAAGAGGCTTATCCCCCTTTCCGTGCGTCAGCGCAGGACAAATACGTCAAGATTAGTGCCTTGTATGACAAGTATGGCGCGGGACCGGCGGAACAGCTTTCCGGCGTCGATCTGCTCAAACGGCGCGGCGTCACAGCATTTGGAGAGCAGTTTCCGAGCACCTCGCATATGGCAGCGTTGCCGTTTCTGAAACGGCTGGAGAACCTTCCAGATCAACAGCGGGAGCAGGCGCGTGCGGCCTGGAATGCGTACATTGCTGTCGTAAAAGAGCTGGCTCTGGAACCATTAGAGTACATCCCTGACCGAAATCCACCTCATTCTGTGTTGGGTCGTCATGAAGGGTCGATGCTTCTGGAAAGTCGGCTGACCGATATGCTCTATACGCCCGGTGATGAGAAGGGCAACAGGGAACGTTTGCAAACAGTCAGCCAAGCTTTACAGGGCTTCTATCAGATTCTCGATCAGCAATTCGCCGACCTGCATTTTCCTAAAGCACGACCTGAACCGTACTACGCTCTTTTGCAAGCAGATGGCGATGGCATGGGGAAAATAATTGACGCACAGGCAGTACACGGCTCTGAACAGCATCGTAAGCTTTCACAGCAGCTTTCACTTTTCGCTGGTAGAGCAGGCAAGATTGTGGAAGATCATCGGGGAGCGCTTGTCTATGCTGGGGGCGACGATGTGTTAGCCTTGCTATCGCTAGATACGGTGCTGGAATGTGCCAGTGAGCTTGCCGAGGCATTTCGTACAACGTTGCAGGAGTTTGTGGGTCAGAACGGCCAGACGCCCAGTCTCTCAGTGGGTGTAGCCATCGCTCACCATCTCGATTCATTGCACAGCGTGCGGCAATTGGCGAAGCGGGCCGAGGACCGCGCGAAAGGTTTGACGGGTAAGAACGCGCTGTCCATAACGTTGAGCAAGAGCAGCGGAGACGACTATCACATTGTGGGTCATTGGAAGGATCTGGATCGCAGTTTGCAGCAACTAATCGATTTTTATGGCAAAGAAGCCATCCCCATGGGAACCGCCTACGAACTCCGCGATCTACTCCTGCGTCTGGGTAGTCCGACGTTCGAGACGAACAAGAGCATGGCCGAAGTCATGGCACAAGATGCACAGCGTATCCTGCAACGCAAGCTGAACGTTCCGCCCGGAAAGTTTCAACCAGCTCAAATTAAGGAGATCAAGTGTTTCTTTCAAGCGCGACTTGATAGTGAGCAAGAGCAGCAGAGCGATGGGGAGCAAAAACAGGCACAGCCTGTCAACGGATCAGCACAACAGAGCGATGGGGAGAGCATCAAGCCAGTGTCTCTTGAAGCATTTATCAATGAATTGATCGTTGCCAAAACCCTGGCTGATGCCAAACTCATGGCTGCACCGAAAAAGGAGAAAAGCCCCGTATGACCACCTGGATTATAGAACCGCGTGATCCCTTGCTTGTGCGTGATGGACGCCCCTTTGGGCCTGATCCTGGAGCACGAGCCACATCGCTGCCTTTTCCGTTTCCTTCGACATTGGCTGGCGGCATACGCACGCGTGCAGGGGTCAATGAGGACGGTATTTTCCAATATACACCTAACGACAAAGCGGCACTTCAACATTTGAAAACCTTACGTATCCGTGGCCCACTCCTGGTGCAATTGACGGCTGATGGCGGGGATATCGATGCTGATAAGTGGCTTCTGCCTGCACCACACGATGCACAGTTGTTTCCAACGGATGAGGCGGAGACAGCGAACCCAACAACAGCCAACGTGCGGCAACTTGTGCCACTTGCGGCTCAGCCGGAAGCCCTGACTGACCTGGACCAGCGAGAACTATGGTTTGTTGGGCACCCAGGCAACAATGTGCAAAGCAAGCCGTTATCAAAGGCACCTACTTTTTGGTACTGGCAACATATGAAGAACTGGTTGCTCGATCCTACTCTCTTGACCAGAGCAGAGCAAACACTTTCCAAACTCGGCCTGAACAAACTAGAAAGCGAGCGCCGTCTGCATGTGAGCATCGATGCCGCGAAGGGAACTGCCAAAGATGGCATGCTTTTCGAGACCTCTGGCCTGGAGTTCACCGCCCCTGGCAACGGCGAGCAACGTTTGCAAGGTGCACATCGGCTGGCCCTAGTCATTGCGGCTGAGGACAACAAGCATACAGTCCATCCCGGTGTGGCGAGTTTTGGTGGTGAGCGACGCCTAGTTACTTGGCGCAAGAGCAGTGTAGAACTGCCAACCTGCCCGGAGGAGTTGGCAAAGGCAATTACTGATGTCGGCCATTGTCGCGTC
>JBDTBU010000047.1:0-3225 GCA_039923935.1 Ktedonobacteraceae bacterium | reverse complement strand
AGAGATAGATCGTGCCCTCAACTATCTTATCCGGCAAGACAAGTGTACCCATAATCATCGTAGACATTTGCTACCTCATTCCTCCATTTTCAGAGACCATCCCCGGTGCTAGCCACCCGATTGCCTTAAATGTAGCGCTGGCCCTTTAATACTCGTTCCACGACTTGATCGGGATGGTCTGCAAACTCTTCTCAACTAATGCCTTGGTGAACAGTCGCGCCTGTTTGATCTTGGTAAACAGGGGAATGTTGTGATCGATGGCGTACCGGCGCATGGCGTAGTCGTCGTCCACATCTTTCATCATATAGTGATCGACGATGTTGATGGCTAGGTCGATCTTTGCATCGCGGAAGTACGTCAGGACGTTGGGCGACTTCTGCTCATGCAGCTTGTAGAGCATGGTGGCCTCGATACCATGCTTGCGTAGGAAGAGACAGGTCTGCTCAGTGGCGTAGAGTGGCAAGCCGAGCGTGACCAGCAAATGTGCACTTTCCAGGAAACGCAGCTTTTTGTCGTCGCCACCCAGGCTGATGAAAATACCCTTTTGCGGCACATGCCCGCCCGTAGCAATGATGGCCTTGAGGTATGCCTCTTCTAGATCATCACCGAAGCAAGCGACTTCACCAGTTGAAGCCATTTCTACGTTCAAGATGGGATCGGCACCCGTCAGGCGTGAAAACGAGAATTGCGGTGCTTTGACGGCGGTAAAGTTCAACGACGGCATAGTAACAACGGGAACATTCTCAGTGAAGAGCGTGTCCACGAAAAGTTCGATCATGTTGACGCCCGTAACCTTCGAGATGAAGGGGAACGTGCGTGAGGCCCGCAGGTTGGCTTCGATGACGTAGACTTGGTTGTCTTTGGCTAGAAACTGGATGTTGAACGGACCAGTGATCTGCAACGCACAGGCAATAGCTCGACCCACAGACTCAATACGCGCACGCGTCTCGTCATTGACCGTGTGCGGCGGCAGAACAATTGTCGCGTCACCGGAATGCACGCCGGCATTCTCGATGTGCTCCGAGATGACGAAGGCTTTGACTTCTCCACGCTGGGCCACGGCGTCCAACTCGACCTCTTTGACCTTCTGGAAAAACTTCGAGACCGTCACTGGATATTCAGGAGAAACCTCAGCAGCTTCTTTCGTATACAGTTCAAGCTGTTCGCGATTGTAGCAGACCTTCATGGCGCTGCCGGAGAGCACGTATGAGGGGCGCACAAGCACAGGATAGCCCACACGTTCAACAAAGACTTCCAGCTCCTGCACATCGGCAAAAGACGCCCACTCTGGCTGGTGAATGCCCAGCGTGTCGAGCAGGTTGGAGAACTTGTAACGGTCCTCAGCGCGGTCAATGTTCGCGGCACTTGTGCCCAGGATTGGGAAACCGTAGTTGTGCAGCGCCTTGACGCGGTTATTCGGCGTTTGACCGCCGACAGAGACCACAACGCCGTAGGGATGCTCGAACTCGCAGATGTCAGCAATACGCTCGAAGGTCAGTTCCTCAAAATAGAGACGATCCGAGGTGTCGTAGTCAGTTGAGACAGTCTCAGGGTTGCAGTTGATAACAATTGACTGCTTCTGATACTTCTTCAACGCCTCGACTGTGCTAACGCTTGTCCAATCGAATTCAACCGAAGAACCAATGCGATAGGGACCAGAGCCAAGCACAACCACACCATTTTGCTGCAATGGTTGCACGTCGTTATGATGCGCGTTATAGGTCATGTAGAGATAATTGGTGTCGGACGGGAACTCGCCAGCCAGTGTGTCGATCTGCAAAATAGCTGGAATGATACCGAGTTGCTTGCGCAGAGCACGAATTTCCAGACCAACCTTACCAGTCAATTCGCCAATGCGCTTATCCGAGAGGCCCAGTTGCTTGAGAGCCAGCAAACGGGGCGCAGAGAGATCTTTGTCGGCTTGCAAGGCCAATTCGTTGGTCTGGATGTGCTGGATACGTGACAGAAACCAGGGATCGATGCCAGTGATCTTGTAGATTTGTTCAATCGAGAAGCCGTTGCGCATAGCCACAGGTAGAGCGAACATGCGTTTGGGCGTGGGTATGTGCAAGTACTGCTCGATCATCCTCGCCTCAGATTCGCGCCGACTGAACATATTCAGCGAAGTCACGCCCTCAAAGCCCAGGTCGAGCATACGAATGGCCTTTTGATACGCCTCCTCAAAGGTACGGCCAATGCCCATGACCTCGCCCACGGACTTCATGCCAGTGCCAATAGTCGGGTCCACACCCTTGAATTTTTCCAGATCCCAACGCGGAATCTTCACGACCACGTAGTCCAGACTTGGCTCAAAACAGGCTTGCGTGACACCTGTCACTTTGTTGGTCAGTTCTGTCAGCCCATAGCCCAGGCCAAGCTTGGCGGCGACGTAGGCCAGGGGATAGCCGGTGGCTTTGCTAGCTAGAGCCGAACTGCGCGATAAACGTGCGTTGACCTCGATCACGAGATATTGCGAAGTTTGCGGATCGAGCGCGTACTGTACGTTACACTCGCCGACGATGCCCAGGCTGCGTACAATCTCAATCGAGGCCGAGCGCAGTGTATGGTACTCACTGTTGGTTAAGGTTTGGCTAGGCGCAATGACGACTGATTCACCAGTGTGGATGCCCAGCGGGTCCATATTCTCCATGTTGCAAACCGTGATGCAGTTGTCAAAACGATCACGCACAACTTCATATTCGACTTCTTTATAATGATGCAGATACTGCTCAATTAGCACTTGGGGCGCGAAGGCCAGCGCACCGCTAACAATGTGCCGCAAGTCTTTTTCGGTATGCGCAATGCCCGATCCCTGACCGCCAAGAGCAAAGCCCGCCCGCACCATCAGCGGATAACCGATCTCTTGCGCAATTATCAGCGCATTTTCCAGCGTCTCAGCCGTGCGGCTCTGTGGCGTGGGAATGTTGATCCCGCGCAAATGACCCGCAAACGCCTCGCGATCTTCGGTGAGAATGATCGCCGTAATGGGCGTGCCCAGGATTTGTACGTTGTACTTCTCTAGCGCACCGCTCTTGTGTAATTCCATGCCACAGTTCAGAGCCGTCTGACCACCGAACGAGAGCAGAATACCATCAGGCCGCTCTTTCGCGATAACCTGTTCAACAAAGAAGGGGGTCACGGGCAAGAAATAGACCTGATCGGCCAGTAGCCGCGAGGTCTGGATGGTCGCAATATTTGGATTGACCAGGACCGTCGAGATGCCCT
>JBDTBU010000046.1:0-13511 GCA_039923935.1 Ktedonobacteraceae bacterium | reverse complement strand
GACCAGCCGCCCAGGAAGAGCGTTGTGGCGATGGCCGAGACGATGGTCATATTACCGTACTCGCCCAGGAAGAACATAGCCCAACGCATACCGCTGTACTCGGTCAGATAACCAGCTACCAACTCCGACTCCGCTTCAGGTAGGTCGAATGGCGGGCGATTGGTTTCGGCCAGACCACAGATGTAATAGATGCCCAGCATCAACGGCTGGACCAGGAAAAACCAGGACCAGGGGGTAAAGCCCTTAAAAATGAAGTCCCAGATGCCTATGCCCTTGCCGGGATAGATGCTGGAAGCCTGAAAGCCCATGATGTCGCGCAACGAGATAGTACCAATGCCTGTGCCGTTCGGGGCGAGGACACTGGTCAGCATAATCACGCCAATCAGAGCCAGCACGAGAGGCAACTCATACGAGATCATCTGAGCTGCCCCACGTAGGCCACCGATGAGCGCGTATTTGTTATTGGAACCCCAACCAGCCATAATCACTGCGACCACATCCAGGGAACTCATCGCAACCAGATAGATAATGCCAGTCGCCAGGGCTGTTCCCGGCAAGCTCACATAAGGCGAGAAAGGCAACACAGCAAAAGCTGCGATAACCGGGGCCAAGAAGACCGATGGAGCCAGCAAGAAGATCGCCTTATCGACGTTCGCCGGGTGGATATCTTCTTTCAACAACAGTTTCAGGACATCGGCCACGGTCTGTAGCATACCCCACGGGCCAGTGTGATAGGGACCAAGACGGTCCTGCATCCAGGCCATGACCTTCCGTTCTGCCAGAACCAGAAGGGTCGCGCTGGTCAGCACAAAGCCAAAAAAGGAGAGGAAGGCCACCACGAACTGCAAAAATGCCCACGAGAAAATCCCGTTGTACAGTTCGCTCCAAAGGTCTCCTAAAATCAATGCACTATGCATAATAGATAACTCCAAAGGTAAAGCGATGACCTGAACGCCATCCCTTTCAATGACTACGCCTTGCAGCCGGGTACACCGCTTGTTTGCAGCGTCCCCGGCTATCTATTCAATGATTAGCGGTCAACCTCACCAAGGACAATATCGGTACTGCCCAGAATAGCAATTACGTCACTCATTTTGTGTCCACGCAGTAATTCCGGCAAGATTTGTAGATTGACGAACGACGGGCCACGCAGTTTGGCACGCCAAGGATACTCGCTACCATCGCTGATAAAGTAAACGCCTAGCTCACCTTTGCTGCTCTCAAGCGCGAAGTACGTTTCACCACGCGGCGGACGCAGCGCAATCGGTGTGCGGGTGCAGATCGCCCCACCGGGCAGCTTATCAATAGCAATACGACACAAACGAATGCTCTCGTAAATCTCGTCGATCCGCACTTTATAGCGTGCGAAACAGTCGCCTTCTTGCCGCACCACCGTGTTCACTGGAACGTCGCGATACGCGCCGTACGGGCGATTGACACGCAGATCCCAGTTTACGCCACTGGCACGCAACATTGGACCGGTCAGACCGTAGGCGATGGCCTGCTGCTGATCGATATATCCCACGCCTTGGGTGCGTGCCTCAAAGATCTCATTGCCAGTAATCAGTATCTCCAGCTCTGCCATGTTCTTCTCAAACTGGTCGAGGAAGGCTGAGCACTCAGCCAGCCAGCCTTTGCGAAAATCATGGAGCACACCGCCTACGCGCATATAGTTCACGTTAAAGCGGCTACCGCCCAGAGCCTCGAAGAGCGACATAATACCTTCGCGGTCACGAAAGCTCCAGAGCACAGGCGTCACCGCTCCGAGATCCAGCAAATACGTGCCAACGCCGACTAGGTGGCTGGAGATACGTTGCATTTCGTTGGTCAGCAGGCGTATATATTGCGCACGTTGAGGCGGTTCGATACCCATCAACTGCTCAACTGCGCTAACATAGGCTGTTTCATTTAACATCGGCGAGAGGTAATCGCAGTTATCCATATAACGGATACCAGCCATCACCGTGCGGTTTTCCAGAATCTTCTCGATGCCGCGATGAAGATACCCAATCACTGGGGTACAATTCACCACCGTCTCACCATCAAGCGTCAGGACTAGGCGCAGCACCCCATGTGTGCTAGGATGCTGGGGACCCATATTGAGCAGCATTTCCTGAGATTTGATCCCCTCTGAAGCCTCACTTATCCCAGGCACCGCGCCCAGATTTGAATTTGTTACCATGGGTTTCCTCGTTACTATTGCTTATGATCGAATAACAGGGAGAAAAGAGCGCTCTTTACTACATTTACGCACGCTGCTGGTACACTGACCATCTGCGTACTGCAATGATCGACCAGATCAAGGCCGTCACAGCCATGATACCCCCATAGAGGTAGTGGTTGGGTTCCTCGCTATAGAAAAAGACGAAAAAGCACGCCAAACCCCAGCAGCCAAGGCCAACCATGACAGAGAAAGCCACGTTCTGCAAACTCTGGCCGCCCATAGGAATAACCGGGCGGCGAGCCGCTCGAATGGGCATTTCAGGTGCCGCTTGCTCTTGCTCCGCTTGATTCCCGATACTTTTGCGTTTCTTTGTTTTGGGCATAGACTTGTTGTACTTTCCTGCTGCCTACTCTACGCTTCTGGCTCTTCTTGCGCACCCTCAAAGGCATGGCCAAAGGTTGGGGTGCCGGGATGCAGGCGTTCCTGCTGGCCCTGGCCCACTTTCTTATACAATGCCCTCTCGACGCCTTTCTGCTGATACTGGCTAGCAACCGCCATATTCGGATCGACCTGCGTTGTCGCTTGGTCCTTCACCACTGTCGGCACCGTCTGGTAGCTCTTGAGCAGAGGATAGCCGACGAAATCATCATCCAACAACATACGGCGCAAATCAGGATGGCCCACAAAGCGCATGCCATACATATCATACGTCTCGCGTTCCAGCCAGTTAGCCGTCGGCCAGACCGAAACTACACTATCCACCTCTGGCTTCTCGTTATCCAGGCGCACCTTCAATTGCAGCAATTGGCCGCGTGTCAGCGAGCGCACATGATACACGCACTCCAGATGATCGAGCATATCCACACCAGAAATGCAACTGAGTAGATCAAACCCCAACTGGTCACGCAAAAAGCGGCAGACCGCCACGAGGTTTGTGGACGCGATCTCCAGGCTCAGATACTCGCCTTTGAGCGTTTTTGGCGCGAGATCCTTGCCCGTAATCTGCGCAATTGGCGCGAGATCGCGTGCAAGCGCGGCATTCTGATCTCGATAACCACCCTTGGCAGGAGACGGACCTTTGATGCTTGGTACTAAATCCATCGGATCACTCCCTTACGCCAGGCGTAGACTAGGCCAAGCGCGAGTACAAGAATGAAAAAGAGGATTTCGACAAATCCAAAAATGCTTAATTGCTTAAAAACAACTGCCCAGGAAATGATAAAGACAATATCTACATCAAAGGCAACAAAAAGCAGAGCAAAGATGTAGAAACCCAGTGGATACTGGACCCTGGCAGAGCCGATGGGAGTTTCACCGGACTCGTAGGTTTGTAATTTTTCTTTGGTTCTATTATGTGGGGCCAGCAGGTTTCCTAATAACGTCGCAATCATGACAAAGAAAAAGCCTGCGACTAACATGATACCCGCATATAAATAACCGACATTGATAGGTGTTGACAACGCCCTTCCCTCCAAGTAGTTGCCGTTGTTTGCTCACAAGATCAACTGATGACCCTTCACAGCCCTCTACAGGCAGTTTTAGGACATTCCGATTGCTGAAAAACAACCAAAAACAAACACGAGTTTATCCCGAACAACGCACATTGTTCTGAATCAAGCATAGCACTCAGCGTTTATCTGAGTCAAGAGATATCCCCACACTGGGTGCCGCTCACGTTTTTGCAAACAGGCTGGGTGAGCATCGAGGAACGCTGAACACCCCGTGCACCGGACGCGAGGGCCGGCGCACGGGGTGGGACAGGTCTGGCCTTTACACAGGCGGCAAGCTGGGCAAAGTGACAGTCTCAGGTTTAGCCAGCAGTTGCACGCCAGTCGTACCGGTGCGGGTGTTCAGTTCTCTGAACTGCACAACAATTACCGTCACGTTGTCCTCGCCGCCACCCTGGAGAGCCGCTTTAATCAACTCCTGACCAGTCTTGTTGGGATCGTTGGTTGGCTTGCTCATGACTTGCTGAATCAGCGGATCGCGCACCATATCCCAGAGGCCGTCGGAGCAGAGCAGAAGCTTGTCGCCAGGCTGTACATCTCGCTGGAACGTATCGACCTCGACCTCTGGTTTTTCGCCCAGGCTACGATAGATCTGGTTGCGTTTAGGATGGGTGTAGATGTCATCTGGCTGGATAATACCGGCCTCGACCAGACTTGCTACGACTGAGTGATCCATTGTCACTTTGGAGAGACCCTGATCGTTGCGGTAAAAGTAGGTGCGGCTATCGCCTACATTCGCTACATAGGCCGTCGTACCCACCACCAGGGCTGCAGTCATGGTGGTGCCCATGTCGGCGTGCGTCTCCAGATTGCGGTTATGGACGGCCATATTGGCATTCTGCACGCCATCGCTCAGCAACTTTTTGAAAGACTCATCATCTGTCGCTTCGCTGCTAGAAATCCTGGGCAGCATATAGTTGATGATGGTCTGAATGGCCGTGCGGCTGGCATCCTGCCCATTGGCATGGCCGCCCATACCATCGGCTATGACAAACAGGCCAACCTGCTGATTTTGGGAATTATGCATCCTGTCCCACTGCATCGCAAAAAGGCTATCCTCGTTCGGTTTATGTTTACGCTTGAGGCCAGGATCAGAACGCGTGCCTACAGCCAGACTCACATTGCGTCCGTGCATCTGTTGCAGATCAGACACGGTTTCCTGCGGTGGCGGTGGCGGTGGCGGAGATTTTTTACGCTTGGTAGTCTTCTCACCACTAGGCACTGCGCCGTTGGCCGCAAAGTTCGGTGCCAATTCAATAGTGGGCAGATCGCTCGGCGACGGAGTAAACTGAACCGTGGGCAGATCGCTCACCGAGGGCATACTGGGAGGTACCTGTACTCGCCTGGGGCCAGTTGGCAAGGGTGCGGTGGCTGGCATAGGACTCGATCCAGCCAGGCGTACATTCAGACCAGAGGCACTGGGCGAAAGTGGATAGCGGCAATAGCGACACATGGTATCGCTCAGGTGTACTGGCTGATGACAATTGGGACACGACATCTCAGGTGCCTGGGCCTGGGTGCGCTGGCGCTGAAGCTCGGCCTCAGAAAGACGATGGGCCTCTGCCCGCTCAGTTGCGAAGGTTGCTAGCTCACGGCGACGTTTGTGCGCACGCCCAACCAGCAGCGTCACCAGAACCAGCAAAAGCACCAACACAATCAATCCCGCAACAAGGCCGATCAGTAACGGCAAAGACAATAGGCTTGGGTTTGGGGTTAACTGCTGCAATGGTCCTGGCGGCTTTGGTTGTGAACAGGTCTGCGCTAGGCCAGTAAAGGCCGCAGCAGCCTTAAAGTTGGTATTCAAGGGAGTAAGCTTGGCAATATTCTGAAAAGCGGTGTGGGCCTGCTGGCAAGAGGCTTGCGTTCCCTGATGATACGCATCCATTCCACTATCCCAGAGAGCAGCTAAAGAATTCGGGTTTGGCGCACTGGCAGATGGAATTGCAGATCTCAACTCCTCTACGATAATGGAAGAATCGAGTGGAGTTCCGCTGCTCAAATACATCCCTGCTAGATCCCCGCTAGCATCGACACGTGGTGCCCCAGGCTCAATCCCATTCGGCAAGGCGGAAATTGCTATCGGGCTACCTTGTACGTTGGGGGGAGGATTGCCAGCATCTCCACCTATGGGTGAAACTATCGCTGGTACCAGATAGTTCTGGGGCTGATTTGATCCAGAACTATCAACCTTGATGCTTGGGAAAGCATGATTGGATGCATTCGTTAAACCCAACAACGTTGGGTTCGCAACAGGGCTATGTGCAAGAGTAAGATAGGGTTGCTCGGTAAGTGTTTGGAATGAGAAAAGAGTATACTGGTTCGGGACAGAAATAGACATTTCACTAATGGTGGAGTTCTCGTCCTGGCAGGAGGAGACCGCGTTTTCTCCTAGAATATTCACAGCACAGGAGATCTGACCAAGCGTAAAGGGAGATGGATGAACTGGCGTTGACTGCGTATATGCATCACTAGCAATAATCTGAATCGTTGCACCGTCCGCGCCCACCAACCCGCAAGCAGGCAGCGTCGAGCTAAGCAGATTCGCATCTGTCAGTACCCAACTTTGGTAGAGGCCAGACGGACCACTGTTCGTGCTCCCGACCAGAGCACCCAGCCCAGTACATATAATATTCTTCTGATTGCTACTATTACTATAGATTATTTTCAGGCGTACAACTGAGACACCGGCTTTATCAAGCACATATTGTTGTGTTGGGTCAGAAGCCAAAGCGGTGCTATGTCCCTGCGTGTGCGCCAAGGCCACGGAAGGCAGCAAACCGGACAGGGCCAGCATAGCCCCTACAAGCAGGGCCAATGTGAAGCGACCCAAACGTGGGTGTACGTGGGGTGGCAAACTCTGTATACTCATGTGCTCCTTCTCCTTCGTGTGGGCCTTATGCTTGTTCTATGAGCATGCTCACTCATGACGACGATCCCACTCAGTTCTACAAATCTTAACGTCCCAATACACCGCGTAAACGCCGCAACATCTCCTGGGCCTGTCCATTGGCGGGAGTGGCGGTCACGACAAAATTGCATTCGCGCCAGGCATCTTCCAGTTTGCCTGCGCGTTCATAGACTTGGGCTAGCACAAAGCGGCTCGCGTGATCCGCTGGGTTGACCGTCAATACCTGCACAAAGGCGTGTTCGGCCACCTGGAGTTGATTGAGACGTAGGGCAAGTTGCCCAATGGAATAGTGAATATCCGGGCGTTTGGCATCGAGATTAGCAGCCTTCTGGTATTCACTCAAGGCAGCAGTAAGCTGGTTCGTCTCCTCGTAACTTCTGGCAAGACCACGATGTGCCTCAAAATCGTATTGGTTCAAGCGCAACACCTGGGTATAGGCGGGAATGGCTTGAGCAGGCACATGACGCACATAGAGGTAGACATCACCTATTAGCCGATGTGTCTCTGGATCATTGCCATTTAGTTGCAACGAGCGATTATACGCATTGATCGCCATCTCAACCTGCGGTGTTGGTTGGCGGCGAGCAAAAACCTGACCATACATTTTATGCACAAGCGAATTATTTGGTTCTAACTGAAAAGCCTGCTGCAGCACTCCCCAGGCCGACTCGATGCGCCCAGCGTTCAGATGCTCCTGGGCCTGACGCAGCAAGCCCCCCGCAGGACCGGTAAAGGTACCAGTTCCGCTGGAAGGTGGGCCTGACGGACCGGACACATGCGGCGTCAGGCGTTCGGGGCTAGGACCTAATATGGTTGGTGGCTGAAACGACCCTTGCGCGGAAGGCGGCGGCAGATTCATTACAGCCCGTTCCATCTCAGCAGCGCTGGCCCAGCGCCCTTCCTGGTTTGGTCCTGCATCCAGTTGAGGCGAGAGTGTTTTCTGAAGCAAGTGCTCAAAGGCCGGCGAGATATCCGGGCGTAGGGTGCGCACTGGCGGGAACGAAAAGATGCTCGGCTTATTGTTGGCTGCATCGTGGTGTGTCAATACGCGGTGCAGGGTAGCGCCTAGCGCATACAGATCACTGCGTGGCTCTGGCATACCATGCAACTGTTCTGGTGGGGCATAGCCAATGGTCATAATAATCGTCGATTGGCGTTGTGACTGAAAGGTACGCGCAATCCCGAAATCGATCAACTTTACTTCATCTTTATCGGTCACCATCACATTGGAAGGCTTGAGGTCGCGGAAAATGATCGGCGGAGACTGGCGATGCAGGTAGCTCAAAACACTACATACCTGTTGCGCCCAACTGCGTGCGCGGGCCTCCGAGACACCATGCGCCCCATTCAGCCCGGCGATATTGCCCTCTTTTTCCAGCACCTCACCCAACGTGCGTCCATCAATAAAATCCATGACGAGGTAATGCCGTCCATCTTCCACAAAAAAGTCGCGCACACGAGGAATACAAGGATGATTGAGATCGAGCAACAGAGTCGCCTCGCGCTTAAACCATTCCAAAGCCTGGCTGCGATCAGCCTCGCTCTGGAAATCATCGAGCATCTCTTTAACGGCACAGGGTCGGTTAAAACGCAAATCAACCGCAAGATATACAGCCCCCATACCACCAGCAGCCACTGGACGCTCAATTTTATAACGCCCAGCGGAAAGCTCCGTGCCTGTGGGCAAACGGCGATTACCGCCATGACTGCCCCCCATTGACTGATCCGACTGCGGTGGCATAGACTTACCTCCAAAGCCACTTTGCGGGGTGGGGAGATTCCCAAGGGATGCCACATTTTTGGGGTCAGACGAATAATTATGTCCCATAGATTCTCCACCGCTTATGAATATTACTGCCCGAACTCAAACTTTTGCGCTTTATTACAAACAAGGTCGAGTTCAAGAATAGACGATGTATGGTTATCTTCATTCCACTTTGGGCGCATTATACCATATCCTTCCGATTTGGGCAGTAAAATAACTCACAAAACCGAGGTGATTTCTAGCACTACTGACCCCTACCCATAGATCACAACCCCTTGTCTTCAACTAGGGATTGTGATAAAAATAGAGCATATAGGTACTCTATAGATCAGTATATCAAAGAGCCACATGTGCGACAATTGGCTACAACAAGTATTTCAATTTTAGGATGGAACTCGGTATGACAACCAATCATATAGCGAGAAGAGCGGGCGCAACTGTGCAGCAACGCATTAATCATTTAGGCGTTGGGCAGAAAATGCAGGATCTTCCAGAAGAACTCTGGCATGAGAGTTTTCGGTTTTATGTCCGAGAAGATCCTACACGCCAGGGCGGTCCCAATCTCAGGATGATTCGTTTAGATCCTACCAAACCCTCACTGACAGTGACAGGCTATATTTTTAACAAATTCGTTCACCCTACCGAAAACCGTTTCATTACTGTTCGAGAAGCTGCCCGACTACAAGGATTTCCAGACGAACTTGTATTTAAAGGGACTTTGACTAGCACTCAGCAGCAAGTTGGCAACGCTGTTCCTGTTCCTCTGGCGAAAGCTGTGTTTGCATCAGTTTTACAAGACGCTACTCAACTGGGCTTTAACAATAACGCACTGACGGCGTTTAGTCTTTTTAGCGGGGCGGGTGGTCTGGATATAGGTGCTGAGCAGGCAGCACAAGAAAAGCTGCAAATACAGACAAGAGTGTCATTAGATAATTGGTCAGACGCGTGTGCTACACTTCAAGGGTATTACGGTGATAGAGCACACGTCGTTGGTGCGGACATTGCAACGGTTGAGAATCCGGTTCAATGTTGGAGAACATTATCAGGAGAAACAAACACGCCCGACCTCGTATACGGTGGCCCACCATGTCAGGCATTTAGCCAGGCTGGTAAGCAAAAAGGCACAACTGACGATAGAGGGAATTTGATATTCGAGTTCTTGCGTTTTGTGAAGGCTCTTCAACCTCCTTTTTTTGTAATGGAAAATGTTTCTAATCTGAGAGGAGTGGAAAAGGGTATCCTTTACCAACAAATACTCGACCAAATCGAAGATCTAGGCTATAACCTCACAGTTGACACCCTTCTAGCAGCAGATTTTGGCGCTCCTCAACTTAGGCGAAGAATCCTTTTCCTCGGTTGTCGCCAAGATATAGGGCATCTATCGCCACCAACACCTACCCATAGCGAAAATCTCACGCTCTTCTACCAGCCCTACACAACAGTAGGAGAAGCCTTCCAAGGCTTGCCAGAGGCACGCTATAGCGGCGACGTAGATCAACTCGAAGTTGACAAAAACATGCCTGAACCGATCCCAGCTTAAACATGGTATAATTTCAACGCATGAAAATACCTCAAACAATGCAAGCACAAAGATAAAGGAGACTTCCATGGCAGAGCAACACACACATTTGACCCATTTAGATGCAAGTGGCAACATTCGGATGGTAGATGTCACTGAGAAGCAAGAAACAACTCGCGAAGCTGTAGCTAGAGCGAGGGTACGTATGGCTCCACAAACAGTTTCTTTAATAGAAACAAATCAGGTAGCAAAAGGCAATGTTTTAGAAGTCGCAAAAATAGCTGCGATTATGGCAGCTAAACAGACACCGCAACTGATTCCTCTCTGCCATCCCTTACCCATGACACATATTGATGTGCAGTTTTCATTAGACAGTACTCAAGGGCTTATTCATATTGAAGCACGTACACGAGTGACCTATAAGACTGGTGTTGAGGTAGAAGCTCTTACAGCCGCGCTGATCGCCTCATTAACTATTTACGATATGGTCAAAGGAGTAGATCACACGATTGTTATTGAGCAAGCATATATTGCCAAAAAAACGGGGGGCAAGAGCGGGGTGATTGAATTCGATCCAGAAGCGCGTTAGTAGAAGAGATTCCCCTTCTACTAACGCATTCGTGTTTTAAATGGCTTCTACGATTCTCATAGCATTATGCAACCGCCTCACACAAGCAAGGTTTCGCCAAGGCTGCAACGTCTTTTGGAAGTTTTTCAGACGTTGTAATGACCTTGGCGATTTTGCTTGGGCTGTATAAATTAACGCTTGAGTTGCCGTCTTGCACGCTTCTTCGATTTCCTGATTTTGGACGTAAGATAGAGCGAGATCTGTCAGTATGAGCGAACGACGACGAGTAGGACCAGAAGGAAGTTGTTCCAACGTAGCTAAAAGCATGGATCGAGCCTCTTCAGGCTGGCGAAGATGGAGCAAACAAGCTCCTTTGTAACCTATCAAGGTTGGACGATTGAAACCTGTCCACTTTCTATCATCTTGATTTGGAGCTTCCTGATATACATCTACTTCCAAGAAAACATCTTCCACTTTTTGCAGAACGGAAAGGCACTCTTTTTCCCTTCCTTCAATTTTGGAAAGAGCTTCAGCTTCCATCATACCAACCCAGGCTCTTGTTACCCCCGTCGTACTCTTTTCGGCCAACACATAGGCTTCTCTAAGCAGTGGAAGGGCTTCATCTGGTTTTCCTTGATAGACAGGTAAGAAGCCTGCTCGCCCTAACGCGGTAGCTTTTAGAGCATGGTTTCCTACCTCTTCAGCAGCACTAGCTGCCAATCTGTAATATATTTTTGCATCATTAATTTTATCTACATCATAATAAATTTCACCAAGAATTTGAGCAGTATTGCTTGCAATAGAACATAGTCTAAATTGCACAGCTATTGGCTGAGTTGTTTTGAGCAGACGAGCAACAGTCATAAGATGACCAGAAACACTACTTAGGAGGTCTGATTTAGCTATAGCTGTGCGATAGAGACTCCAATAAGTGTCTGTGAGTGTTTCTAAGTGTACTAATGTCGCTTCATCGGTACGCGCTGGTTTCTCTAAAGTAGTTAAGAGTCTGTCCCAAGCATCCGGGTTAAGAATATCTTCAACAGGTCCAAGCAATGATAGGCCAGCAACCGTAGCGAGCTTGCTCATTTGTACAAGAAGATCGCGACGCAATGTATCCAAATTGTTTATAACTCCTGTAGGTATCCAAACAGTTGCATATTCTGTTGAAGATTGTAACAGACCGTGATTTATTCCGGTACTAGCAGGTACTAAATGATACGGCGAATATCCAAGAACCGCAGCGACGTCTTCTAATTTTTTTCTGGGAATAGGCACATCGCCTTTACAGTAATCAAACAACGTTCTTAAAGGAATACCTGATTCCTCAGCAACTTCCTTCACAGTCAGCCCGGCTTGCTTGATGGATTCTCTGAGTCGATTAGGATATTTCGCTGAATTATCTGTCATATACCCCTTCTTTTCGTGGCTAATTTGCGATATCTCTTACAATATCTGCACGAACTCTGCACGAATTCCACACACTATCATCATGAAGATAGGAGAGTTTTTCGACTATTACCAGTTATAATTTGGTAAAGCTTGCAATACGATATTTTTCTAGTCGTATCGTATCACAAACTGGAAGGTGAAGAAAGTACCTACACTTTACCATACATCAGTATATTCTCTCGTGAAGGAGGAAACATGAGTGAAAGCCAAGTAGCGCGGCTACTCAACCAAATCGAAACCGAATATATTGCGGCCCAACGCGGGCTAACTGGCATGGCAGAAAGCGCCAAGCACGCCGCAATTAACGCCCGCATGGAGAATATCGGCAAACTCCACCAGGATTTACAGGTTGTCGTTGGCAATACAGCGCATATATTGGTGGCAGCGTGCTTAGAAGCGATACCTGACTAGTTGAGCAACAAGACTCACATGAAAGGAGTACAACGGATGTCTCTCTTGGGGAAGTTCTTTCGTCGCACTAAAACCAAGCCGTTTGAGCCATGGGAAAAAACGCAGACGGCCAAAATACCTCAGTTCATGCAAGATACGCGGCACTATCTGGAAAACTCCGCGTACCAACTCCCAAAAGATGAGGAAGAGGATAATCGGCTGAACTTTCAGCATTACGCGCTTTTCCATGCTATCGGCAACCATTATGTTGCGCCCCTTAGCCCACCACTGCAAACGGTGTTAGACGTTGGCACTGGCACTGGTATTTGGGCGCATGAAATAGCCAGGCTCTTTCCCGCTGCGGTGGTGGTCGGCCTTGATCTCTCGGCTACTTCGTTCAAGGAACCAACGCCAGACAATTGTTTGCTACGGGTTGGCAATGTACTCACGGGCCTGCCGTTTCCTGATGCCTTTTTTTCCTTTACCCACCAACGCTTATTGGTGGCAGGCATCACTGCCGAAAACTGGTCACACGTCGTTCATGAGTTAGTGCGTGTGACCCGTCTGAATGGATGGATCGAAATGGTAGAAATTGACGATCAGATGGACAACGCTGGACCAGCCACAGCCCACATGCAGGAGTTGATGCAAACGGTCAGCAAACGTCTCGGTTTTGATGGAGAGGTGATTCGCCATCTGGGGGACTTATTGACACAGGAAAGGCTCCAGGGGGTGGAAATGCAGCCTATTCGTATTCCTGTAGGAGAATGGGGCGGGCGCGTTGGCAGCATGATGAGACACAATTTACTCGCCGCAACCAACGCGGTAAAAGGACGTTATTGCACCCACGCGGGCATTGCTGAGGCGGCGTTTGACCAGATGGTCAGCGCGATGGCAATGGAGTGGGAAATCTATCATCCCTCTTGTACCTTCTATGCTGTCTATGGAAAGCGAGGAGCGGCCTGATGGAAATGCGTCCAGTTCTCCGCTTGACTCACCAACATCTTGCGCAATTGATTGCCTACTGTGTGGTGTACCGTTCTTACCTCTGGCAATATGTCATGCCCACACCTGAGAGAAATCAGGCGATGCGCGGGATTCAAGCGTTACAAGGACGTCTCGAAAAGGCTTGCGAGCAAGGACAGGCTGAAATCGCTCTCTCCGTGACCAAAGAGGAGAAATGCACCATCAAGCAGCTTTTCACCGGAGTGACTCAATTCTATGGGGCAGCGCCCTCTTC
>JBDTBU010000045.1:0-5345 GCA_039923935.1 Ktedonobacteraceae bacterium | reverse complement strand
TCACGACCACGTAGTCCAGGCTTGGCTCAAAACAGGCTTGCGTGACACCTGTCACTTTGTTGGTCAGTTCTGTTAGCCCATAGCCCAGGCCGAGCTTGGCGGCGACGTAGGCCAGGGGATAGCCGGTAGCTTTGCTGGCTAGAGCCGAACTGCGTGACAAACGTGCGTTAACCTCGATCACGAGATATTGCGAAGTTTGCGGATCGAGCGCGTACTGTACATTACACTCGCCAACGATGCCCAGGCTGCGCACAATCTCAATCGAGGCCGAGCGCAATGTATGGTACTCATTGTTGGTCAGGGTTTGGCTAGGCGCAATGACGACTGACTCGCCAGTGTGGATGCCCAGCGGGTCCATGTTCTCCATGTTGCAAACCGTGATGCAGTTGTCAAAACGGTCACGCACAACTTCGTATTCGACTTCTTTATAATGATGCAGATACTGCTCAATTAGCACTTGGGGCGCGAAGGCCAGCGCACCGCTAACGATGTGCCGCAGGTCTTTTTCGGTACGCGCAATGCCCTATCCCTGACCTCCGAGAGCAAAGCCAGCCCGCACCATCAGAGGATAACCGATCTCTTGCGCGATTATCAGCGCATTTTCCAGCGTCTCAGCTGTGCGGCTCTGTGGTGTGGGAATGTTGATCCTGCGCAAATGACCTGCAAACGCCTCGCGATCTTCGGTGAGAATGATCGCCGTAATGGGTGTGCCCAGGATTTGTACGTTGTACTTTTCCAGCACACTGCTCTTGTGTAATTCCATGCCACAGTTCAGAGCCGTCTGACCACCGAACGAGAGCAGAATACCATCGGGCAGCTCTTTCGCGATAACCTGTTCAACAAAGAAGGGGGTCACGGGCAAGAAATAGACCTGATCGGCCAGTAGCCGCGAGGTCTGGATGGTCGCAATATTTGGATTGACCAGGACCGTCGAGATGCCCTCCTCTTTGAGAGCCTTGAGCGCCTGGGAGCCGGAGTAGTCGAACTCTCCGGCCTGACCAATTTTGAGTGCACCCGCGCCCAACACCAACACTTTCCGTACGTTTGCCACTTAGTGTGTGCCCCCTTTTTCAGCTTGGACCCGCTCCAGGAAGTAGTCGAAGAGCCAGTTAGTATCCATTGGGCCAGGCATCGCTTCAGGATGGAACTGGACTGAGAAGAATGGTAGTTCGGGATGGCGAATGCCTTCGTTAGTGCCATCGTTCGCGTTTACAAACCAGGGCGCAAAGCCCGGTGGTAGCGTACCCACTGCGAAACCGTGATTTTGTGTAGTGATATAGCAGCGTTTACTATCTTGCAGCAGGGCCGGCTGGTTCTGGCTGCGATGCCCGAATTTCAGCTTATACGTATCTCCGCCAGCAGCCAGAGCCAACAATTGATGACCGAGACAGATGCCCATTGTAGGCACGCGGCGCTGCATGGCCGTGCGCAAAGTCGCGATGGTTTGCTCAGCCATTTTGGGATTGCCAGGTCCGTTTGAAACCAGGATACCATCAAAGGTGAAATCACTGTTCGCAGCAAAAAGATCGTAGTTCCAGGGCACAACGATGACGCGCACGCCGCGTGCGACCAGGCTGCGCACAATATTGCGCTTGGCTCCACAATCGATCAGTACAATCGTGGTTTTGCCGAACCCATGTACCTGCACTTCTGTGGTCGAGACCTGTGCTACCAAGTTGGCGGTATCGGGATCGTAGAAGGGAATGTCCGTGTCGAACACCAGCTTGCCGAGGAGCGTTCCATGCGTGCGAATATGCTGGGTCAGCTTGCGTGTATCCTTGATCTCCAAGGCGGGGATATGCTCGCGGTGCAGCCAAGTGCCGAGGTTCATTGTGCTCTGGGCGTGCGAGGGCGTCTCGATATAGTTGGAGACGATCAGCCCGGAAATGTGGATATGGTCATCCTCCCACTGAGATGGCTCCGGCACCCCGTAGTTGCCGATAATCGGGTAGGTCATGGTCAAGATCTGCCCCGTGTAAGACGCATCAGTCAGTGCTTCGGGATAGCCCACCATGCCGGTGCAGAAGACCACCTCACCGGCCATCGGTGTGACTGAGCCAAAGGACGTGCCCTCAAAGCGCGTGCCATCCTCCAGGACCAGCGCACCCGTCTGGAGAGTCGGTTGTGAAGCTTCTGCTTGTATATCGTTATCGAACATATTTTTCGTATCGAGTAGTGTATTCTGCATAATCATCCTTTTTAAGTGCTCCTTGCCAAAGTTCGGATAAGAGGTCTACACCTCACGCCTGCCATCCCATCCCCTTGTGTGTAGGGCCGGCCCTCGCGTCCGGCGTACACTCTTACGCCCTTCCGGTTATTAAAGCGAGTACAGCCATACGTATATACAGGCCGTTGCGAATCTGCGCACGCAAGTATACCGCCCGCTCATCCGCGTCCAGTGCGGGATCAATTGTTCCCACGCGTGGTAGCGGGTCCATCAGAATGGTCTCTTTACTAGCATAACGCGCCAGTAATTCAGGAGTCGCCACGAATTTGCCTGCGACCAGTTCCTGGTATTCCTCAGGTGAGGAGAAGCGTTCTTTTTGCAGACGCGTCCAGTACCAGAAATTGCAGTCTTCGGGGATCTCCTTCGTGCTGGCAATTTCTGCTAGCTCAATGCCGCGTGAACTGAAGGAAACAAGATCATCCTGTGTTAACCGCAACGTTGCGGGTGCGAGGATTGTGAGCCGATTGTGCGGGAAGAGCGCGAGGCCACGCATCAACGAGTGTATCGTGCGGCTATTCAGCGCGTCGCCCACCAGCAGCCCATTTAGGTGATCCAAGCGGCCAAATCTTTCATAGATTGTATATAAATCGAGCAATGCCTGCGTTGGATGCTCGTTATTCCCATCGCCCGCGTTGACGACTGGCACAAACTGCGCGGCATTGGCAGCGGCTCGTGCGGCTCCGGCATGTGGATGGCGCAGCACAAGCGCATCCGAATACGCCTCGAACACGCGGATCGTATCCTCGAAGGTTTCGCCTTTGCTGACCGACGTGACCGTTTCCGGGTTCTGGATATCTATCGTCTGCCCACCCAGACGTTTGATCGCGCTAGCAAACGAGCCAAAGGTGCGGCTGGAAGGCTCAAAGAACAGCAGCGAAACAATTTTGCCCGCTAAGATCTGCGATGGCTCGCTGTTGAGCACAAGCTGTTTCATTTTCAGCGCCAGATTGAAGACTATGTACAGATCTTCAACAGCAAACTGATCCAGGGAAACGATGTCCTTGTCCTGAAATTTTCCCTGGATAGCTTCCACCGAAGAGAGCGGTAAAGTGCTGCTATTACTCATGCCCATGAACCTCCTGCTGTTTTTGGCTCGTATTGCTGAAAATGTGGGGTCTGTATAGGCGGGCTAGATCTCAAAAAAAAACCTCTCCCCCGCCTAAACGGGGAGAGGACGAAAGCGTAATCTGGAATGATAGGTTCGTCCTGAAAATGGGAAAAGCGATAGCGTGACATGTGTATTGCTTGCATCGCTTGTGACCATCTGGTCGAACTCATGACATTACCGCGCCTTTTCAAGATTGAAATGATGTGGGAAACTGTGTTCAGATCTATAGAAGTATACCTGCAAACACACAAAAAGTCAAACTCAACAATAATAAATGGTAATGTTGAGCTTGACAGTACAAACAGAATCATATATCATTTGCCTCAATCAAAAAGCAGAGAGCGCACAACGCGTTGAACAGGAACAGTAAACACAAAGCAGGCCAGAGAGCGAGCCGGGAGAGTGCAAGCCGGTAAACTGGACGCCGTGTTGAACCCACCTGCGAGCGCCAGCGAGGAGTTGGCCGGAACCTCCACCGTTAACGGGAGAAGCACTTGAGCCGCTCTAGTGGCTTGAGCACATGAGAGGGATGCTGCCGTGAGGCGACATCCAAACAAGGTGGTACCACGAGTGCAAATGCTCGTCCTTCGATGGACGGGTTTTTTTATGCTGTTTTTGGAGAATGAGAGGTACTTTTTATGGCAAAAGATGAGAAGCTGGTAGAAGATCTGGTAGACCAGGAAGACAATTTTTCGCAGTGGTACAATCAGGTGGTGCGTAAAGCAGAGCTAGCCGATTATGCTCCTGTGCGTGGCTGCATGATTATTCGCCCGTATGGCTATGCAATCTGGGAAAATCTGCAACGCTTGCTGGATGCGCGTTTTAAAGAGACTGGCGTTGAGAACGCGTACTTCCCTCTGCTGATCCCGCGCAGTTTTCTGGAAAAAGAGGCCGAGCATGTGGAAGGCTTTGCGCCTGAACTGGCCTGGGTCACACGCGGCGGTGGCGAAGAGTTGGAAGAGCCGCTAGCCATCCGCCCAACCAGCGAGACGATTGTTGGGCACAGCTTTGCCAAATGGATTCAGAGCTATCGCGACCTGCCGATGCTGCTGAACCAGTGGAATAATGTTATGCGCTGGGAGAAGCGTACCATGCTCTTCCTACGTACATCCGAGTTTCTCTGGCAAGAGGGGCATACCGCACACCGCACGCTGGAAGAGGCTGAGGAGCGTACGCGCATGATGTTGGAAGTCTATCGCTCTTTTGTGGAAGAAGAGGCAGCCATTCCAGTTATAGCAGGCCGTAAGAGCGAGAATGAGAAGTTTGCTGGTGCGCTACGTACCTACTCCATTGAGGCATTGATGGGTGACGGTAAGGCTCTGCAATCGGCAACCAGCCACAATCTCGGCACCAACTTCGCCAAAGGTTTCGGCATACAATTTTTGGATGCTGATGGGGAACGCAAATACTGTGCCACGACTAGTTGGGGTATGAGCACACGTATGATCGGCGGTATCATCATGGTTCACGGCGACAAGAACGGACTGATGATGCCGCCTCATCTGGCACCGTACCAGGTCGTGATCGTGCCGATCTGGCGCAAAGAGCACGAGAAAGGGGCTGTCAGCGAGTTGGTCAAGCGTGTTGAAAAAATGCTCAAGGGTAAAGTGCGTGTGAAAGTCGATTGGAGCGAAAACACACCGGGTTGGAAGTATAACGAGTGGGAAATGCGCGGCGTGCCTGTACGCATGGAGGTTGGTCCTCGCGATGTGCAGAATAACAGCGTCATGCTTGTGCGCCGCGACACTCGCGCCAAAGAGTCGGTACCAGTTGAAGGTTTGGAGACGCGTTTGCCTGCTTTGTTGGAAGAGGTGCAGCAGGCAATGTACCAGCGTGCACTGGAATTCCGGCAAAACAATACCCACACAACAGAGAGCTATGAGGAGTTCAAAGAGATCATCGCCTCTGAAAAGCGCGGTTTTGTGCGTGTCAAATGGGCTGAGGATAGTGAGGCTGAATTGAAGGTCAAGGAAGAGACCAAAGCCACATTGCGTGTGATCCCGTTCGACC
>JBDTBU010000044.1:0-14747 GCA_039923935.1 Ktedonobacteraceae bacterium | reverse complement strand
GGCCGCATCCCAGGCCACGAGCAGCGCCTGTTGCACGTCCGGGCCGTAGCGCTGCTCGTGGCCTGCTGATCCTCCTGGGCATGATTGAGCAGCCACATGGCATACTTGCGGTTATATCCGGTGAGGGTGGTGTATTCGTCCAAGAGCGTGCTTTTGTGTGCGGACGATGCGTGCTGATACTGTGGGGCCAGTTGGTGTAGAACCTCCCGCCGTGCGTGAAAACTCACTCCCACTCCTCTCACCTCTGTCTCGTTTGGAATCTGCTTGTGCGATCTCTCTCCATGAACACCACCAGAGACGCTCTCGGTTGCCTCATGAACAATCTTCCTCATGAAACGCATGGTATGCTTTTCCTGTCTTTTTGGCAAGACGCACGGAGCAACGGTGTGGCCTTGCGTGAACGGACAGTAGACAGGCGGGGGAAAGCACATCTTGTGAGGTGCGCAAAGTCAGATTTTGGTGAGGCAATGCGCGTCTGTGAGGCAGATTGTTGTTGGAGGACTTTTTTCCACACACAGCAATACCCTCTGGATGAGCTTTCTTTCACCTATCCTTGTCAGATGGCTTGAGAAGCGCCTCTAGAGGGACGATCTTTGACGAAGAGCGGGAGACCGGGCTCGAACCGGCGACAACCTGCTTGGATGGCAGGAACTCTACTGCAAAATTGGTGACATTCTGCCTCCTCAATTTTACGCGACATTCTGCCTCCTCAATTTTACGCGATAACTATTGCTTCCATCGTAGCACCATTTGCTTGCATACAATGAGCCTTATTGGCACGGAAGCTATGTACTGATGATCTCATCAGGGTGCTCCTTCTCTTCTCAGCCTATCCGAGCAAGAAGCCGCTACTTTGTGCAAAAATGAGGCCCAAAGAATACAAGACCACGATCGCTTTGCAAGTCTCAGGATTCTCGAAAGAGTCGTTTATTGCCTTTTTTACTAGTATTGATTATTTTTACCCCCTACAAAACTCTTCATTTTTCCCTACACGGAATTTTGAAGAGTTTTGTTGTGGTTTTTGGCTTACAGATTGGACATACTTGGTACAGATGCCTGGATCCATTTCGAAAAGTCAGGAAGAGAGATGTCATGGAGTGGCTTGCTGACTTTTCCGTGTGAGACCGAAGCCACTTGCCATAGATTTTTACATTCCTCCATTTCATACGAAAAAGTACATGCAAGAAAAGGAAAAGGAACATGACCGAAGAACACGAACTATCGAGCAATCCACTTCTCCTGACGATCCCAGAAGCAGCAAAGCGTCTGAGTCTATCACCTGCAAAATTATATGAACTGATCGCTAGAAGAAAGGGGCCTCCAGTAATCCATATTGGAAGAGCTGCCCGCATTGCCATGCACGATCTTCGTGCATGGACAGATCAGCAACCTCGTGAGTAACGGAAAATACATCCTCTTCCAAAATCTGCGTAAGAATCTACTCTCACCTTCTTCATTGAACAGATGCATTCTTCATTGAACAGATGCATTTTTTCTGGTAAAATAGAGATGCATCTTTCCTTAGCGGGGTACACAGAGACCCACAAGGAGATTTTCGATGTCAGATACAAAACGGCGTGGTCATGGTGAAGGGAGCATTTCCCTACGGAAAGATGGCCGGTGGAGCGCCATCATCAGCCTGGAAAATGGGAAACGCAAAACATTGTATGGAAAAACGAAAAAGGAGGTACGCGACAAACTCCAGGCCGCGTTACGCCAAGTTGAGCAGCAGGCATTCGTGGGCACATCCCAGCAGAAGCTGGGCGATTTTCTTGCTCAATGGCTCGAAGACACCCACAAATATAGTCTGCGCCAGCGCACGTATGAGCGGTACGATCAAATATTGCACTTACATCTGATTCCAGGTATTGGGCAGCACACCATGCAAAAGCTGACCCCGCAGCATTTACAAGCTTTCTACAAGCAAAAATTGGAAGAGGGCCTTTCCAATTCAACGGTGGGAACCTTTCATAATGTCCTGCATAAAGCGTTGGACACTGCCTTACGTTGGGGTCTGATCTCGCGCAACGTCAGCGAACTGGTCACGCCTCCTCGGAAGGAGCATTATGAGATCCAGCCGTTGAGCATCGAACAGGTGCAGCAGTTGTTGAAAGATCTTCCAGGAAACCCGCTCGAAGTACTGTTTTTGCTTGCGCTTGGGACTGGCATGCGCCAGGGCGAGATTCTGGCCCTCAAGTGGCAAGATATCGATCTGGTGCGGGGAACGCTCCAAGTGCGGCGGTCCCTTATCCATGTCACAGTCCGCTTGCGGAAAGAGGGTGAACCCTGTTTCATTGAAACGGAGCCAAAAACGGAGAGTGGACGCCGATGTCTGGCACTGCCAGAGATGGTGCTCCAGGCGCTCATCACCCACAAAGAGCAGCAAGCACAGCAGATCAGCACTGCTGGGCAGTATTGGCAGCATCACGATTACGTGTTTTGCACGAAACTGGGGAAGCATTTCACCCCGAATTATGTGGTGACGACCTTCAAGAGTCACTTGAAGAAAGCAGGGTTGCCAAATATTCGGTTTCATGATTTGCGGCATACCGCAGCGACCACGCTTTTAGCGCTGGGAGTCAACCCAAAAATCGTGCAGGAAATGTTGGGGCACACGGAGATTAGCATGACGATGGATATCTATTCTCACGTCTTACCAACCATGCAAAAGGAGGCGATGCACAAGCTGAATACGGCACTGTGGGGCTAAAACGAGTTTTGTCGTCAAACGGGGAACAGGGCACAAACACAATCGCCTCAAGCTACTCCTGGAGCGGACTGAGGCGATTGTTACAGGGCAAATGGTAGCGCATACGGGATTCGAACCCGTGATCTCCGCCTTGAGAGGGCGGCGTCCTAGGCCGCTAGACGAATGCGCCTTGTTGTCTTGTGGACGTGGCTTATACTACTCGTTTTCGCTCAAACTGTCAAGGGGTTAAGGGACTTTTTTTTTGAGATTTCTCCCTACTGGCAAAAATAGGCAGATCCCAATCATGCTAGCAGCGTTTTTCCAGCTTAAGGGCTGGTCCTGCTAGGATAGAAGCATTGATGGCGATGGCACAAAAAAACAGTATTGAGGCGAAGGGCAAGGAGAAACTACCGGTTAATTGAAAGAGAAACCCGATCAACGGTGGTCCCCAGAGCAGTGTTTGGCAAGCAATCACGCTGAGTAGACCCTGCGCGACACCTTTGCTGACGGTTTTCAGTTGTGCTGCGCTATCAAAGACGGAGGTATAGGAGATGGTGGCACCGCAGGCAATGGCGGTCATGCCGACAATAGCCAGGACTGGCTGACGCCAAGGTAACGCTAGAGTCGCAACGCCCAGGCAGGTCAGGATGGTACCCACACGCAACAAGGCCACAGAGCCAAATACCTTGCGCCCCAGCAAAAAGCCGCCTAGAGGACGTAGCAAGGCACCCGAAATCAGGCCAAGCGCACCAAAGGTTGCAGCTAGGCTCAGTGGGATGCCATACTGGTGGACAAGATAGACCACAATCCAGGCAGCGATGGCGTTGCCTACGCCAAAAGTGCCCATATGTGCCAGACCCAGCGACCAGACGGCTGGCGAACGCAACCCGGCGGCGACATTCCCACGGCTCTCACGTTGCGTTTCGTGACCATCCTTGACGAAAAGCCAGGCCAGCAGAGCCGGTATGCTGACCAGACCCCAGCAGAAAAAAGCTCCTTGCCAGCCTACCTGAGCCGCAATCCACGGCGTGGCCAGCAGACCAAGGCCAGAACCAATCTGGATAACGCCACCGTACAAACCCTGCGCCAGCGCGGCATGTTTCTCCACCCCAGCGACGACACCAGCGCCCGCGATAAAGGCCGCGCCCGAACCAAAACCAATCAGTGCGCGACAGGCAAGAATCCAGAAAATATTGGGCCAGAGCGGCAAGAGCAGACCGCCCAGGATCATCAACAGTAGGCCGCCGATCAGCACCGGGCGTTGTCCATATCGATCCACCAGAATCCCACCCGGTAGATAGGTCACAGCCAGCCCTAGAAAGAGCAAGGTGGACATCAGACCGGCCTGGCTGGCCGCGATATGCAGATCGTTGAGCATCACCGGGATCAAGGGGCCGTAATCGGTATAGTGCACGGCCATCGCCAGAGAAACTAAGCACGCGGCAAAAATACGTACAGGAATGTTCGTGGATTGCCTACGCTTCTGCGCCTCAAGTTGAGGTCGTACTGCAACATATACATCCGAGTGTGAGTGCAACATACCAACACAACCGCTTTCTGCTTTTTGCCACAAGCGAACTTCTTCCACCCAACAATCATTGATACATAGGACACGAGTTATTATACGCTTTCTTCAGGAAAGTTCAATTTATGTATATCTATGAAAATTTTCCTTATACACAATGCCACTCTCTTCTGGTATAATGGCAGCAATCTATCGACGAAAGGCAGGGCTATTATGGAGTTATCCACGCGCTTTGACGATGCGCTGATTTTTGCGACGCGCCTGCATGCTAGACAGGTACGTAAGGGTAGCGGCATACCCTATATTGCTCACTTGCTCGCCGTTGCCAGCCTCGTTCTGGAATATGGTGGGAACGAGGATGAGGCTATTGCGGCTCTGCTGCACGATGCCATCGAGGATCAGGGAGGTGAGGCCACCCGTCACGAGATCCAGCAGAAATTTGGCGAGATAGTGGTGGCAATTGTCAACGGCTGTACCGACGCCGATACTGTGCCCAAACCGCCCTGGCAGCCGCGCAAAGAAGCCTATATCGCCCATCTGCACCACGCTTCACCCTCGGTACTGCTCGTCTCTGCCGCAGATAAGCTGCACAACACACGCTCGATCCTCAGCGACTATCGCGTTGTGGGCGACGAACTCTGGTCGCGTTTCAAAGGGGGCAAAGAGGGCACGCTGTGGTACTATCGGGCGTTGTTAACCGTCTATCAAACACACACTGTCACTCCCATCATTTTGGAGCTAGAACGAGTGACAAACGAGATTGAGGCAATAGTAGCTAGTGGCCAGTGAGTTTCTCCACTCTCCTGCGACTCTTTTCCAAATCAACATACTCTGCGAGGAAAGTTATGGAAGCACCAAACAATACGCATACAACTGCCGCTCCAACGTCTCAGACCGAGACTTTAGGTCAGGAGGCTGGCGCTAGCGAACAGCGTATTATCCTAAGCCGAGGCGACGTGCAGGAGATCCAAGATAGCTTGGAGGTCGATGAGACGACGATCAAACTGACTATTGAGCAGGATGCCCAAAAACTGCTGATTACAACGGAAAATGCTCTCTCAATCGTAATAGAGGGAAACGCAGAAACGGTGCAAGCGGCTGAACAAAAAACCAAGGAACTGCTGATCGACGCCAAGGAGCACGATTCTATCAAGGTAGTCGGAGCCTCGCACATCGTTCTCAGTGTAGAAGAGGGAGCCAAACAGTTATTTATCGAAGCCGAGACACACGAGTCATTCCGGGTGGTGCTACACGATACGCAAACGTTTGGAAATTTCTGGCTGAAATGTATGAACGATTGGGTGTTCAATTTTGCCTCTGGATTGGCCTATAGCCTGCTGATGGCTATGTTCCCCATCGTGATCGCCTTGGTAGCAGTTGTTGGCTTCGTCTCAGGTCGTCTCAGTTCAAACGCCCAAAGCGAGCTTATCACGAACTTGAATACGCTCTTCCCCTCCATCCGTCCAGGCCAGAGTGTATTAAACCTTCCGCTTGTAATCACTCTGTTGCGGCAAAATGCAGGCTTTTTGAGTATTCTGGCGATTGTTCTAGCAATCTTCAGTGGTTCGCGCCTCTTCGTCGCGCTAGAGGATTATTTTGACATTATTTATCACACGCCTGCGCGATCCTTTTGGCGTCAGAACGTGATGGCCATCGGCATGTTGCTGATCTTTATTGTACTGATCCCCATCATGTTGTTTGCTTCCTCTATCGGCCTGGGTGGCTTCTTGGGAGGATTGCTGGCCTCGTGGCTGCTCTTCCTGACGATCTTTATGGTGGTGCCCAACCAGCATATTAGCCTGCGCAATAGCTGGTTGGGTGCTCTGGTGGCCGCGTTCGCCCTCCAGGTCTATGTAGCGATTTTTCCATTTTACGTTGAGCATTTCATGGGCAGTTACAACGGAGCTACGGGATTCGCAGTGATTCTCCTGCTCTTCTTTTACTATTTCGCGGTGATTCTTCTGCTCGGAGCCGAGGTCAACGCTTTCTATGCCGAGGGTATCCGTGGCACCCCAACTAACATTGCTGGGCTTGTTCATCAGGCAACACTGGTAAGTGACCAGCAAGAATTGGCTGCACTGGCTCAGCAGAAGAGCCAACAGCGCTCCGCTCTCTGAGATAGTGAAATACGCATTACTTTATTTGCTTGCTACGCGCCGAAAAAAGTCCATTTTGCTTGACTATGGGTCGGCTCACCTGTTACACTTGCTGTAGGCAAACTATATGCCCAGTCCGTCAGATAGACAAGGTGCACAGTCATTATAGTGCTCGATCCAGCCAATACGCTGCTCAGTGGCAATTGTTTGAATGTAAGGAACACAAGAGCATGTCAGGAAAGGATCGCTCACCAGCCGATACGGCTGAACGTGTGCGCTTACAAAAAGCGTTACGCGAAAGCGTTATTTTACGTGAACTCGCCGATATTTTAAACTCCTCACTTGACCTGGAGCCTCTTTTACATGCCTTGGTGAAGCGCACCACTGAGTTGTGCGAAGTGGAACGGTGTGCTGTTTGGCTCCTGAATGAAGGTTTGAGCCACTTTCACCCCACGACGTACCATGTTGCCTCATCTGTGCTTGCTGAAGAGATTATCCAAAAAGCGGGTGCTGCCTGGTATCGCACGTCCCTGTCTGTCGATAACCCCATCGCCCAACGCCTAGTGGAGGCTGGCGGTATGCTCTATATTGAGGACTTACGCAACGAAGCGACGCTCCAGACCTTAGCGGGTACTTTCCAAATATACGCGGTTCTCTTGGTGGCCCTGATACGTGAGGGGCAGCTCGTCGGCTTTCTCTCGCTGGATAACCCTGGCCAGCTCGGCACCTTTTCCCCAGAACAATACCAATTGGGTAGGGCCATTGGTCATCAAGCCACTATTGCCATCAGTAACGCGCGTCTGTACCAGCATGCCCAGGCGCAACAGATGCGTGCTGAACATCTGATTGAACGGGCCCGCGCCATCTATCAAGTCGCTATGGCAGTCAACTCCGGCGAAGATTTGCCCGTAGTGCTGCGTCTAGCCACGCGGCACCTTGTGCGGGTGTTGGATGCTAACAGCGGCCTGACCTTGCTCCTGGACGCAGATGAGACCACACTGCGCCCGGTTGATAAACAAGATGTGGGCTATACCCTGCCCACAGCAAGCATTTCGCTGGACACGTTGCCCCATTTTCACACAGCCATTGCCACAGGCCGCCCCCTGCTTATCAATGCGGAACAAGCTCAGGACGAGGAGATTACTTGGTTGCACCAATTTAATCTGAAGAGCTTGCTAGTGGTGCCGTTGATGGTCGGTGCCGATGAGCAGGGAGCGCATTGGGATTTGCCTGGCGAGCAGAAAAGTATTGTGCCAGGCCGAGGAGAAGTGGAACTCTTATCCGACGCGCATTGTGTTGGTCTGATTGTTGTGAACTATAGTCGGCGCAGAAAGCCCAGCAGCGGACAGCACGCCTTTGCCCAGGATATCGCAGCTCAATGCGGTCTGGCAATTGAGAAAGCCCGCCTGTTGGATGCTACAATCCAGGCGGAAAAGCGTATCCATATGGCCCTAGATACCTTTTTACACACGGCAGAGGCCGTCTCCTATAGCACCAATATTCAGGTTATTTTGCATGGTGTGTTGGAAAAAACACTCGCGGCCTTCACCTGTACTCGCGGCACCGTCCACCTGTTCCAGCCAGAAGAGCAACGCTTTGAACTGTTGCTTGCACGCGGCTTTACATCGGAAGAAGAGGTACGCTGGCTAGAAGAGCAGCAGACGTGGCTCAATCCCGCCAACGAGCAGATCTTTGGCTTTTATCAGCAAGTTATGAACGGCCATGCCACGCTGGTGAACACAGAACATCGTTCAGGTCAGCCTCAGATCTTTGAGCAGACAATGGTGTTGGCCGCGCCAATTATCCATCATCAACATATTCTGGGCCTGCTTTTGCTGGATCGCTCGCGCTCCGCGCCGCAAGAACTACCATACCAAGCCATTTGTAGCTTCACAAGCTGGGATTTCACTATTGTTGAGGGTATTGCCCAATTGGCGGGTGTTGCTATGGAACAGGTGCGTTGGCAACAAGAAGCTATTACAGCCAGAGCCAATGAGGCAACTATGCGCGAGGCTGACGCACTGAAAAATGAACTTCTCGCGATTACTGCACATGAATTCCGCAATCCGTTGGCGATTATTCAGGGGCACAGCCAGAGTGCACTGCGTTCACTGCGCAAGGCAAACACGTCGAAAGCTGCCCTGCCGCCCGCCTTCGAGGAACGTCTGGTAACTATCGAGACGCAGGCTAAACAGCTCAATAATATTGTCGCAACCTTTTTGGATGCTGCTAGCCTAAATCGCGGACAGATTAGCCTGCAACTGGCGACAGTTGATCTGGAAAAAATCGCGCGTCAGGTGATAGAGGATCAGGCCAATCTGGTGAAAGACCACGAACTACGCTATGTTGCGTCTACGGCAGAGGCTCCCTATCTGATCCAGGGCGACCAGGCCCGCTTGGCTCAGATCATGGGGAACCTGGTTGAGAACGCGATCAAATACAGCCCACTTGGCGGCCCAGTGACAATCACGCTTAGCCGAACATCTCCCTTCATCGAGGTTTGCATTGAAGATAAAGGTCTAGGGATTCCACAAGAGGCCCAGACCCACCTGTTTGAGCGTTTCTATCGGGTTCCCAGCATTGATAGTCAGGCACGCGGGGTTGGCCTTGGCCTGTATATCGTGGCGCAGCTTGTGCAGATGCACGAGGGCAGTATCCGCGTTGAAAGTAGCGGGATTCTGGGCGAAGGCAGCCGCTTCATTTTTACTCTCCCCTCTTCCGACTCGTAATGATACGGTATTCTTTTCTCTTCAGCCCCTGGCTTTCCTGGTGTGCTATGATGAGAGGATGGATGATTGCATACCGGTGTGCTCTGATTCGGCTTTATGAGATAGAGCCGGTTTCTCAGTGAGCACAAGCTGCGAAGATTTTCTGGTGTAGAGGGGAAAAGCTTGATCGTTTTACATGCCATTTGGGATTACCAGGCCACCGCTCGATTACATGTCTGGGCGGAAACATCTCACCTGTCGGTTGTACCTGCCCAACGTGGGGGGCGCAAAGCTGGCGGGAGCAAACCTAACCCACATCCGTTCGCACTGGCGTATGATACGCTGTGTGAGGCACTGGGCGAGCTGACTGGCAGTTTGTTAGCCGCAAGTGTGAGTACGAGCGCGGAGATGCTGACGTTGAACCTGCCATCTATCACGCCGGGACCGCTGTCTTCACCAGAACTCATTCGCGACGAACCCAGAGAACTGAGCGTGAGCACATTCAAGCTTTGGTCTATGCAGACAGCCGCGCTAGAGCCAGATGACGCGCTCGAATTGCTGCTAGCTTTGCCAGACAATCCGCCGCCTGGTGTCGCTTTTGGCAATTCGCTGCGTTTCTGGATGACTGCTGCTCGCCTGGCGTATGAGCTACTGGCCCGCCAAGCATATATGCCCACCCTGCAAGAAGTGCCGGGCAAGCGCGAGACCAATTTGCGATCTGCCTGGCGGGCTGTGCTCGTGCCCGATGACGCCGAACGCGTGACAACGCTTGCTAGGATGATGCCGGCTACCTGCTGGTCGTTCCTGCCGCCCGGCGCGAAACCGGCCACACTGCCGCGAGACATGTTGCAGCACTTTCTCAACGCCACCGTCGATGCGTTTGTTCGCGTAGAACTCTCCGCCACCGATCTCGTATCGACACGTAAACGCCAAAGCAAGTCTATCGCGCTACCTGAGCAGTGGTTGCATGGCCTCTCTTCTGCTGAGCACACAACCTTGCTGGCTTCCGCATCAGAACTAAAGCAATTCACCTCAGCACTCTCTGCGTGGTTAGTGCAATTGAGACTGGATGAGAAGCAAGCGGCCTTTCGCACATGCTTTCGACTCGATCCTCCTGGGGCTGTGGAGGGTGAGGAGAGCACCGATTGGCGCGTCAGCTTCCATCTGCAAGCCAACGATGACCGCAGCCTGCTCGTACCCGCCGAGAAGGTCTGGACAGAGCGCTCAAGCACGCTCACCTTCCTCAAACGCTCCTTTGAGAACCCCCAGGAGCGTCTGCTAGCTGACCTTGGCCGCGCCTCGCGTCTCTTCCCGACCATTGAGGAGAGCTTGCGCACTGCACGCCCCAGCGATTTGCGCCTGACGACCCCGCAAGCGTACGCCTTCCTACGCGAATCCGCTCCATTGCTCGAACAGAGCGGCTTTGGCGTGCTAGTCCCGCCCTGGTGGCAGAAAGCTGCTGCGCGTCTCGGCGTCAAACTGAAAATCAAGCCCAAAACAAGCGGGCAAACAAGTTCCGGGCTACTGGGTCTGGATGGCATCGTAGCCTATGACTGGACCGTCTCGATAGGCGATATGACGCTCACCGCCAGCGAATTTGAGAAGCTGGTCAACTTAAAAATGCCGCTGATCCAGGTGCGTGGCCAATGGGTCGAACTGCGTCCCGAAGAGATCGAACGCGCTATCGCCTTTTTCCAGAAAAAGCGCCAGAACGGGCAAATGACACTAGGCGAGGCTCTGCGTACAGGTCTCGGCGAAGAGCTATCCGAGATGGGCCTGCCCGTTCTGGATATCACCGGCGATGGTTGGCTCAAAGACCTGCTGGCTCAACTCTCCGACAATCTCAAACTCGCACCCATCGCCACCCCAGCCGCCTTCCAGGGCCAGCTTCGTCCGTATCAACTCAAGGGCGTGGCGTGGATGGCGTTTCTCATGCAATTCGGGTTAGGCGCTTGTTTGGGGGATTCCATGGGACTGGGGAAAACAATCCAGCTTATCACGCTCCTGCTCCATGATCGTGAAGTTCGGCAAGAAGAAACACCGTCAGACCCAGCTCTACTCATCTGCCCCATGTCCATCGTTGGCAACTGGCAGCGTGAGGTTGAGAAGTTTGCTCCCTCGCTCAACGTGATGGTTCATCATGGGAACGAGCGGCTCTCCGGTGAGGCGTTTGTGGAAGAGGCCAAGCAGCATGATATCGTGATTACGACGTATGCGCTGGCCTTGCGCGACAAAGAGCATCTGGCTGCGCTGGACTGGGAGTATGTGGTGGTGGACGAGGCGCAGAATATCAAGAACGAGGCTGCCAAGCAAACCGTAGCCATCAAGAATATCAAAGCACGCCACAAGATCGCGCTCACGGGTACGCCTGTGGAGAATCGTCTATCCGAACTCTGGTCGATTATGGAATTCCTCAATCCGGGCTATCTGGGGTCCGCCACGGACTTCCGCAAGCAGTTTGCCATTCCTATCGAGCGTTTCCGTGACGCAGACCGTTCGGATATGCTCAAACGTGTGATCCAGCCATTTCTCTTGCGCCGTCTCAAAACGGACAAGTCCATTATCGCGGACCTGCCTGATAAAATGGAGATGAAGGTATTTTGTAACCTCACGCAAGAGCAGGCATCGCTCTATGAGGCGGTGGTGAAAGAAATGATCGAGAAGATTGAGTCAGCGGATGGCATTGAACGCAAGGGCTTGGTGCTCTCAACGCTTATGAAGCTCAAACAGATCTGCAACCATCCCGCGCACTTTGTTGGGGACAGCAGCAGCTTGCCGGGCCGTTCAGGCAAGCTCGCACGCTTGGAAGAGATGCTCGAAGAGGTGCTGGCAGGCGGCGACAAAGCCCTGATCTTCAGCCAGTTCGCGGAGATGGGCGGTATGTTGCGCCGCCATCTCCAGGAGAAGTTTGGTTGCGAAGTACTCTTCCTGCATGGCGGCACGTCCAAGAAGCAGCGCGACGCTATGGTGCAACGTTTTCAGGAGGAGAAGCGTGGTGCGCCACTCTTCATCCTTTCGCTGAAAGCTGGTGGCGTGGGGCTCAACCTGACCGCAGCCAACCACGTCTTTCACTTTGACCGCTGGTGGAATCCCGCTGTAGAGAATCAGGCCACTGACCGTGCCTTTCGTATTGGGCAGACCAAGAATGTGCAGGTTCACAAGTTCGTCTGCGTCGGCACGCTAGAGGAGCGCATCGATATGATGATCGAACAGAAGAAAGAACTGGCAGAAAGCATTGTCGGTAGCGGCGAGGGCTGGCTGACCGAGATGTCCACCACGCAGCTCAAAGACCTCTTCGCGCTCAGTCGCGAGGCAGTGGGAGAATAGTTTATGGGACGCTGGGATGATTATGAAGACGAATGGAATTACTACCGGCCAGCTCAGCCCATCAAGGTTCAGGGCGGCCTCAAGACAAAAAGCGAGCGCGGGGCTATCGGCTCAACCTGGTGGTCGCGACGCTGGATTGGTGTGCTGGAATCCTTTAGCATGGGCACACGGCTGACGCGTGGACGTTCGTATGCACGCCAGGGGCAGGTCATTTCAATTGATATCGAGCCGGGTTTGGTCAAAGCCAAAGTCCAGGGATCGCAGCCCAAACCATACAACGTCAAAATTCAGCTCAAGCCTCTTGCTGAGCGGGATTGGGAGCATGTCATCGAGGCCATGGCTGCCCAGGCTATCTTTGCAGCCAAACTGCTTGCGAGCGAGATGCCCAGCAATATCGAAGAAGCTTTTGAGTCCGTCAATCTTTCCCTTTTTCCAACGGCTGTTAAAGACCTTACGACCAACTGCTCCTGCCCCGACTGGGCCAATCCCTGCAAACATATCGCCGCCGTCTACTATTTGCTAGCCGAGCGCTTCGACGAAGACCCTTTTCTCATCTTCAAGTTACGTGGTCGCACCAGAGAAGCGATTATTTCATCTTTGCGTGAGCAGCGTACCGCAGCCACCGATGATCTGATCAGTAATGCCAGCGCAGAAGCTCCAGAGGCCGTCGCACTACTTGAAGAAGACCTAAGTACCTTCTGGCAAGCAGGCGAGGGTCTAGAAGATTTTGCTGTGCATCCTACCGCTACCAGGATCGACAAAGCCATCCTCAAGAGGTTGGGAGACGCACCCTTCACGCTCAATGGTCAGAATGTGACCGCCCTTTTAGCACGAGCCTACGATGTGATTGATGCTGCGATAACAGATCTGGAGCAGGTATAAAACGACATGAGAGAGGTTCAGTGAGTTGGTTCACCGGACCTCTCTCATGTCGTTTTACTATCCACGCAGATGCCTTTTTGTCAGGCGCGGATCAGGCACCTTCGTTTGAATCATTGGCTAATCCGATTGTGCTCAACCAGCCAGCGCATAAAATCCAGACGGTGCTGTTCCTCAAGTATCTCGCGATACTCAATCTGTTCCCCTACGTGCTCTTTCATATATATGAGCTTTTGTATCTCGTCTTCCGTGAACCCTTGTTCGCGTAGGCGCTCGAAATCCGCACTATCGGTGACAAACATATTCTCTGGCATAGCTTTTGCTCCTTTTCAGAAAGGAACGCACTACGGATTATGACAAGGCAAAATGTCATCGGTCTATCTCTATTATAGAGACGTACAACGACTCATGTTTTGTCAATTCCTTGCTGAGAGCTACTGTTGAGGCTGCTGGAGAGCAGCCCCTTCAATAATTTCTCTTCTATAACGAACCATTTCTACTTATTAGAACTTCTTTTTGGGGTGGCTTATTCCGGTTGCTGAAGGGCTGTTGTTTCGCCCTCTACCTCGCCATACAAAATGAGCCGTATCACACTCACTCTGTGAAAAAATGACTGGTAAAACGTTGGGAGATTGGCTATATTTAGATAGGAAACATGCTATTATACATGTATATCCTTCATGTATTTTGCGATACAACTTGTAACCCACGTCACCACTGCTATGGGTAGAAGCCTGGCATGAGCCATCTATTAGGAGGCAAACGACTCTATGGACCGATGCACACAATGTGGAGCAGATCTGTCCCCAAACGCGCAATTCTGTGGACGTTGCGGGACGAACAGAGCTAGCAGCCCGAACCAAGCTACCCAACTATCGAGTAAGCCATCGGATATTACTCTTTTGGTTGAAGAGACTCTTTTGCAGAATACACGTCAACAGGGCATAGCGGATGACCGTGAAAGTACCCTTATCAATGCCAAGGTTTCGGCTCAGCAAAAGTTAGGCGTGCGCAAGGATATTCTTCCACCAATATTGCCGCCGTTCAGCATTCCAGCAGGCCATGTACCGATGGTGTCAGGCACCCCACAATTCGCCAGTATACCCAGCGTACCAGGAACCCCACAGATTGCCAACGTACCCAACATACCAGGGACTCCTGCTGCGCAGGCTGGACATGCGGGGAATGCTGCGCAGGCTGGACATGCGGGGAATGCTGCGCAGGCTGGTCATGCGGGGAATGTTGCGCAGGCTGGTCATGTGGGGAACGCTGCGCAGGCTGGTCATGTGGGGAATGCTGCGCAAGCTGGTCATATGAGTCAGGTTACACATGTGCAACATTTGAAACACTTGGGACATTTGAAACACGCGAAACATGTTGCTACTAAAACTGTGAAGGTTCTTGCTAAAAAATGGGTGCTCACTATGATCGCTACCACTGTTGTTGTTGGTAGTGTCGTTGGCGCGTTGGCTCTGCGGCATCAACCTGCTGGTAGGATCACTGAATTTTCTATGCCCAAGCCT
>JBDTBU010000043.1:0-8285 GCA_039923935.1 Ktedonobacteraceae bacterium | reverse complement strand
AGAATAAGTGGTTGTGCGTTTAGTATAAAGAGCGGGCTAAAATGTGAAATGTGGATGTAGGGGATCGGGCACGAGAGGGGTATGCGCACAAAAAGCTGTTAAGAGGGATTATTTTCGCGGTATCCTGAGAATAACTGTTTATCCAGATATGTCAGTTGCGACACCGCGACACTCCGGCTCCTGGGTTCTGATGTACACTCAGGAAATAGCGTGGCCTCGACAGCGTGAAATTTCTATGGTAGACTTTGCTCAAGAAAATGAGGTAGGGAAGGCCAGAGGGCCAGGGGAATGTTGACGGATTATGACACAAACTCAAGATGCACGTAGCACCCAAATTACCCAACCAGTCAGCGAGAAAGAGCAGCACTTTGCTAGATTGGCTATGGCAGCCGAAAGTCTGCTTTTTGTCGCTGGTCGCCCCCTCGAATATACCGAATTGCGCAAGCTGCTGGATGTGAGTGATACGCATCTCGCGGGCGTGCTACACATATTGGCCGAACAATTGGAGAGCCAGGGGCGCGGCATTCGCTTGCAACGCCTGGAAAGCCAGGTTCAACTTGTGACTGCCCCAGAGAATGCTCGCTATATCGCCGCTCTGCTGGGCTTGCCGATGACCGCCAAACTCACTACTGCTGCAATGGAAACACTGGCGGTAATCTCCTATCGCCAGCCCATGACACGAGCGCAAATCGAGGCGGTACGCGGCGTGAACAGTGATCGTGCGTTAGTCAGTTTGATCCAGCATAGTCTAGTGGCAGAGGTCGGGCGTGCCCAAACCGTAGGCCGTCCGGCGCTCTTCGCAACCACCTCTGAATTTTTGCAACAATTTGGCCTGACCAGTCTGCACGAACTGCCACATATCGAGCAAGCTACGCCAGAGAGTCAAAGCAGCCATATAGCTGATATGGTGCAGCCGGAAATGCCCGGTTTGGAGATAACGGAGGACTAATGCGCATAGGTCGCCATGTACCCATAAACGCCAATGCTGTGCGGGCTGCCGAGATTGCTCAGCGCATCGGCTGCAACGCTATTCAGATTTTCGCCAGCAACCCGACTGGCTGGACTCCTACCCGTGGAGGTGAGGAGCAGTGTATCGCCTTCGCTGAGACCGCACGCAGACTCGATCTTGCCCCTGTGGTGCTGCACGCGCCCTATCTCATCAACCTGGCCTCACCAGATGAAGGGAACTGGGAAAAGTCTATTGCTCTGTTGAGTTGGACCCTGCAACGCGGAGCATTGTTGGGTGCCTCGTACGTGGTTTTCCATGTGGGTAGTCACAAGGGCACAGGTGTCGAGGCTGGCGTGGCACGCATCGCTCAAGCCATCGAACGCATCTTGCCTGAGACACCGCCTGGAGTCGTGTTGCTGCTCGAAAATAGTGTGGGCGCGGGCAACGCGTTAGGTGGCGACTTTGAGCACCTGGCTGCCACACTCGCAGCTTTGCCGAACTACCCTGACCGTCTGGGAGTCTGCCTTGACACGGCCCATCTGTGGGGCGCGGGCCACGATATCTCGACAGCAGCGGCAGTGCTGGAAGTGTTGCGCCACTTTGATGAGACAGTTGGCTTGGCGCGTCTGAAAGTCTTGCACCTCAATGATACCGAGAAGGATCTGGGCAGCCATCGCGATGTCCATGCACGCATCGGCGAGGGCATTATTGGCGAAGAAGGGTTGCGTACGCTGCTGCGCGATCCACGCCTAGCGCATGTTGCGGTGCTTTTAGAAACGCCTATTCAAACAAATGAGCAAGGGAAAGAGGATTGGGAGCACGATCAAGCCCATTTGGAGAGAGTAAAGCTACTGATTCACCATCCTACAGCTCTTTATTAAAAAGGATGATAGGTGAATAATACAGTCTGAAATTGATTTCACCAATTTCAGACTGTATTATTCACCTATCATCCTAAAAACACTATGATACAGTTAATGTCACATTGACAGTTTGGGGACTACCAGAGATAGCACCAGCATTCAGCGTGATTGTGCTGCTATAGGTGCCAGCCGCCAGCGCACTAGAGGTAATGGTGACGGTGATGGTTGCTGTGCCGCCACTGGCAATAGAGATGGGGCCAGTAATCGCTAGCCAGCCATTGCCGCCCGCATCCACCGAGGGCGTGATCGTGACATTCCCAGCACAATTGCCTGTCACGCTGATGGTAAAGCTAACAGTGTTTGTCGTCGGGTTGCTGCCCACAGCGGCGGTAAAGGGCAGCGTGGTGGCTGACGGAGCCTGCAAGGTGCATGGGACTAGCACCGTCAGCGAGACGTTGACTTGTTGTGGGCTGCCGGAGAGGTTGCCATTACCATCGGCGGCATTCAGTGTGATCGTGCTGCTATAGGTGCCAGCCGCCAGCGCATTAGAGGTGATGGTGGTGGTGAAGGTTGCTGTGCCGCCGCTGGCAATGGAGACGGGGCCGGTAATTCCCAGCCAGCCATTGCCGCCCGCATCCACCGAGGGCGTGATCGTGATATTCCCAGTACAGGTGCCAGTGGCGCTGATGGTAAAACTGGCAGTGTTTGTCGTTGGGTTGCTGCCCGCGTTGGCGGTAAAAGGCGGCAGCGAAGTGGCTGACGGAGCCTGCAAGACGCATTGGGGCAGAACTGTGAGCGTAATGGCGATTTGGACGATGCCCACCGACTGGCTCGTGACGCTATCAACGGCGCTTATCCGCACAGTGCCGCTATACGTGCCCGCTCCCAAACCTGTCAGGTTGGCCTGCACTGTCGGATTCGCGCCGGCTGGCGGCGTGAACGAGCCAGAAGATGTGGCGCTCAACCAGGTGCCACCGCTCGGCGTGTTTATCGTGGCCATGCTGGTCCAGTTCAGCGCGTTCGGACAATCTCCTGTACTGCCCAAGGTTGCGTTCTGGGAACTCTGGCTAGACTGGCCAGCAATGCCTTGTACCGCCAGCATTGACTGAGCGGTGAGTGTACAGGTTATCGGAATGATATTTAGCGAAACTGGCACAATTTGTTGGCCTGCATGCGCTGTGAAGGTCAGTGTGCCTGTATATGTGCCAGGTGTAAGACCAGCAGTATTTACATTGATCCGGGGCTGCGCTGGTGTCGAGCCACTACTCTGGCTGATGCTTAGCCAGTTGCCACCTTTGACTGTCGCGCTGGTTGCGTTCCATCGTTGGCTTGTTGTGCAGTCATGAACCACACTGACCTGTAACGCCTGGGCGGCTGGTGAGGCTTGCCCATGCACGCTTGCAAAGCTGAGATTGCTAGGTGCTAAGATCAGCGTACACAAGGGCGCGACGGTCAGGCTCACAAAGATGCTCTGTGGACTTCCCTGGATGGGTTTTGGACCCTGATTAGCAAAGATCAGGGTGCCTTTGTAGATGCCGGACGAGAGTCCCCGAATATTGATGCTGATCACGATTTGCTGCTGACCACCTGGAGCTATGAGTCCTGTTTGCGAACTGGCGAACAGCCAATGGCTATTGTTATTTTGGAAGGCTATCGTCATGCCCCAAGTGAGCGGCTGAACCCCTGGGTTATTGACGGTGATTGTTTGAGGCTGTGGCTCAGGGCCACTGACCGTAGCGTTAAAGGTCAACGCGGCTGGTGAGAGTTGGAGAGCAGCTTGATGCCCTGGTTGGAGCGGGATGACGCTCATGCTCACCGGGAGCGTGATCTGTTCGGTGTTTGAGGTAAAAATAATACTCGTGTTATAGGTAGCATTGGGGTTGAGCTTCGAACGGTCAATTGCGACAATGACGGACATATGAACGCCGCTAGCCACAGTGCCGCTTGCGGGACTGATCTGTAGCCAGGACTGCCCGCTGCTGGCCTGCCAGGTGAGCTGGCCCCCGCCTGCGTTTGAGATTGCGAGTGGTTGATTGCTGTTGGTTAACTCGTCGCCCGCGCCAAAGTCCAGGGTATCGGCTGAAAGCAGCAAATGAGGCGGCCCTTGCAGCGCACTTTGTCCAGTGACCATTAGCGAGAATGAGGCTTGCTGGTGGGTACGAGCACCCGTCACGTAGAGCACATGCTTGCCCGCGAGCCAGTTGGGATCGATGATAACCGTATCGCTAAAGGCTCCATGCATGTCGGTCTGGATGTTGTTCACGCCACCGGTATCGACTAACTGGAGTTGATGGTCTCTGCCCAAGGTGAGTGTGCTGTCGGGTGTGAAGTGCGCACCGCGTAGGGTGACGATGCCTCCTAACGCAATTGTGGCGGGCGAAGCTTGCAGGACAGGTTGTGGTGGAACTGGCAGGGGCGTCACATGCTTCAAACTCATGGCCACGCCGAACACAATACTAAGTAACAGAGCAAACAGTACTACCAGACCGAGCCAGAAAGAGCGCGGCGAAGTACGTTGCTTTGAAAGCATGAACCGCCTAAATGTTCTGTGCTCTGACTCTTGGGACAACAACGCCGGAAGAGAATGCGGCGTTGTTGTCACTACCTTTTGCCAGGTGCCGTGCTCTTCAAGCAACTCCTCTTCCTCTGGCTCATCGACAAGCTTCTGACCGGATTCTCTATTGGCTATTTCTTTATGCGCCAGTTTGGTGGTGACATCTGCCTCGCTCGGTTTAAGCAGGAGTGTCTCACTGTCAGCCAGCAAGGCTCGACGAGCCGCCTGCCATATGGGATTAGCACGTTTGGAATTGGAAGAAGCGGGCAGCAAACGCACAGTTGTTTCCGCGAGGGGTTCGCCTTTTCCACACCCAATGCAATGCTTGGCGGCTTCTGGTAGCGGCTCCCCGCATGTAGGACAACTAATTGTTTGCATATCAAGCCTCTTCGTGAGCCTATCAAACGCTGTACACTATCCGGTGAACGCTGTAAAAGCATGAATTCTCAGGAGAGTATAACAATATTTTACAATATTTGCAGCATACACTTCTCGTAGACTGCCTCTTTGCGGGCGCGGGCATGTGCGTGTTATGACGGTGTTCGTGTGCGACCTTACCTGGTCAGGGTTACGCGTGGTTCTCTCCTATAGCATACGCTATACTACGTCTTTTTTCTATGATGTATCTCACAAAAGCACCAGAGAATGGTACCGTTAACCCATGCGAGAAAGAGTGGAAGCACACTTGGCAGCATGATTAGGGACAGAGGTTGTATGTGCTCAACTAGAAAAACTTCTAATGTGAGAAGGAATGTGGTATCATTTTTATTCGTAGAAGAAGTTCTATAGCACCCATTTTTTCGGTTAAAGATCATTGATGACATGTCTATAAGGAGCCGATTTATGTCACATATCACGCTACCAGCGTTCTATTGCCCCTTTCCGCGTGAAATTCATCCCCAGGTAGAGGCGGTCCATCAGCATACGTTGAACTGGGCGCTTGGTCATCGTCTGCTACAGAAAGAGGTCGCGATCCAGCGTTTCCATACTTCGCGTTTTGCTTGGTTAGCGGCCAGAGCGTATCCCCGTACCAGTTTCGAGGAACTGGCTCTCACCAACGACTTTTTTACGTGGCTGTTTATGCTCGACGACCAGTTTGACGATAGCAACTTTGGACGCCAATTCGCACGGATGGAACAGGTTGTGGATAGTTTGTTGGCAGTTCTCGGTATCATGCGCCTCGGCAAAAGCCAGCCGAGCAAGCCGCTCCAAGGGCCGGTGGCTGAAGCTCTCCTAGAGCTTTGGGAACGCGCCCGACCTCTGACCACTCCGCAATGGCAGCAGCGTTTCGCTGGCCATCTGCGGGATTACCTGGACGCGTACTTGTGGGAGATCGGAAACCGAGTCAGAGGCGAAACCCCTGCTGTGGCTCTGTACATCGAGAAGCGCCAGGATGCTGGGGCCATGCGGCTAGCTCTGGATTATATCGATCTGGCTGAGCATATCGATCTTCCGCCAGAGATTTACCAAAGCAGTCTAGTCCAAACACTTTTATTGATTACAAACAATGTCGTTTGCTGGCAAAATGATATTGTGTCTGTGGAAAAAGAAATGGCTCACGGCGACTATAGCAACTTGGTTTTGGTCCTCCAGAAGGCGCATACGTGCAGTTTACAAGATGCGATCTCTCTCGCCAATGAACTGACCACACGCGAAATAAAGCTGCTCGAAAGCTTGTCAGACATTGTCCCGACCATGTTGCCAGACTATCAGCCAGATCTGCAAAAGTACCTGGCGGGTGCACGTTCCTGGATACGCGGGAACCTGGATTGGTCCCTTGAATCGTACCGTTACATCGATATTGAGCAGCTTGTCGATGGCCACGAGCCGAGCTATCTGGAGGAAATTTTGCCAGATGGTACCAAACCGATACAGGGGGCTTGAAATTCTGCAATTAGGCGATAGAATGAGAGAAGACAAAAGCAAAGTGATTCTGGTGGCAAGGGCAAGTCCCATGTATGTATCCGCCATTCGAGCAGCGTTACATGCTGGTCTGGCGAGTGTCCTAATAACGGATCACATACCTGCGGAACTCCTATGAGAGTCCGCATTCGAATACAAGAAAGAGGAACTATTTTTATGGAACGTACACTTGTGCTTATTAAACCCGATGCTATTCAAAGAGATCTGGCTGGCGAAATTATCAAACGGCTTGAGAACAAGGGTCTCAAGCTGGTCGGTTTGAAGATGATCCAACTCACCGATGCGTTACTGAACGAACACTACAGCCACCTGCGCGAGTTGAAATTTTTCCCTGAGATCAAAAGCTTCATGAGCCTTACACCAGTGATCGCCTGCTGCTGGGAAGGTGTTGACGTTGTGGATACCGTGCGATTGCTCTGCGGGATTACCAAAGCCCGTGAGGCCGCACCTGGCACCATTCGCGGCGAGTTTGCGATGAGCATTCAAGCCAACCTGGTGCACGCCTCTGATTCGGTGGAGACTGCTGAAGTCGAGGTCAAGCGTTTCTTCCAACCCAACGAACTGTTCACCTATGAAGACACACTGAACCCCTATATCTACTCATCTAGCGAACGCTAACTACTGATCCGCCCCATTCCCCCTGTGTAAGTCAAGCCGGAGGCGAGCGCTTACACAGGGGGAGCGGACGAAGCCAAGCCGGAGACGAGCGCTGGTGCTACACACGGGGAGGTGAGGCAGGCCTTGTCCGCTCCCGCATATTGGCAGTATCCTCAAACGGATCGAAGCAATGCAGATGACCTGATGCCGCCTCACATACCTGAAGACCGAGGTCATTCTAGCAGGAAGATCCCAAAGGGGTCAAGTGGTTTTGCATTAGGAAAAGCAACGTACGGATAGCGCGTACAATATGCATCACAGTCTGGAGGTAGGCACAATGATTGAGTTAAACGGCGAAAACTATCTGGATGGTGTGGAAGCCAGTGGCCTGCTAGGGGTGAAGATATCCACATTGTATGCCTATGTGAGCAGGGGACTGTTAAAGAGTTATAAACAAGGTATCAAGCGCCAACGTCTGTACAAACAAGCAGAACTAGAGGCGCTATTGCAGTTGCGTCCCAGTGATACCCCTTCGCCCGTCACCACCTCCAGCCAGCAGACAGAGCCAGACGCGCCGAGAAAACTCACAGAGATTCCCCTGGCGGAAGACTGGGTACCGTATAGCTAAACTCGATAAACGGGTTTGCTTCGTGTGCCTCTTGTATTGTGTATAGAACCGTGAGCGAGCCGCATCCGGGGGATGATGCAGGCAGCCTTCGGTTGCTTACGTCCATTTCTGTTTGAGTTGGCTCCAGATCTGCTTGATATGGGCTACAGTATCCTTGTCCGGGCGGCTCGCGCTATAGCGTGCCAGCACATATGCCTCGGTGATCGTTTCCAGTTCGGGACCGACGCTCAGTGTCTCCTGTTGCTTCAAGCGTTGCCAGAACTCATAAGGCGTCTCATTGCGCATACGAACATGGCCCTGGCTTGCCGCCCTCTTGAGCAACGCCCGATAAACCTCGCGAATACTGCGTACTGCTGGTTCTGCTAGGTAAATGTCGTCAGGCATGTTCTCTGTGCTGCTTGTATGCCGCTTACGGAAAGGGTTCAGGTGTGCCAGTACGGCCCACAATTGTGCGAGAAAAAGTGACCAGTTGAAGAGCGTCTCGTGAAGTTCGTCGTTGGTTTCGGCGCGGGATATTGTTCCCTTCGAGCGTTTGAAGCTTTGCAGCTTTTGAGAGCGCCTCCACAATAGGTATGCAACGAGTCCAATGACTGCCAACAGAATAAGAATGAGTAGCCAGAGTGGGAATGAGAAGGGAGCGGGGGGGCGAATGTGCGGGTGGAGGGGGTGTGCGTCGCCTGGTTCGGTTTTCACATTTTTCAGTAAGAATGGCGTAGAGTGACCAGTTGTGGCATTGCCGAAGAGGACGACCAGTAGGCTAGCCATCAGACC
>JBDTBU010000042.1:0-36842 GCA_039923935.1 Ktedonobacteraceae bacterium | reverse complement strand
CCCAAGCAATCAGCCAAATTTCCTAAACATTCTGAAAATTCTGTCAGAAATCCCTCTGGTATGGTATCCTTAGATGACTTCTAATAGTTCTGGTTGTCTGCTACCCGCAAGCAGGGAAATCGGGTATTCTTCGGTTAAAAGTAAGCGTTGGGCCTTGTTATAGTGGAGTGAGAACGTATGTCACAACAGCCAAAAACGGAGACAGATCGGCTAGCAAACGTTATCCAGGTGCTTCAATTGGGTCAAAAAACAGGCACGCTTGTCGTTGAACGCAACGATGGCCCGAACGTTGAACAGGGTTTCGTGACGCTCGCCAATGGACAAATTTTACAAGCGAACGTTGGTCAGCATCAGGGGCAGGACGCATTAGTCTGGTTGGGAAGTTGGGGCCACTGCCGATTCGCTTTCTCTGCTGAGCAATTGCCAAGTCATGGTGGACACTCCGGCAATACTGGCCGTATGCCTGCGCCACCGTCACGCGGAGAGAGCGGATCTGGCACGCCATTTAACTCGCCGCTTCCAACGACAGATCCAGGACGAGCTTACTCACAATTTACGAGGACTACTGGCAACTTAGGCGGCAGTGGACCACTCGCTTCTACGGTGTGGGGCATCACGCCTTTGCGCACCCGTCATATTGAGGAAGGCATGCATTTAATTGAACAAATGGGCCTTTCACGCGCCCACCGGCGTCTCTTTTTGCTCATCGATGGCAGGCGTACATTGCAGGAACTCGTACGCTTGCTGACAATTGAGCCAGCAGAGGTTTATCGATTATTAAAAGAGTTGGAACACGCAGGCGTCGTTCAAGCCTAAAGGATGGTCTTAATTCTTATGTCTCAAGTAGAATTTTCATCTCGCCGTAAGTTGCCATTGGCACTCTCGGTGCGCATTTCGTTTATCCTGATGCTGGCTGCAGTTCTCCCATTGTTGGTTACTGTAGGTGCCACTGAATGGACTACGCGTCCCACTCTGATTAATCAGGCCAACCAGACCATGAAAACCGACGCCGATACGCGTATCCAGTTGATTAACACGTATTTGAAAGAGCGCGTGCTCGACACCGAAACGATCAGCCTGGTACCTAGTGTAGCGAGCTTCTTAGCTCTCCCTCCGCCCCCTACTACTCCAATTGAGGTGTACAAAACTGCCGTACAGGGTGCCGGTTACGCGCTGAATGCTGGCAAATTTCGTGACTCACACTATATCACTTGGCGGTTTTTCGACGCCAAGGGCATTCCCAGCATCTCTGCTCCGTCCGATCCGAACGATCCAAACACCGCGCCATACCACTACGGGCCATATCTGGTCCCACAGGAAGAGTTGCTGGCTATGACATCTGCCAAAACTGTGCAGCCCACCCTCTCGCCAGTCTACTATAATACGACTACAAAAAGAGCATTTATTGATATCTATGCACCTATTTATCAAGCATTAACCCCAGCGTTGGTCCCGGCTGGACCTTTGCTGGGCTTTATGCGTGCATCACTGAACCTGGATTATATCTGGGATATTCTGCAAAGTGATCAGGGCATTAACAGCGGCAGCGCGTTTCTTCTGGATCAGAACGGCGTGCGCATTGGAGATGCCAACAGAAACTCCAAAGACCTCTTCACTGCCGTTACTCCACTCAGTAAGGATATCCTATCAGAGGCCGAAGGTGAGAACTGGTATAACTCGAACGGTCAAGGACCAGATGTGCATAAAAACAACACCCTGAGCGATGTGGCTACTGGCTGGAAGAATACCCAATCCACCTTTCCTCTGACACTTGCGGGCACCAATTATCAAGCAGCACGCTCTACAGCGACTATCGTACCCTGGACCTATGTTGTCATCAGCCCCAGCAGTGCAGTTACACAGGTCGCGGACCAGCAGTTAACCACAACGCTTCTCGTGGCCATCGTAGTTGCCGCCCTCGCCGCCATCGCTGGTTGGTTAGTCGCGGGACGCATTGGGCGGCCAATCATGCGAGCAGTCGATCAATTGCGTGAGAGCAGTGAAGCACTAAACATTCTAGCTAAAAAGCAGCAGAGCGCCTCTTCTGAGCAACTCTGGGTGGTAGACTCGGTTCAGGTGGGTTTGCAATCGGTGCAATACTACACTGATGCGACGCGCATTGCCGCTCACAAACTGGGTGAACTGGGCCTGGACCTGGAGCGCAGTTGGCACCACCAGAACATTGAAATTGTCCGCCAAGGTCTACAACAGGTCGTCAGCGCGGCCAGCTACATTGAAAAGGCCACCAACTACCAGGGCGATAGCGGCCAAAAGCTGTCCACCGCGATCAAAGTCACCACACAGGTGAACGAACAACTTGCGGACGGCGCAATCTCCGCGACTGAGGCGGCCTCGCAATTGGAGCAAGTTGTCAACGACCTGCGCAACGTCGTCGGCAAATAATCTCAGTGTGCAAGAAAAAGGTCTACTCCAAATAGGGCAGACCTTTTTTCTTGCACACTGAACAATCCGCAGCCACTAATCACCCACTGCTAGTTCTGTTTCAGAGAAGTTCAACTCAACCACCACATCTTCGTTGCGCTTCTCAAGCTGTCCCCAGACATAGAATACAATCGTCAGCACCCCAATAATCGCGAGCGGAATAAGCTGCGTCATCTCATAGGTCTGGCGACTCACACCTGCGAGATTGACAACGGCATCGGGTGGATAAAGCACAAAGACCGTCGCCAGTATCACATAGGCTATCGGCAGGATGGTGACAAGCCACGCGCCAATTATTCCACCTGGCACACTATAGGGACGGTGTATCTGAGGATATTTATGCTTCAGCCTCAGATACGCTGGAAAGACAAAAAGGTACGAGAGAGTGGTGGTTGAAATGGCAAAACCTAGTACAAGCGTGAAAAGACCCTGAATATTGGAATTGCCATACGAATTGATCAGGATCGCCACAACCATGGCAATCGTCGCTATGATGCCTGTCATGGTATTGACGGCAATAGGCGTACCATATTTCCCGCTAAAGCGCCCCAAGAAAGAGGGTGCAGTACGATCAAGCGAGGCAATAGCATAGGTACGATCAGCCCCGATAATCCAAGTTCCACCGCTCGATGCCACCGCCAGGATAATACCCAGTGCGATAACCCAGCCCAGTGGAGTGCCTACCACAGATGGTAAGGCCGAATTCACCATACTGATGGATGCCAGAAAACCACTGGCGCTCAATAATTGGCTCTTGGGGAGCGTAAAGAGAATCACGGAGATCACCAGCCCATAAGCCAGCACGGTGACGATACCAGCGCGAATAAGTGAGCGCGGCACATCGCGACGAGGATTATGCATTTCCTCACCAGCTCCATTTTGCAACTCAAAACCCACCCAGTTAAAGACCAGCGCAGGCAGAATCGCGCCGAGCACCAAGCCAAAATTACTGCTGGGGATAATATCGCTCAGGCTCAGATGCGCCCCTGTAGAATGCCCGCCCATAAAAAAGTTCAGGGCCAGCACCGCGAAAACGATGAAAAGCGCAATCTTCACATACGAACCGACAACTGCAAGCCATTTCCCAAAGCGCAGAGACATGATGGCGCACCAAGTCGTGCCCCAGATAAAGAGCAGAGCGATGACAACCTCAACTGCGGCATTTATAGCTGGACTGGCAGCAGCAACATTCGCACCAGTGCCCATAGTCCCGCCAAAATAGTAGTTGGGGTTGCCGAACCAGAACGTCTTAATAGCCGCAATCGCAGTCACAGCCAGCGAACCACCAACCCAGAGCGGATTAGAGATCCAATAAAACATGGCACCAAAAGAAGCGTAAAAGCGACCAAAGGCTAATTTACACCACCCATACATGCCGCCTTCCTGAGTAAAAGTGCTGCCCAGTTCAGCCGACAAAAGGCCATACGGCAGGAAAAACGTGACAGCGGAGATCAACAGCCAGGGCAAGACCTGACCGCCACTTGAAGAAACAGCACCCAGGGTATCAATGCCAATCAGGGCAGCCATCGTGAAAAAAAGCATGTCAAAAAAGCGAAACTCTTTGCGTAGCTTTTTCTTCTCTTCCAGAGTTGCTGATGTGGTAACTTCGCGGATACTCGAATCCATCGATGGAATCCTCCTTCGCTCGTATAATCGATCAAATCACATGCAGGCATACAGGCAGGAGGATAGTATCAAGAGGCTTTTTTTCCAACATTGAGAGCTATTATAGTACTATCCAGTATCAAAATGGGAGAGTTTAGCTACAATAGGCTATTTTCTGTGCATACCTCTACTATACGTAAAATGTATGGTAGAGGTATGCACAGAAAATAGCCTATTGAAAGGGCATGTGCTTAACGAATGACGAGTAAAGCGATCACAATCCCCAGGACAGCACCCACCAGCACTTGTATAGGGGTGTGCCCAATTAGTTCGCGCAGACGCTTCTCAGCGAACGGCTTGCCTTGATGGGCCTCGTCGATCATCTGGTTCAGGATGCGTGCCTGGATACTCACAGCGCGGCGCACTCCAGCAGCATCATACATGACAACTCCGGCCAGTACTACGGTAATGGCGAAAGATGCCGAGGAAATACCCATCACGCGTCCGGTAGCTGCCGCCAAACCAGTCACTAGCGCCGAGTGCGAACTGGGCATACCACCTGACGAGACCAGCCGATTCAACAGGAGCTTGCGGTGACGCACAAATTCATACAAAGTCTTCGCGACCTGCGCAACAAGCCAGGCGACTAGGGACGCAATTAGAATACGGTTATTTAATAGTGCTTGCATGTTCTTTCTTTGTGGCTCTCCTCGCTCCTACACTACACCAGTTCCAGCGGTTCGACTTCGAGCTCCCCTTCATCCGTCACACGCAATTGCTCGACCCGCAGTTCGGCCTTTTGCAATAGGGCATGGCAGTGCTGCGCTAATTTCATACCCTCTTCATAATACTCCAACGCTCGCTCTAACGGTAGCCGACCATCCTGCAACGCCGAGACGGCCCGTTCCAGTTTTTCGAAGGCTTCTTCATACGAAAGCCCTACAACTGCATCCATACGCATCCCCCAGACAAGACTCTCAACTTGCCTTCGCCTATTCTTAACTACTCAGGTTCCCAAAAGAGCTGACTTGAGCGGAGATCCGCCCGTCAGCGACCTCGATATCTAATCTGTCGCCAGGTTGTACCTGCCGAACGCTGTTTACCACGCTCTGCTCGCCTGCACGCCGTACAACTGCGAAACCACGCCCAATTGTGAGCAACGGACTGAGCGCATGTAGGCGCAGGGCTGTGCCCTTCATCCGCTCTGCTTGTAATGTCAGTGTATGCTGCATCGTTGTCTGTAACACGTCTAGCGTATCATCCAGCCGCTGCTGTAAACGTTCAAGTTGATAACGCGGCGTCTGACGCCCAAGATCGCGCTCAACTTGGCTCAAGTCCTCGCGATAACGCAAAAGAAAGTCATCCATCAACACCGTAAGCGCTTGCTCACACTCCTGTGTCTCGACCAGCCAATCGGCTATATTGGGCACGGCTGCTGTGGCTGCGGCAGTAGGCGTTGAAGTACGCTGGTCCGCGACAAAATCGGCGATAGTGGTATCGGTCTCGTGACCAACCCCGCTGATGACGGGAATACGCGAACGTGCGATGGCCCGTGCCACAACCTCTTCATTAAAGGCCCATAGCTCTTCTATAGAACCACCCCCGCGAGCCACAATGATGACATCGGCCTCTCCATGCTCATTCAAGAGATCCATAGCTCGCACAATGGCAGCAGGAGCCTCGTTTCCCTGTACCAGTGTAGGCGCAAGCACCACACGCGCTAGCGGATAACGTGTGCGTAAAACGCGCAACATATCACGCAGGGCTGCGGCTTGGGGTGATGTAACAATCCCGATGACTGCTGGAGCCACTGGCAAGGGACGCTTGCGTTCGTCATCAAACAGACCTTCGGCGGCTAAACGGGCCTTTAACTGCTCAAAACGCAGAAATAGTGCACCTTCGCCAAGCAATTGCACATGTTCCACGTAGAGTTGCAGCTTGCCGTCGCGTTCATAGAGCGAGATACGCCCAGCAGCAGCAATTGCCATTCCATCGTGCAAATCTGGGGCTGTGCTGCGTTGGCGAGCATGTTTAAAAAACACACAGGGCAACTGCGCCTCGGCATCTTTGAGCGTAAAATAACAATGGCCGGAGCTATAGGTCTTGCAACCAGAGATCTCGCCGCGCACCCAGATACCCTGCAATATCTCGTCTGTCTCCAACAAAGCTTTGAGATAGCGTGAGACCTGGGCGACACTGAGCACTTCTGGTGTCTCTGGCAAGAGCATCAGTCCTCCTCTACCGCAACAAGAGCAATAGTCAGCAGAACCTGTCCATACTCCACCGGCTGCCCATCCTGCACATGCATCTCAACCACACGCCCAGCAAGCGTGGTTTCGACCTCGTTGAATGTGTTCAGCGATTCAATTGTGCCAATTAACTGACCAGCTTTAACGTGATCCCCCACGGCGGCCAAGCTGCCTTCACGCGGCTTGAGCCAGGGATGGAACACGCCTACCAATGGGGCCACTACTGTGTGCTGACTTGGGGTGGCGTCCGGCTCGCCAACAGGAATCGCACCATCGTCAGAGACCGCGTACGTGCCCTCTACCACTGCACCCTCCGCTGCCTTGATCTTACGCAAGACCAAGTGCACGTCATCGCTGGTGCTCTTCAATTCAAGTTCAGAAACATCGCTGCGATCCAGCAAACGTATCAACCCTTTGATCTGGGCAATGCTCATCACCTCGACGCGCTCAGCCGCTCCGTTCGCCAGTGCTTGCTCTTCCTGCGATTTCATAGCAGACGCGCTCCGTTTTCGCTCCATACTTTCCTCCAAAAAGAAACGTTATTACGATGAAGAAGAAAAGGTGAAGCGCCTTTCCTTCCCAGTATTACGCACGCTCGACGTAAGCACCAGTCGTTGTATTGACGCGAATCATATCGCCGGTTGAGATAAAGAGCGGAACCTGAACCACCAGTCCGGTTTCAGTTGTGGCTGGCTTGGTGCCACCAGTAGCGGTATCACCCTTGAAGCCTGGCTCAGCATACTCAATACGCAACACCAGCTTTTCTGGCGGCTCGACTGAGATTGCCTCATCATCCAGCATCACCAGATCAAGTTCCAGGTTATCAATCAGGTAGTTTTTCGCACCGCCAAGCTTGGCTGAAGTCAGCACAATATCGTCATATGTTTGCATATCCATAAAATGATACTGATCGCCGTCCTGGTATTGATAGGTCACGGTGCTACGCTCTAGCGTAATACGCGGGAATTTTTCGCCAGCATCGCAGGTGCGGTCAAACGTCGCGCCCGTACGCAGGTTGCGCACCTTCATACGCACAATCGCGCCGCCACGTCCCATTTTCACATGCTGCCACTCAATGAGTGAGCATGGTTGGCCTTCAAATTCAAAGGTTGCCCCTTTTTTCAGTTCGCCTGTCGAAATCATATATCCTCCTTCTAACGTTGAAGCACCAACTGTGTTGGTGATTGTGTGAGCAATTCAAAGCCCTTTTCAGTCATCACGCCGCTATCCTCGATGCGCAGACCACTCCAGCCAGGAATATAGACACCCGGCTCAACGGTCACTACCGAACCAACAGGCAAAACCATCTCTTCTGGGGAGCGTGCTGAGAGACCTGGACCCTCGTGGATTTGCAGGCCAATGCCATGCCCGGTGCTATGAATATAATAATCGGCCAGATCATGAGAGGCCAGCACATCACGCGCCAAGGCGTCAGCAGCCTTCCCCGTGATACCAGCCCGCAGACCAGCCTCACAGGTTTTCATTGAGAGCAGCACGATCTCATACAATTCAACCATCCGCGTCTCAGTCGGCTCGCCCAAACAGATAGTTCGGGTCATATCGGCGCAATACCCTTTGTAGCGTGCGCCCATATCAATGGTAATCAGTTCGCCGCGTTGGATGTGCCGTTGGCTAGCATGTGCGTGGGGCATGGAACCATTGGGACCAGAGGCCACAATGCTCTCAAAAGCTGTACCATCGGCTCCCAATTCTAACATCTTGCGCGTGATCTCCCACTGAACTTCTTTCTCGGTCATCCCCGGCTGAATCCACGCACAGAGATGCGCAAACGTCGCGTCAGTGATCGCCGCAGCACGCTTGAGCAGTTCGATCTCATCGGGTCGTTTGACCAAGCGCAGCGTCTCAACGTAGCTTTTCTCACACGGCACCAAGGTCACAGATCCGCCAAATGCCTCGTTGAGCTTAGCATATTCCGCATAACTGACCGCCGATGACTCAAAACCAATCTTCGCCCAACCCGCCTGGCGAGCTATTTCAACAATAGCTGGGGGATATTCGCGGGCGGGCGGCACGACAATCTCCCACCCAATAGCCTCTTGCGCGGCCACTTCTTGATAGAGAGGATTGGTCAAGAGCACCTGTTTCTTCTGGCCCACCAGGAGCATACCAGCGCCCTCGACATCATCATTCAGCCAACCGCTCATATACGAGCGGTTCTGTGGTTGTGTCACGAGAAAAGCGTCTAGCCCCTGCTCAGTCAGCCAAAGACGCAGTTTTTGCAGCGTTTCGTTCTTCATGAAATTCCTTTTGCGCGTTCTTCGCGAATCAGCTCAACTAGTGCATCCAGGGCCAGCAGATAGCCACGCCAACCTAAGCCCACGATATGCCCACGAGCCACGGGCGCAATCATCGAGTGATGCCGAAACGTCTCGCGGGCATAAATATTACTTAAATGCACCTCGATAGTCGGGATCTTCACCCCACCCAGCGCGTCGTGCAATGCAATCGAGTAATGGGTCAGTGCCCCTGGATTGATGATAATGCCGTCCGCGTGCTCGCTGTGCTGCTGGATATAATCAATCAGAGCACCCTCGTGATTCGACTGAAACGCATCGATGCTGGCCCCTAGCTCTTCACCACGAACACGCACCATCTCAGTAATCTGTGCCAGGGTGGTTGTACCATAAATAGCTGGCTCTCGCGTGCCCAGCATGTTCAAGTTCGGCCCGTTCATAACAAGGATGTGTAGCGTCATATTCTTAATAAACTTTCAAGCGTGCTCCTCTCGCACCCGAACCACCCTACCGAGAGGACTGATACGTTGGAGAGCATCTTCCTGAGAGTAGGGGTACTCTGGTGGACTGAACACATCAACTTTTTACGTGGTGTATCATATCATAATTTCTCCGTCTTGCACAGCCATGAAAGCTCAAAATATTTCCTGCAATAGCGGCCAGAAATTTTTTCGATCTTTCTGGCCGCTATTGCAGGAAATATTTTGAGCTGATGCATAACACACGAATGTTAATACAGTTCCTCATCATGGATCGTGCCATTCACCGAAGCATCCAAGCTGAACACGGTGGCATCGACTGGCAACACGCTCTCCGTTGGAGCAATCCCTTCGCGCACGAACGCTTGAGAACGGCTATCGAAGACATGGAACTGCTTGGCAAACGAAAACACGTACTGCTGTACCATGCCCGACGTGCGATCTAGCACCAAAATATCATCTCCACTGGCGCAGGTATGCTGCGCCAGACAGGATGCACGATCCAGGAAAGAGCCAATCAGAATTTGCGAGGTCGCCCCCCAACTCGGCGCGATATACTGGTGCATCACTGTAGCGGATGTGTCAAAGGCGAGAAAGGTACTCTGCGCCTGTTGCGGATCGTAGAGCATGACGCTGAGCGCAGGCAGCCCGAAATGGCCCACGTAGAGCACCATGTTTGTCCCCCAACTAGAGTAGCTGACTTGATTCGCCAGCGAAAGATCACTCTTTAAGATCAACATCTGCGCATTACCGCTGCTTGGATCGTAGAGCAACACTTGGGCCTGCCCCTGGCCTGTAAAGTCGCCCATATGTACTTCCCAATTGCCACCTAGGTTATGCACAAACTGAAATTGTGCCAGTTGCAATTGAGGCGAGTACTCAAGCAGCCGTGCTTCGCCCGCGTTGCGATCATAGAGAAAAATCCCATCGCGATTCGTATTGACCAAGCGACCAATGTAAATTTCCCAGGAATTATGCCAATATGTATAATCCTGCGTTGTCCCAACTGCAAAATCCTTCGTAAAGCTGACCAGACGAATCTCAGCGGTCAACCCTAAAGTCGCCCAATCCGCAGGAGCTTGCCCGCTTGCATCCACCGGCTCGCCGCTACCTGTTGTGATAACAGCACCCTGGGCATAGCTATCCAACTGAACAGGAGAAACACCACTCTGGTCCGTGAACGAGCTGGAATGCACAACCTGCGGCGTTTTCGGTGTACTGGTTGGCGTCGGTGTCACGGTTGGCGTCGGCGTCACGGTTGGTGTCGGCGTCACGGTTGGCGTCGGCATCACGGTTGGTGTCGGCGTCACGGTTGGCGTCGGCATCACGATTGGCGTCGGCGTCACGATTGGCGTCGGCGTCACGATTGGTGTCGGCGTCACGATTGGTGTCGGCGTATCGGTTGGGGTATCTGGCACGGGAGTAGGCGTCACTATGGGCGGCGGCGCGATAGCGAAGCGCTTATACAGAAAGAGATCGCTACTCTGGCCATCAAAGCGACCTGTATAGAGTTCCCAGCCAGCGCCCCAGCCTTGAAGGGTAACGTGTGTAGCAATCGTCAAATCTGAGTTCAGGGTCAATAGTTGGATCTGACCAGAGATGCGGTCATATAAGAGAATCTCGGTGTGTCCGCTACCAGTGAAATCCCCGACACGAATATCGAGATTCTGCCCCCATCCAGTCTCAGATGTGTGTGCATCAGATAAACTGACCCGATACGGCTGCTTTAGGGCGGCTGGATCTTGGAGTAATTCATTATGCAACAGGTGCGGGTCGTGTTGTGCATAGGGATACGTCAGGGCTAGTGCATCCAGGCGTCCCTGCTGGCGATTATAGAGCAAGAGATCGGTATGACCGTCCCCTGTAAAGTCAGCATTGAACTCCTGGTCAAAGGAACCTGGCGGAAGACCAAGCGCGACCTGGCTATTAGCCAATGTCCCTATGTTCTGCTGAGCGTTGGCAGTGTTCACACCCGCCAGAGTATTGCCATCGACACCCGGCAGCTTCGCGAACATTTTGGGGTCAATGTGCTTTGGAAAATAGAGAAAACGCAACTGGCCGTTCTGAAAACGAGACTGATTGATATACGAGACATTGTAGCCATGACCTGTATGCATGGGCACTGTATCGCCATAGTTTTGATACGTCACATTAAAGGTTGAGCTATCGGAACTCACCGATGTCACAAAAGCCACATGCCCGGCTGGCCCAAACGCCCAAACACCATCACCCACTGGAAAAACTGCCAGTGAGCCTACACGCGGCGTCGTGCCCATTGGCAAGCCAAAGCGCTCAGCATCCACAACCCAGTTCGCGGCATTGCCCCAACCTACCGGCAAATTGTATCCTAACAAATGCCACTGCTCCCAGCCCCACCACACGCAGTTTCCTCCCACGGGAGAAGGACCGGGGCATAAGGGAAACGGATTGCCGTCGGTTGTAAAAACAAGACGATTACAGCCAGTATCAACTGTCGCTTGTGTATGCTCAAACGGTGCAGCCTGAACTGGAGTTTCAAAGGTCAGACAAATCATAGCCAGTAGAAAGAAAAGCAAAAACAACGAAAGCAGACGCTGGCGAGTATGGAGAGAGTTATGAGAGTTATTCGCGCTGCATTTGCGTCTGTTCCAGGAAAATAGGGAGGCACGCATGGACAAAGCTCCTTCTTACCACGCTCTTCTGTTGAGAAACGCTTCTAGCAGGTGTTGTAGGGTTTGCTGAAATCAGAATCAGAGGGCAGACGCGAGGCGTTGAAAAAAGATAGCACTAGTATGTTACGCCAATTCGCTCGCTATCGACCTCTGTAGCAGCAACCGGAATATTTCCGTGATCTCTGGGCTAGTATATCATTACATCCAAAAAGAATGCAAGACACCCATACATTCGGATCAAGCGGCGTTTGCCTAATTGGAGTGTCTCCATTGAGTGATGTTTCTTTTACTCATCGCCTATGGCAGGTGAGCAAAAGAAACATCACTCAATAAAGGGGAAGCGGCTACAGCATGGGGTCTTGCACCACCCAGACGCGGCATGGCGCATGGTTGAGCACATACGGAACCGTTTTTCCAAGATCGTCGCGGGCGTCGTTCACCTTGTTCGTCTCACGCACCAATCCTAACATAATCAGTGCACAAGCATGATCTTTCGCTTCTTCCACAATGGCCTGTCCCGCGTCACGCGCTTGCACAACTTCCGCGACAGCCTCGCAGCCCGCGTCCTCGGCGATGGCCATCGCCTCGATGAGTAGTTGATCGGCATGTTCTGACTCTTTCGTTAAATTGGCACCAAGAGCCAAAGTACGAGGGACTTCAATAATATGCACGAGGTGAACTCTCCGTTTGGCGCGTTTAGCCATCATACAAGCCAGACGTACCAGCTCGTTATCAAGCCTTTTGCCGTCAACAATCACGGCAATATCGCCAGTTGTGCCCACACCGGGGGCCATCTTACTTCCTTCAGTTTCGTCTTTGGCTTTACGCCATAAATGGACCATTTATTTCTCCTCCTGCAGGAACAGATAAAACAGCATCATTTCGCGTATTCCTCTCTGATTTGGCAAATCAGCATAAGAGGTTACAGACTCCAGCAAGTGGATCTACAAAGACGCGTTCCTCACAGGCCACAACAGATTCTAATCGTCATATGGCAAATCGTCAATAGTCTACGCTACCTCTTTCCAAACAAACGCGAAAATCAGGGTGGCAACTAAGTATATAAGCCCGTTGAGCCGAATAGCAAGGCCAATTTCACAGAGCAAACGCATGCCATCCACGTTTTTGCAACGCAGGACGCATGTACCCGCTTTTATTCCGGCTCAATTGTGGCGGTCAGGCCATAGCCTAAAAGGCACTCCTGATAGTACTCAGCGCGTTCTTTCGGACACACCACCACTACAGCACTGCCCTTGAGATGGGCGGTTAACATGATCTCAATCGCCTCAGCAGAAGTGAGGTGGTTAATCAAACGCAGCAGAATAGCTACAACATAATCCATTTCGTTATAGTCGTCGTTAAAAAGCACTACTTTATAAGGCGGCAACAACTTCGCGAGCAAACGCGTTAGTTCTTCTGGTTCCACCTGGAGCCGAGGTTGAGCAAAAAATGTGTGAGACATACGCCTCCCAAAATTGACTATGATTACGTGAGCAGAATCTTCTCTATTCAGTCTAATCAGAAACGCGAAAAAATACTAGCCCCTGAGAACAAAACGCCAGGAAAGAGGCAATCTTCCCTATATTTCAGTCCAAAAAGGAGATGTCGGGGAAAACTGGCTGTCGCCGCCTTTTCCCGACCATCTCCTAAAACTATAGCAAGCTAGCTAGCTATTACCCACGCTGCGGTCAATTTTGCCGCCGTTGTTCAAGAGGATCGCACGCGCCTTCGATCTACGGCTGATATTCTCAGAATCGGGCAGGCGTAATGCGACAACAGTCAGCGCACCTGCGTTAATCGCAGGCTTGTTGGCTGGCCGGTTGACAGGCGTCGGTACTGGTGTTTGTGACATCTCAACAGGCTTGACCTTCGTCATATCTTGACCAATCGCGCCACGCACACTCCGCTTGCGTGTCAGCCCGATAACGATACCCAGGATAATCCCGATCAGGACACCCGCTAACGTAGCTAGCAGCGGCGAAATACTTTTGAAACCGATATCGACGACACCGAACGTGAGGCCACCAAACACAACGCCGAAGAGCACTGCGAACAGCGCCATAAGCTTCAGGTTGGGACTTGTGCGTTTGGTTTGCAAGAACACCTCACGCCGATCCTGGTTGGGACCATGCTCGCGAAATTCGCCACGGCCAACGGAACCAGCCGCTAAACGAAAAACCTCTTCACCTCCAAAACCCTCTTTATGCAGCTTTGCTTCCGCCGCTTCTGCACCACTCTCTTCCTTGAAGACTGCAAGAAGATCAAAATTGACTTGTTGTTGATGTTGTTGCATGTATCGTTACTCCTGAAATGGTCGTACTCATGGGTCAATGTCTTTTTATTATAATCGAATTCCTACAAACGCGGAAGCATCCAGGAGATTTGTGTTACCGATCAGTAATATTGCCAAAGGATCGTGCCTAGCACTCCACCAAGCAAATGATCTGCCGGAGGGTGTATATTAGATAGATAAGCGCTTCACCTGAACCAAGCGGCTCAAATCTTGACAGAAACTTTACAAAATCCTGCAAAGTTCTTGAGCCTTATCCTTTATACTGAACAACGTGCAGTGAGAAGTTAGTCACAGGCTTGTCACTGCAAACACCCTGTTCTGAAATAAACGACATGAAAATACTGATTATCGAAGATGAAGCCAATATTGCTCAGGTGCTTCGCCTCTACTTGGAGCAAGCTGGCTATACCGTGCTCACCGCTGGCGATGGCGTCGCCGGTCTAGAATTGCATGCCCGCGAACACCCCGACCTGATTATTCTGGACCTGATGCTTCCCGCCCTCGATGGCATGGAGGTCTGTCGGCGCATTCGTTCCTGGGCCAATACCCCTATTCTGATGCTGACCGCACGCCAGGGCGAAGAAGACCGTATCGCTGGCCTAGATATCGGTGCCGACGATTATTTAATCAAACCATTTAGTCCGCGTGAGGTCGTGAGCCGGATTAAAGCGATCCTGCGGCGCAGCGTGCCCACAGCACCTGTCCAGACAGGTACCGTCTTCTCCACGGCTGACGATGTGCCAGCAGAAGACCCTCGTGAACACCTGCGTTTCGATAACCTCTACATCAATGTGCCAGCGCGTCGCGTGGAAGTCACAGGCCAGAGTGTCAGCTTAACGGCCAAAGAGTTCGATTTGCTCATGACCATGGCGGCTTCACCTGACCGGGTTTTCACACGCGAAACACTGCTCAATCAAATCTGGGGCTACACCTACCTGGGCGATGGACGCACCGTCGATGTACATGTTGGCACCTTGCGCAAAAAACTAGAAACAATTGCTGAGGCTCCCCATTATATTCAGACAGTTTGGGGGGTGGGCTATAAATTTGTGCCAGGCAAACTCTCATGAATAAAAAGAGTAGTGTGTCTCTACGGGTAAAACTTGTTCTAAGTTATCTGGGAGTCGCCCTGGGTGCCATCCTGTTAATGATTATCGTGGCCACCATCGCCATACAAACCTTCTTCTATCAAGCACAAATCAGCCAATTGCGTGCGGTGACAGAGGATCTGGCCCAGAATATGGCGCAATATTATCAGGATCACGGCAGCAATTGGGCTGAATCAACACCCAGTTCTAAACGATATCTACTCTCTTACCTCTTCTTCCTCGATGTGAATAAAACCCTGTATTCATCCCGCCTACCCGGCAATGAGTTCGATCCCTACGCACCTACGCTCATACATGCCCTCACCTTGTCTTTACAGGGGCAGCAAGTAGAAGATAGCTTGCAGGGAACCACACCTGATGGCAGCGCCTTCTCAGCCATCTACGTAAGCACGCCTGTGCAGGTCAATCAACACATCGTGGGAGCAGTACTGCTTATTCAACCCAATCACTACCAGCCAGGCTTTGCACCAAATGATATTGTCACCAACGTCAACCTAGTCATCCTGGTGACAGGGCTTGGCCTCGCGCTGATCGTGGTCCTCTTCAGCTTCTTCTTGACTCGACGCCTGACCAGACCGCTCATCTCATTAACATTAGCAGCGGAAGAGATGAAATCAGGCAACTATACACAACGTGTGGAACAGCCCAAAACGCTGGATGAACTGGGCAGACTGGCCGCGACCTTCAATGCTATGGCCGATAAAATCGCGACTGATGTGGCTGAACTGCGCGAGCAAGAGCAACAACGCCGCGACCTGATCGCGAATATCGCGCACGACTTAGTGACGCCTCTGACAGCCATCCAGGGCTATAGCGAGGCCATCGCCGACGACGTGATCTCTGAGCCAACTGAACGCCATGAGACCGCCCAGCTCATTGGACGTGAGGTTCAACGTCTGCGCCGCCTCGTCAGCGATATACAACACATGTCCTCGCTAGAAGCCGGACGTGTGCAATTGGAGATGGCTCCCCTCAATCTGTATGATCTGAGTGTGGAAACGCTGTCGGTGATCGCGCCAGAATGCGACCAAGCTGAGATCGAACTGCGTAACGAGATCGATCCCACCATGCCCGCAGTACTAGCCGACAGCGACCGCATTGCCCAGGTCTTGCTCAATCTGCTGGATAACGCCCGCCGCCACACTCCCACCGGAGGACGCATCACGCTCGGAGCCAAAACTGAGGGCGCGTGGCTGGTCGCGTGGATCAGCGATACAGGGATCGGGATCAATCCGCAAGATCTGCCCCATATCTTTGAACGCTTCTATCGTGTTGATCGCTCACGCAACGCCGCCAGCGGTGGTAGCGGCCTGGGGCTGGCGATTATCAAAGCACTCATTACCGCGCACGGAGGCACCACCTGGGCACAGAGCACGCCTGGTCAGGGCACGACAATCTTCTTTAGGCTGCGCCTTATTCCTGCCCTGCCACCACCTGCCAGAAAAAACGAGACAATCCCAGTTTAACCCTCTTGCTCAAAACCATGACGAGCCGCTCCCAGCAGGGCAATGTTGGGATTGAGAATCACAAAGACCGGCATAGGGATCAGCACATCGCTTAGGCGACCTTTACGCAGAAAAGACTGCATAAAACGTCCCTCGGAGAGAAACGGTAGAATACGCGGCGGAATGCCACCACCAAGATAAACACCACCAGTTGCCAGCACCTTTAAAGCCATATTGCCAGCCTCAGCACCGAGAATCGAGACAAACAGTTCCAATGTCTGCGTGCAAATCTCACACGCGTGCTCTTTATCCAGAGCATTCTCCACAATCACCGGCGTCTGGTCCTGCACCTGTGCCAACTGCTCCGCCAGCCAGGGTGGCTCTGGTGCGTGGCCAGCTTCCTTCAAGAAGGCGTAGATATTGGGCAAGCCTCGGCCAGAACAGACACGCTCAAAGCTGACATGTTTATAACGCATTTGGAGATATTGTAATAATTCAAGCTGTAACGCATCGGCTGGTGCGAAGTCTGCGTGCCCACCCTCCGACGTGTGAGCATGATAGCGCTCTCCCTCCCAGGTCAGGAAAGCTTCTCCCAGGCCCGTACCAGGCGCAACTACCGCAATCGCCCCATCTTTAACAACATATCCGGCATTCAATGTATGCAGATCATCTGCCTCTAGATATGGCACGCCATAAGCGATAGCCGTCAGATCATTTAAAAGGCTCACAGAGGGAATATTGAGCGCCTGTTTGAGATGGTTCTCCTCTAAGATCCAGGGTAAATTCGTTATGGTCGCACGTCCATCGACGACGGGACCGGCTACGCCAAAGCTGGCGTGATCAATAGTGACATGATGCTGCTCCTGAAACTCCTGTACCAAAGCCTCCAAGCTGGCATAGTGTGCGCTGGGAAACGTCGCTTCGGCTAGTGGTTTCTTCCAGCCATCCTGCACCGAAAAAAACGCCAAATTGGTTTTTGTGCCTCCAATATCACCTGCTAACAACATAATACACAGTCCTCTCTTCAGGATATTTTCGCGCGTGGCGGTGTTTTGTGGAGATGCTAGCGTGCAACGACAATCATCTCTCCCCACATACCCTAAACATAGCACTATTGCCCATGCAGGTGCAACAGCAGAGGCAAGCTAGTGAATAGCCTTCACCACTATCATCCGAATCTCGTCAATATTCGCAGGCAAACTGCCTGCGGGGCTGAGCTGCGCGTCCATAATCCCTGCTTGTTATAGAAGCAATGCTCGTGCATCGATCTGCCCTTTGTCAGCGATCTGGCTAGACAGTTGATGCAAACGAGCCGTGGAGAAGCGATACGCCCACAGCCGACGCGTCTGGACCTGCACAGTAACCCGACCTTCGGCGTTCACCACCGTCTCACTGAGAGCAACTTGTCCGATCAGTGCATAGCCCGTACCCAGGTTGGGATCACTGCCAGACCGCGCTTGCAGCAAGCTGGTGGCAAGAGTACGCGCCGTCTGGTCATCGTAGACCTCCTCGCCACATGTGGTCGTGACAGTCACAGTGACGGTTTTCGCTACATCGCCCGCGAGATGATCGCTCGTGATGTTTGGCTGACAGTGCAGCGAGCCATCCACCACGCGCTCATTGCTCATCACCTGCCTCTGGAGGTTCGTCTGCGCACGCTGCGTCAGTGTACCACTCAGCACATTGGCAGCACTATCAATGTCGCTCTGCTGGATTTTACTGTTCGGCTGCGCGTCCTGCCCACCAGTAAAAGCTGTCGTGTTTTTGACGACAATATTTGCAGCACAACACGCTTTTACAATATCAAATTGCGGAATATTGCCCGCTGATCCCGCGTTAACAGCAAAGCCTGTGACAACAATGAAAGATGGGTTAATAGCTGGTATGGCAATTGGACCATTAAATGTAACTGCTATACCATTAGCATCGGTAATAGTGGTATTTTGCAGTGCTACGGCACTGGAACCGTTATTAATAAAGGTCAATTGTCCAGATGCGTGTGTAGCGGGAATGGAGCAGGAGATGTTAGCAGTAGAGCTTTGTGTGGGTGAAGTCGCACTCAACTACCCATTTCCCAATCGTTCGTTCTGTGTCATCCATTGGGAAATGAGTTCGCTGCGCTCCATCCGCCCACGATCCCGGTTGACGGCGAGTCGAAGATCAAGAGGAGTGTTTAGGGTCTTTATTCTGATGGAGAAAGAGCTTGATGTCAAGAGGGAAAGACATCTTATGCAGCAAAGCGCGGCATATAGTGCACGATAACGGTCTGCAACAACAGACGATGTGTGAACACCGTGCCAGTTGTTGCAGCAGAGAAAACTCGGTGGCTTCCGACCCTGGTGGCTTGTACCTACTTATTATTCATGCTATTCGCATACATATAGGCATCGTGCGCGATGGTAAAGGATCGAACAATGTGATCATCAGATCCTGGCTCACCATTTGTCGATGCGCATTCCCGGACCACAAAAACCTGCGCGGTGAGATGCTGGACATAGTAGCGACCTTCATCTGTCGCGCGACTTTCGGCGTTCCCTTGCGGGGATGGTTCTTGTTTACTCATTCGTTCTGTGCTCACTCCTGCTGGTATTACAATTTATTAGGCTTTGGCCTGACTCAGTACCGTTTCCGGCCCATCTGCCTTGTTGATTTTCGAGCCATTGTGGTCGCCCTTGGATGTATAAGCCGCGTCAAATTTTGTTTGAGTAATGATGGCTCCTTCCAAGTTTGCCCCTTGCAGGTCTGCCCCACGCAGATCTGCCCCATGCAGGTTTGCGCCTTGCAGGTCTGCGCGGCAGAGGGTGGCATCGCGTAAGTCTGCCCAGTTAAGGTGTGCACGAAAGAGATTGGCATCGCTTAAATTGGCACTATGGAGATTGGCGTTGCGTAGGTCCGCTTCGTGCAGGTCCGCTTCGTGCAGGTCCGCTTCAGTCAAATCGGCGCAGTGAAGATCCGCGCTATGGAGGTATTTTCCATGCAGATCAGCTTTATGCAGGTCTGGCTCTGAAGCCTGAACATCTGCATACAATTTCCGCCACTTATCCCAAGGAATTTTCCCCAATGCAAGAATTTCAAGAGGTTGTTGTCTGGCCATAAGGTTCACTTCTTTCGTTGGTCTAGTTTCACCGAGGCACACGAAATTTTTTCGTGTGCTCTTTGGGCATTTTCCGTGCTCGCCTCTCGGTATTGCATGAAAAAAACCTGGGAGGCGGCATACTCATCGCGCAAGAGAGCGTACCGATCAGACTCCTACCTGCTTGCGCTTGTCGCCACCCGTTTCGCGCCAATTGGCGATAAAGTGAGTACGTACCTCATCGCGCACACGACAATCACGCGCATCGTTTTCCGCAGTCGTGTAATCAGTATAGAAGGGAGCAACCTGTCCAGCGAGACGGGCAATCGCTCCAATCATTTCCAGATCTTGGGTTTCAAACGCGAGCACACCCTGCTTCTGTCCCACGCTCCACCCCTCCATGTAGAGACCACGGCAATCTTCTTCTTGCAGAGAAGGGGCTTCAGGGTCAAGGGCATCCATTGATTTTTTAAGGAATTTGGGGCTACATAAAGATGCCGCGCTATACCGGGAGTGGTACGTTGCCGTTCCAGCTTGTAATTTTGAGTAGGCACTGAAAAAGCCCAATACGTGCCCGATATCCCTCATTGTTTGTTTGTTCAGGGTTTGCCTGACATCTTCATTTATCATCTGCCCTTCTCTTTCTTTTGCTTTATTCAGCGAGCGTGTTCCTCAGAACCGGCGTCTCTAGCGTGACCAACTCGATATACGCATCCTCGCCAACAACGGCGGAAAAGATTTTGGATTCGTTAGTTCCGGCCATCAGGACATACACGACGCCTCCATCGGTTGCATCGACTCGCCCTTGCTCTCCTGTGCGTTTGACGCGCACCTGATCACCTTCCTGAAAGAAGGTTCCATCTGTATTTGTCTCCATAGCGCCTTTCTCCTCGTGTTAGTTTCTGTATACCTCTTGTACTGGTCACTTTTTGCCAGCGTTTTTACTTCATATACCTGTTTTTGTTTTTTCTACCAGAATTATATAAGAACGATCCTCCTGCATATCAAGGGATTGCAACAAAAACATGTATCGTGCTTTCATACCTTTTCCCTGATGCGCTTTTGTTCTCAAATATGGAAAGAAAGGCGGCAAAAGCGAGCACGCAAGCACAACAGTAAATGAGCCTTTCGTCAGGCATGTGTTCTGCATGTTCTTGTATGTGGGGCACAAACATATGAGGCTCTTCTAGTATACCTGTTTTTTGAGAAAAAAGCAATCTTCCGTCTTCATGAAAATGGGATAATAGGCGAAAGCAACTTGACGGCATTTCTGGTGTGCTCTACAATAGCAGCAATAAGTGAATTGTAATGCTAGTTCGTTGTGCAAGGAGACAAGAACATGCCTAAACTTCCTGGCTGCATTTTCGGCTTTAAACCACGCGGCGACGAACAATCCGCCCGCAAAAACCAAGCCGCTCGCTGGATAAAAGATGGTCAGAGCTACAACTCGTACAAATTGTACGAAAAAGCACTGGGCTGTTTTACCGAAGCGATCCAACTCGACTCCGATAGTGCTGATGCCTATTACAAACGTGGCCAATGCTATTTTGCCCTCAAACAGTATGACCTTGCACGTACGGATTTTGAAGAAGCATCTGTCCTAAACCCAACTTGGGCCTATGCGTATTTTGAGCGTGGCAGAACGTACCACACGTTGAATGATTTCCAAAAATCAGTGGATGCCTATACAAAAACCATTCAGTTGAAGCCAGATTTTATCGAAGCATACAATAACCGAGGTGTGGCTTATTGGGAGATGAAACAGTACGAACAAGCTATCAGAGCGCACTGGCCAATTTTGAGAAAGCACTCGCGCTCGGCCACAACCTCTTCTGGCTGGAAGATGCGTACGACGACACGCACCGGAAACTAGGCGAGGCAAGCTGAGTTGTCTATTCAGGCATGTCAGTTGCCTCTATAGGTGAGAAACAGGGTGCGGTGGTTCGGGTATAGGCGGTGGTGGGGCCGCAGGTGCGGGTTGGGGATCTGGTATTGGCAATCGTTGCGGATCTGGTATTGGCACTGGTTGGGGTGCTGGTCCAGGCATCGGATGTGGCTGGGGTGCTGGTATTGTCTGGGGTATTGGCGTTGGAACAGGTTGTGTGGGCGATATCTGTGTATTACGTATATCTTCTGTTCTATCCATAAAAACGTGCCTTTCTTATAAACGCAGCAATGCGTAGAAGGAGAAGCGCTACCAGAACAAGGCTTCCCTTTCTACACGATTGTGAATGCGCAAATGAGTCATCGAGCATCCAGAAACAAGCTCAATCCAGCACGCATACAACACTTTAGGACTGCTAATAGCGCCGTATGAGGAAAGAGAAAAGGAAGCCATACAGACACACACTGAACACTATCGTGAGGATCGAGAGCACAAGCCCCGCAGTTGCCATGCCCTTGCGTGTGACTGAACGCCGACCCAGCGCCGACAGCACGATGCCCACAATAGCCAAAGGCAGGCTAAAAAAGGGTTCCCAAAATAAACAGATGCCAATAATGCCCAGAATCATGCCCGCCATCGCCTGACCTCTGCCCGGCTCGCTGATCTGCACAGGGACATACGCGTACACGAGTTGTTGCCCATATGCGTTTACGGGTGGGTAGCCAGCTTGTTGCTGCCCATAAGGATTTGCCGCATAGCCTGCTGGTGGTTGTCCATAGGAGTTCGCACCATAGCCCGCCTGTTGCTGTCCGTATGGGTCCGCACCATATTGACTCTGCTGTGAATATTGTGTTGATGGTGCAGAAGGAGGATAATTTTCGCCTGGAGGATAGCTGCTCATTGTGTTGTTGGCTCCTCTTGTGTTTCTGGTTTTATTATGAATCGTATTGAATACACATAGCATACATGATCTCAAATTCCTAGTCAAGATCATATTTCATATTTCTTCGCGTATTTAGTCACCCAACCAGCAGATACCCTTGACTCTCTCCGTTTTTTTCTTTATATTCAATGTATGAACATTCAATGAGTGAATAATTGTTCTGTCGATGGCTCACGCGCTTCATCGTCTCGGCAGTAACGTATATCTATGCTTTTTCATAGGGAGCTATCACTGATGAATACTCTTTTTATTGAGCGACGCCAGATTGCCGCACAGATCATGCCTGGCACAGTGTGGATCAACTGCTACAACATCTCCACCTAACCGGTGCTCTACGAAATGGCATGAGCTGCTATTGCTACCTCTCTCCATCCGACGAGACCTGTCCAACCTTGAACAGATCAGAACGTTGTGGCCCAAATGCGACAGTTTTGTGCACACCCTGAAGAAGCACTCTCATTGCTCTTGGGCAAGCCCTCACGATAGAATAAGTACACCCAAAAGCCCTGCATCTCAGCATGGGCATCTAGCCAAATACCGCTGTTTGGTTTAGACTATAAAAGCACAGTATGAGGTAGGCGTGGCTTGCATTGGTGGGTTTTTCAAACACACTATGTGCGGGGAAAACGTCTGTTATGAAGAGCAGGTAAAAAATTTGCATGAGTAAACAAGAGAGCACTATTGCTACGAGTGATGAGACTCGCAAACGCGTCAGTATACGCCTACGGGAGTTATACGAGAGAAGGAGCATCGAGCCACTACGCGCTTTATTTACGACTGAACTCAACTACGAGCGTAAAAATACAAGACTGGATCTATCCGATGCTAAAAGTAGCGAGCTGATGTATGTAGATGAAGCTCCACACCTTATTGCAACAGGCGGTGATGGTGACTTCAAAATAATCTATATTCATCTACAAAAATCGCTTTCGCGCGTCAATGAACGCACGTTGATTGCCAAGCTCTTACCTACCGTCCTCTATGCTCTCTTTATTTTTTCGGATGCTGAACAGAAACATTGGCATTTTGTAAATGTGAAAGAGAGTACGAGTACTGCGAAAAGTCGCTTGTTTCGACGGATTACAATTGGGCCAGAAGAGCAGTTACGCACCGCTATTGAGCGCATTGCCATGCTAGACCTCAGTATACTTGCTGCCGATAGTGCTGCTCTCGCCAAAATATCGGCACTGACTATCCAAACAGTATTTGATCAAGCCTTTGATGTCGAGGCGGTGACGCGCACCTTCTTCCGCGATTATCGCATGAGCTTTGACATTCTCCAAAAAGATTTATACAAGCAGACAAACGACGAGACATGGGCACACGACTACGCACTCCAACTGCTCAACCGCTGTATGTTCCTCTATTTCATTCAACGCAAACGCTGGCTAGGAGACGATACAGAATTTCTCAAGACCTTCTGGGAGGCATACAGCAAAGGTGAAATCGAGCATGAACAAGATACGTTTGTAAGTGCGTGGCTGAATACGCTATTCTTTAAAGCGTTTAATAATAAGTATAGCGTGACTGATAATCATTTTCCCCCACACATTCATGATGTGCTGATGCTCGCTCCATACCTGAATGGCGGTTTATTTACTGAAAACAGTTTGGATAAGCAGGAAGGCTTCGCCGTCAGTGATGCACGTTTCACAGATATTTTTGCACTCTTGCAACGCTATAACTTCACGATTGCTGAGGATAGCCCACTCGATCAAGAGGTTGCGGTAGATCCAGAGATGATTGGCACAGTCTATGAAAGTCTGGTCAATGTTTCGACTGAGATCGACGAGCGCAGCGATGCGGGTATCTTCTATACACCACGCACAGAAATTGACCTGATGTGCCGCTTAACACTTGTCGATTACTTGACGAATTATCTTGGTGATGAGCACAAACATCTGCTCTATGCTGCGGTGTTTGCAGTAGAGCAAGAGGACAAAGCCACCGCCGATCAGCGCTTGCAGAACGCGGACCTTTGGCACAAAGTCTATGACCACCTTACTCTTATCACTATGATCGATCCAGCCTGCGGATCAGGGGCGTTTCTGGTTGGAATGCTTGCAGTTTTGGACGATCTGATGGAGCGTGCAGTTCGTATACTTCGTTTGGAAAGCTCCTATAACCCCTACAATGCATATGAGCGCAAAAAACGGATTATCGGGCAAAGCTTGTATGGGGTGGATGTAATGGAGTGGGCAGTGCATATTGCAGAATTGCGCCTCTGGCTCGCCCTGATTGTCGATGCCGAAAACACGCGTGAAGAATTGCATATCAGAACTGAGCCTCTGCTACCCTACTTCACATTTAAGGTACGTTGCGGCGACAGCTTGGTGCAGGAGGTTGGAGGCATTAGGCTCGGACTGAAACAAAAGAAGACGCTTTCTCCGATGCTGAAAAGACGAGTAACTTTGCTACATCAACAGAAGTTGGATTTTTATAACAACAAACCTTCACGCGAATTGCACGTAAAAGAGGATGTGGAACGCGTCGAGCGTAACCTTTTCAAAGATATTCTGTTTGAGCAGATACGCGTGAAAGAGGATGACAAAAAGAGATTGACAGCACGTATTGAGCAGGTGAATCTTACACAGATGTCGTTTATCGAGAATGTGGTATGTGCAGAACAGTTGCTATTGATGGATATTACGCCAACAGCATTGCTTGAACGGCGGAAAGAACTTGCTGAATGTGAAGATGAACTAGCGCAATTGAGAAACACACGCGAGGCGTTAAGCACTGCAAAGACGCTCCCTTTTGTCTGGGATATTGCCTTTGGTGAGATCTTTGCGGATGGGCAACGCTTTGATATTGTGCTGGGCAACCCTCCATATCTGCGACAGGAGAATATTCATACGCCCTATAAGAAAGATTATAGCAAAGAGGATAATAAAACCTACAAGGCAAAATTGGCTCACGCGATGTACGAACTCTTCCCGCGTTTCTTCGGCTATACTGACAAGCATAACAAGCAAACTGTCGCTAACCCCATCAATCAGAAGAGCGATCTGTACATCTATTTCTATTTGTTGGGTTTGTCGCTGCTAAACAAAGATGGTGCGTTTTGTTTTATCACCTCAAACTCCTGGCTAGATGTGGGCTATGGGGCCGACCTGCAAGAATTTTTGCTCAAGCATTGTCATATCAAACTCATTCTGGACAATGGGACAAAACGCTCGTTTGCCTCGGCTAGCGTCAACACAATCATTGCCCACTTCTCACCACCCAATGAAGAGTCAGAATGGGGACTCAACCACACAGCACGCTTTGTAATGAGCAATGTTCCATTCGAGGAATTGCTAGTACCAGAAATATTTGAGGGGATTGAGTCAGCACAAGTACGTCAGACGCATCCGGCCTATCGCGTCTTCCCAATCCAACAAGCCGCGCTCTTAAAGGATGGGAAGGTGCCTCTCGTCGAGGATGACAATCAGGAGCACGCACAGGTCAACAAGCAAGGCAAAAAATCACAGGTTGTTGGTGCAACAGAGCCACCGTACACAGGCAACAAATGGGGTGGGAAATATCTGCGTGCCCCCGATATCTACTGGACTATCCTTGAAAAAGGCAGAGGCAAGCTGGTACGTCTAGGTGACATTGCCGAAGTACGCTTTGGCATCAAGACAGGCGCGAACGAGTTCTTTTATCTGGATGAGGCAAAGGCACGACAATGGGAAATTGAGCCAGAATTTTTAGTGCCGGTCATCAAGAGTCCACGCGAATGTAAAAGCATTCTCATAGATACACAAAACCTCAAATCAAAATTGTTCCTGTGCCACAAAAGCAAAGCAGATTTAAAGGGGACAAAGGCGTTAGCATACATTGCATGGGGCGAGTCCCAAGGCTTTCAGAAACGGCCCAGTTGCGCAGGTCGGCCTAGATGGTGGGACTTGGGAGAAAGACGTTTCCCTTCCCTCAGTTTCAACTATCTTATACACACTACAGCTAAAACTTTTTACACGCCTGATAGTTGCTATTTCAGTGACAATTTTCAAGATGTGATGATTGCTCCACCATTTGTTTTGCCTTTATGTACTTCACTTAACTCAACAGTATTTCAACTAATGGTAAATGTTGCTGGAAGGTCTAACTTTGGTGATGGTTTACTAAAAATCCAAACATACGAGGTCAGCGACCTTCTTTGTGTACATCCGAAAGAAATACAAATGGCTAAAGATCAATTATTGGCTTCATCCTCCTGGGATGTTTTGGCACCTTCACCAGAGCGCATCGCTTTAGATACCACCATCTTCAATGCGCTTCATTTGACGCAAGGTGAGCGTGATGCTGTGTATGAAGGTGTAATGAAGCTTGTCAATTCACGTCTTGACAAGGCAAAGAGTATGAATACATCGAAAGAGACACGCAAGCGGGTTGAAACAGTGCGGGAATTAACAGGCGTATGGATGGGGGTGCCGGATGTGGAAGAAGAAGAAGAGGCAGCGGGAGGCTTGGATGCCTGATTTGAACGATTTGCCAAAAAGAACACGGGTCTTTGTAGACACCAATATCTTTGACTATGCCCTGAGCGGAAAGTCGCGTACCTGCGCCTCGTTTCTTGAACGGGTGGCATTGCGCGAAGTTACAGCCTATGTCAATACGCAGGTCATCTCTGACCTAATCCATAAGCTGATGATTAAAGAAGCTTTTAAGAAACAGCTTATTTCCAAGGCGACGGCGGTGAAGCTCAAAGAGTGTTTTAAGCAAGATCGGGCCAAGGCAGCTCAATTGATAGAGTACCAGCAACATATTGAGAAGTTGTTGAGTATTGGGCTACGTGTGGTGCCGATCACAATGAAATTGCTGATCGAGACCAAGCTTGAACGCGCCAACTATGCGTTGTTGACGGGCGATTCTATTCACCTCGGCACCATGCATCGCTGCCAGATGAATCGACGGAACGCCCCACTCTATGATATCGTAACACATGATGGAGATTTCGCGTTGATTGCTGGTGTGACCATCTGGCAGCCACAAGACGTTATACATTGAGCGCTATATTCTAGAGGGGCTACACACATGCCTACCCATGACATTATCGATAATCGCCAGGAAAAATTGGTAGATCATATCAACCGTATGCTCGACTCAACGGAGATAGCACGCTTTGCGGTTGGCTATTTCTTTTTGTCGGGCTTAGAGAGCATCGCTGAGCGGCTTGAGAGCGTCAAAGAGTTGCGCTTATTGATTGGCAATACGACGAACCGCGCCACGTTGGACCAGCTTGCTGAGGGCTATCATCGCTTAGAATTAGTGCAAGAAGTCGTTGAGGCCCAAGCCTATCCTAAGCGTGTCGATATGGTGCAGATGGCACACGAAACAGCGGCCAATCTGCGCTCTATCGTGGAGCAGATGGATCAAACTGACCAGTGTGAAGTGTTGGTCAAGACGCTAGTGGGTATGATTGAAGAGAAGCGGCTTAAAGTGCGCATTTATACAAAAGGCCATTTACATGCTAAAGCGTATATTTTTGACTACTATACTACCCTATTCGATAGAATTGGCAAGCCTATTGAGCGACACGAAAAGGGCATTGCTATTATTGGTTCCTCGAATCTCACCTTGTCAGGAGTGAGTCATAATACTGAACTGAATGTCGTTGTACAGGGGAATGATAACCATACAGAACTTGTCACCTGGTTTGACGAATTGTGGGATGAATCCCAAGATTTCAATGAAACGCTGATGCGCGAGATGCAGCAGTCCTGGGCAGTGGTCCCTACGCGTCCCTACGATGTTTATATGAAGACGCTCTATACATTGGTGAAAGATCGCATTGAGGGCGATGAGGAAAGCGATATCTTGTGGGATGATGAGATCACGTCTCGGCTGGCGGACTTCCAAAAGGTGGCGGTACGGCAGGCGGTGCAGATCATTCGTGATGTTGGTGGAGCGTTTGTCTCTGATGTGGTTGGGCTTGGCAAAAGCTATATTGGTGCTGCTATCATTAAGCACTTTGAACGCACCGAGCATGCACGCCCACTGATTATCTGTCCCGCACCCCTGGTCGAGATGTGGGAGCGCTCAAACGAGGTGTATCAACTGAATGCCCGCGTCATTTCCATGGGCTATTTGCGCGAAGATACAGAGGGGAATGTCAATTTTCTGCTCAAAGATGTGAAATATCGTGATCGAGACTTTGTGTTAATTGATGAGAGTCACAATCTCCGTCATTCTGGGACACAACGCTACAAAGTGGTGCAAACGTTTCTAGCAACTGGCAGGAAATGCTGTTTTTTGACGGCCACGCCACGAAACAAGAGCGCCTGGGATGTGTACGCACAAATCAAGTTATTTCACCAGGACGATAGAACCGATTTGCCTGTAGATCCGCCCAATCTCAAAGAGTATTTCAAGCTGATTGAAAAAGGCGAGCGCAAGTTGCCAGACCTGTTGACGAACATTCTGATTCGTCGTACTCGTAACCACATTATCCGCTGGTATGGATATGATGCGATTACCAATAATCCTCTTGATGCCGCGCAATTCAAAGAATACCTAGCAGGGCTGCGACGCGCCTATGTGATGGTGGGCGGACGACACCAGTTTTTCCCAACGCGTGAGCTGGAGACCATCGAATATAGCATTGAAGACACATATAAGGGGTTATATCAGCAGTTACGTACCTATTTTGGCAAACCACGGAAGGGATTAGTGCTGCACCCTGATGACGATGAGCTTACCTTTGCACGCTATGGCCTCTGGCACTATGTCACCGAGAGCAAACAGAAGCAAGAGCCATATGCGACGATGCTGCGTGCAGGAACAAACTTGCGTGGCCTGATTCGGGTCTTGTTGTTCAAGCGTTTCGAGTCGAGCGTCTACGCGTTTCAAGAGACTGTACGACGTTTACTCAAGATGCACAAAGCCTTTTTAATTGCACTGTCAGAGGGGCTTGTACCGGCAGGTGAGGAGGCACAAAGCATTTTGTACGAATCTGACTATGCTGAGGAGCGCGAACTTATCGATGCTCTGAGCGCGGTCTCAGGTCGTTATAAGGCAATCGATTTTGATGTGACGCGCTTACGTGAGCATATAGAGCACGATATCCGTCTCTTCGAGAAAATATTGTCGCTGGTAGAACCGATCTCACCAGAACAAGACGACAAACTGCAAACGCTCAAGAGGCGTCTAAAAGATGCCCCATTTCGAGATGGGAAACGCTTAATTTTTACCCAATATGCGGATACGGCACGCTATCTGTTTGAAAATTTGAATCCAGAGGGCAAGTACAAAGACATAGAAGTGATCTATAGTGGAGACAAAAGCAAGGCGCGTGCAGTGGGACGGTTTGCCCCCATCGCAAATCCTGAATATCAGTTGCAAAGCGGTGAAACAGAACTGCATACGCTGATTGCGACCGATGTGTTAGCTGAGGGCTTAAATATGCAGGATTGCGACAAAATTATCAACTATGACCTGCATTGGAATCCTGTACGACTTATCCAGCGCTTTGGGCGTATCGACCGTATCGGTAGCGAACACGCGAAAGTCTATGGTTTCAATTTCTTGCCCGAAACAGGCATTGAAAAGCATCTAGGGTTGCGCCAGACGTTGCACAACCGCATTCAAGAAATTCACGATACCATTGGTGAAGATTCTGCTATTCTTGATAGCACAGAACAACTAAACGATGAAGCAATGTATGCGATCTATGAGAAAAATGGCGATCAGTTAAGTCTTTTTGAGGAAAATGAAGATTTCTTAGATATAAACGAGGCAGAGGAGATCTTACGTCAGTTGCGCAAAGAAGACCCCGCCGAATATGAACGCATCGCTCATTTGCAAGACGGCATTCGGAGTACGAAATATAGTGGGCAACGAGGAATATACGTGTTTTGTCAGGCGGGACGATATCAACAGTTGTTTTTGGTCAACGAGCATGGCGATATTCTCTCCCGTGATGTACCGCACATTCTAGGGGTAATTAAAGCAACACCAGAAACGGTGCAAGGTGGGCCACCTGAAAACTATAACAGCGCTGTGATGCGAGTGAAGCGGCGTTTCGTGGAGGAGGTCAAACATCGACAAGCCGAGCGAGAACATACGCTTTCTCTAAATCAGAGTCAACGGTACATTTTGCGAGAACTCCGTGAAGTATTCAAGCTGGCTACCGACGAGGACGAAAAGGCGCAAATGAACCTGCTTGAAAAAGCCTTTCGTGGCCCAATCACAACGGCGCTCAATCGAGAACTGAATCTCTTACGTAAGAATGGTGTGCATGGAAAAGATCTGTTAAAAAGTTTAGGGCAAATATACTTTCAGCATAACATGCGCGAATGGGTTGAGCACAGGCATAGACAGGTTGCCGATGGTGAGATACCAAGGATTATTTGTAGCGAAGGGTTGCTCTAAAAGGGACGTTTTTCGTGGGACCGAGAGCCAAAATACATTTTTGCACTCTCCTCCCCTTGACAATATCCCCATTGATTCGGTATACTTTGTCATAACACAAGTACAACTGAATAACGCTAGAAGATATCATCCGATATCTATCTGCTCTCATCAAGATGGGTGGAGGGAACGGCCCTATGAAACCCGACAACCCCCCTGCAATGTTGCAGGAAAGGGTGCCAATTCCGGCGGAACCATTTGGTTGCCGCGAGATGAGGGGAATAAGCAATGTTGCTAACCCCCCTGAAATGCAGGGGGTTTTTGTTACCTGGAAAACAAACGGCGGATGGCTTTCATAGCTATTCTGCCCGACATAGACAGAAGACGTTGCAGAGGACGAGTAAACGCGCAGGACGGCTCCAGAGAGTTGGCGAGGCTGAGAGACCAGCGCCGCACCCGCGTTGAATATGACCTCGAAGTCGCAAGCTGAAAGCCCACACGGGCTGTAGGTCGCGCCGGCTGGCCCCGTTATCGGTCAAACAAAAGGTTGGAGTCTCACGACATCAGCAAATCAGGGTGGTACCGCGAAACCATTTTACCCCTCGCCCCTGAATGGGAGAGGGTTTTTTTGTTCTCAATTTCACTAGGGCATAACCGGCAAGAAAGGGAAATAGCTATGGTGACATGCGTAAAGCACGCTGTTGTGACCTCTGCCTGCTCAACCCCGACATCCGCAACCTGGACCTTCGATGCGCTGCCGCTGCAACTCGGCGGCTCGTTCGGACCGGTTACGCTGGCCTATGAAACCTGGGGTACGCTCAATAATACTGGCGATAATGCGATCCTCCTGACACACGCCCTAACCGGCAACGCGCACGCTCACGATCCACAGCAGCCGAACAATGCGCGTGCTGCATGGTGGAATCCACTGATCGGTCCTGGGCTACCCTTCGATACCGAACGCTATTTTGTGATCTGCTCGAATGTTCTGGGCGGCTGTTATGGCAGCACTGGACCTGCCTCACTCGATCCAACAACGGGCCGCAACTATGGCCTGAACTTTCCGCTCGTGACAATCCGCGATATGGTCAACGCGCAACGCCGTTTGATCGAGCATCTGGGCGTACACCAATTAGCTATGGTGGCTGGCGGCTCTGTGGGTGGCCAGCAAGCACTGGAATGGGCCGTGAGCTATCCCGAACTGGTACGTAAGGTCGTCGTAGTAGCTGCAACAGAAGCGTTGACGGCACAGGCCGTCGCCTTTAGCGAAGTTGGACGCCAAGCAATTATGGCCGATCCACGCTGGCAGAACGGCGCGTATCTCCCCGGCCAGGGTCCAGACGCGGGTTTGGGCATCGCACGCATGTTGGCGATGATTACCTACCAAAGCGAAGAGGCCATGGAGCAACGTTTTGCCCGCCGTCCAGCTCAGCGCCATGACAACACGGCTCCTAGCGGATACGCGGCCTTCGGGGGTGCCTTCGATGTCGAGGGCTATCTCTATCACCAGGGTGAAACGCTGGTGCGACGCTTTGACGCCAACAGTTATCTCTATCTCAGCCGAGCGATGGACCTCTATGATGCGAGCGCGGGCTACCCATCGTTGGAAACAGCCCTGCGGCGCATCCAGAGCCAGACGCTGTTTATTGGCATTCGTTCAGACTTTCTCTTTCCAGCCGCACGCGTACGCCACTTGGCTGAACATATCAGTCAGCTTGGCGGCAACGCGAGTTATATCGAACTGGACTCGCCGTATGGGCACGACGCTTTCCTCAAGGAATGGGAGCAGATGACTGCGGCGCTTGACACACTCAAGGATTAGATCAGCAAGGAGTATACACCAATGGCACTCAATAATAACCGTCACTATGGCTTTGAAACGCTTGCATTACACGCGGGCCAGGAAAATGCCGATAGTGCAACGAATGCGCGTGCGGTGCCGATTTACCAGACAAGCTCGTTTGTCTTCGATAGCCCGGAACATGCGGCGGACCTCTTCGCGCTTAAACAGTCCGGCAATATCTACACACGTATGATGAATCCTACGCAGGACGCCTTCGAGCGGCGCATTGCAGCTCTGGAAGGCGGCGTAGGTGCGCTGGCAACTGCTTCGGGTCAGGCGGCAGAAACGCTGGCGATCCTGAATATTGCGGGCGCGGGTGATGAGATTGTCTCCTCGGCCAGCCTGTATGGCGGGACATACAACCTCTTCCACTATACGCTGTCCAAACTGGGCATCAAGACGCATTTTGTGGATAGCCGCACCCCCGAAAATTTCCGGGCAGCGATCAACGACAAAACCAAAGCTCTCTACGCCGAAATTCTGGGCAATCCACGTCTGGATGCGTTGGATATCCAAGCTGTAGCGGATATTGCCCACGAGCACGGCCTGCCACTGATTATTGATAGCACATTCGCCACACCCTATTTAGTGCAGCCTTTCAAGCATGGCGCGGACATCGTGGTCCACTCAGCCACCAAGTTTATCGGTGGTCATGGCACATCTATTGGCGGTGTGATCGTCGATAGTGGCAACTTCGACTGGGCAGCCAGTGGACGCTTCCCCGATCTGACCGAGCCAGACCCGTCTTACCACGGTTTACGTTATGTCGAGGCGCTGGGACCGCTGGCCTATATCATCAAGGCTCGCGTGCAACTGTTGCGTGACATTGGCGCAGCAACAACACCCTTCAACTCCTGGCTCTTCCTACAAGGGTTGGAGACGCTACCCCTACGTATGGAACGCCACAGCCAGAACGCAATGCGTGTAGCACAATTCCTGGCAGGGCATCCCTCCGTGGCTTGGGTCAGCTATCCCGGCCTGGAGAGCCATCCACAGCACCATCTCGCGAAGAAATACTTCACGCACGGCTATGGAGCAATCCTGGGTTTTGGTATCAAGGGTGGCCTGGAAGCTGGCAAACAGATTATCCGCAATATTGAACTCTTCTCGCATCTGGCGAACGTTGGCGATGCCAAGTCGCTGATTATCCATCCCGCCAGCACGACTCATGCCCAACTCGCGCCTGAAGAGCAGCTTGGAGCTGGCGTCTCGCCCGATTTCATCCGCCTCTCCATCGGTCTGGAGACAGTCGAAGATCTGATCGAGGATCTGGATCAGGCATTGAAAGCAGCAACGGGGAAATAGCCTCCTGATCTGACCCAGCCGCCTTAGAGACGGAGGCTAGCGCCGTCTCTACACACAAGGAACGCGGGAGGCTAGCGCCGTTTCTGGGGCGGCTGGGTTGAGCTAAACGGTATCGCACTTATTAAATATACTGGAGAACAAGCTTCTATGGAACGTAGCATTAGCATCCTCAAATTTGGAGGCACCTCAGTTGGCAATGGCGAAAGGATTCGCCTGGTGGCACAGATTGTAGCGCGTCAGGCTCAGCAACATGCAGAGGATTTTCCCGCCGTGGTGGTTTCCGCCATGGCAGGGGTGACTGACCAGTTGTTGCGCATTACGCGTTCGATTACCACCTGCGAAACAGAAGAGTGTGCGCGTGAAATAGAGGCACTCAAACACAAACATCTGGAAGCCGCAGAAGTGGTAGCACACGCACCTGAAGAACGTGCAAAACTTCTGGCCACACTGACTGAGGCTTTTACACGTTTTGAACAGGATGTCGCTTACTTGGACGAAGCACGCCAGGACGTACGAGCGCTACCACTGCGCACTGCTGCGGTGGCGGCGTGGGGTGAGCGTCTCTCGGTACCACTGGTCGCTGCGGCAATTCGCAGCTATGGGGTCGCGGCTGAGGCGGTGCGCGAAGAGGTAATCAGCATCGAGACTCCGCGCAGCGAGATTCCCTACGTACCGGGCACCGTCATCGGCGCAGAGCCACTGCCTGCGCAAACCCGCGAGAACGCCACACGCTTGGTCAAGCCTTTGTTAGAACGCGGCGTGGTGCCTGTGATGGCTGGCTTTATTGGATGCACACACGACGGAATTGTCGCGACGCTTGGACGCAACGGCTCGGACTATTCGGCGGCGGTAATTGGCGCGGCGCTGGACTGTGCGGCGATTGAGATCTATACCGATGTCGATGGTGTGCTGACAGCCGACCCGCGCATCGTACCCAATGCACGTCTGTTGCCGCATCTCTCCTATGCTGAGGCCGCGCAACTCTCATGGTTCGGAGCCAAAGTCCTGCACCCACGCACGCTGATCCCGCTGGCGACGCACAACGTACCAGTGCGCGTACGCAACACCTTCCGACCACAGGCCCGTGGCACCGTGGTTGGCCCAATTGACAAGCAGAGCAGTTCCGCCACAGCTATCACCGTTCGCCGCCAGCTTGCGCTGATTACTGTGGAGAGTCGCCATCTCTTTGGCGCTCCCGAAAACGTCGGGCAGATCTTCAACCTGGCAGCGCGGGCAGGCATCACACCAGTGGTCATCTGCTCTTCCTCTGGTCATCACCTGGCCTTTATGGTTGAGGAAAAAATGGCGGAATCAGTCGTGGAACTGTTGCAGCATGATTTAGAGAACTGGAAAGTAACAAGCCGTGTTGGGCTGGCCGCCTGCGCCTGCATCGGCTCCGGCTTTGTTAGCAGTCCGATGAGTCCAGCACGCGCTGTGACCGCCCTGGCCCGCGAACACATTCCGATAATCACACAGGGCGCGTCAGACCTAGGTATTATCCTGATCGTCGAGGACCGCAACAGCGAACGCGCCCTACGTTCTCTGCACCGCGACCTGATCGCGCCGGTCATCCCACTGGTGCGCCACCAGCATACACACGAAAAACGCCGCGAAGTGCGCTAGAAAAAGGTTTATATTATGTCAACAAAGCAACGTATTCCGGTGGCGGTTCTGGGGGCCACGGGCATGGTGGGTCAACGTTTTATCGAACTTTTGCAGGGACATCCCTGGTTTGAGCTGGTTGGGCTAGCAGCGTCAGAGCAGCATCGCAAGCAGCCCTATGGGCAAGTGGCACGTTGGCGCATGGCGGGCGAAATGCCGGACTCTGTGGCTGCGCTCCCCGTTGTACCCTGCCGTCCTGACGAACTGCCAGATGTGAAGATTGTCTTCTCGGCGCTGCCAGCGGAGGTTGCCAGCGAAATCGAGGCTGAGTTTGCGCGGGCGGGCGTGGCTGTGTTTAGCAACGCCAAAAACTACCGCATGTCGCCCGATGTGCCGCTAGTCGTCCCAGAGGTCAATCCTGACCACCTTGACGCCATACCTCAGCAACGCAAAGCACGCAACTGGTCCGGTTTTATCGTGACCAACGCCAACTGCGCAGCCACACCGCTAGTCATGGCCCTCAAGCCGCTACAAGAGGCGTTTGGCCTGCGCAAAGTGCTGGTCACGACTATGCAAGCCATTTCTGGCGCGGGCTATCCTGGCCTGCCCTCGTACGACATTCTGGATAATGCCATCCCCTTTATCGGTGGGGAAGAGGCGAAGTTGGAGAGCGAGACCCAGAAGATGCTCGGCAGTTGGGACGAGTCCACAGGCTTTACCAATGCGCCCGTCGTGGTCAGTGCGCACTGCAACCGAGTCGCCACACGCGAGGGGCACCTGGAATGTGCTAGCGTCGAATTCGCCCACGAGGTTGACACGGCAGAAATTCTGGAAATTTGGCAACATTTTGTGGGCGAACCACAACGGCTGGGACTGCCGAGTGCGCCGGAGCGAGCACTAATCTATCGCCGCGAGTCTGATCGTCCACAAACGTTGCTGGACCGCGACGCGGGCCGTGGCATGGCCGTGACGCTGGGTCGCCTACGTGCCTGCCCGATCCTGCACTACAAATTTGTGCTTCTCGGCCACAACACCATTCGTGGCGCGGCTGGTGGCTCTCTGCTCAATGCAGAGTTGTGTGTGAGCAAGGGGTATATTTGAGAGGGCGAAAAGATAGCGGGGGTGGGCGCAACCCCGCTATCCTTAGCATACACGAGGACTGAAATGTATCCACGCGTGCGGTGAATGAAGTCACCAGGCTTATGCCTGCGATACAAGCGTGGATACATGCACACCTCTGGTCATTAGTACCCATATCCATTACCAGTGGCTTTCAGGAGAGCCAGATCGGTGGTGGCTACAAACCATTTCCCGCCAAGTCCCTGACCA
>JBDTBU010000041.1:0-4327 GCA_039923935.1 Ktedonobacteraceae bacterium | reverse complement strand
GAGCAATCCCCGCGCTGACCATACAAGATACCTATAATTATTGGACTATTGGGAAGAGATAAAAGGCTTTTTGTATGCTTGATTTGAACGAATCTGCTCCCTCTTTGCGACGAAATGTACACTCCTTTTTTGCTCAGCAACTCAATGATCACAAGTCCAAGGGCACAATAGCCTCGCTGGACGGTGTCCGGGGACTGGCCTTTTTGCTCGTTTTCGAAGCGCATATCACTCGTGCGGGCGTGTGGGGGTATGGGGGTAATAATCCATTTATCAGTGCTTTTTTGGGGATAGGATACACAGGGGTAACACTCTTTTTTATCCTCTCAGGTTTCCTGCTCTTTCTTCCCTATACGCAGGCACTTCTTTTCAAAAAAGATTGGCCACAACCAAAAATATACTATATCCGTCGTATTCTACGAATATTCCCTGGATATTTCTTTTCACTTTTTATACTTGTCATGTTTACAGAACCGCATTTCATACAACCTCGCAACTGGGGACAGTTAATCCCTTTCCTCACATTTACGATGGGATTTTACAATTCTTCTGGCTTCATCAACGGCCCCTATTGGACGCTAGCAGTCGAGTTTCAGTATTATCTGATCTTGCCGCTGATCGCCCTCGGCATCTTAGGACTGACCCGCTTGGTGCGCCCTGAGAAACGCTTGTGGATGGTTGTTGGCTCGCTTGTTGCTATGATTATCTGGGGGCTGGCGACTTCTTACTATGGAGGGTATTTTTTCAATCATCCAAATCAGACGTTGCTGATACCACGTCCTCTCCTCAATGTGGTGCTCTTCGTCGTGTATGGTGATCGAAGTAAATCCCTAGAGGATTTTGCGGTTGGGATGTTGATTGCCGTTAGCTATCTTTCCATCATGAATTCGCCCCGCAAAGATCACCATCTACGGCGAATACGGCAACTTCTCACTGTGCTCCTGATCCCTTGGATCGCGCTTTCTGTCTACGCGATCATGCCAGGCTATCCCTGGGCATTTGTCCCGCGTGTGTTCCAGGCTTTTCCCTGGCTGGACGAATTCACCATTGCCTTATGTTATGGTTACTTGGTTACTGCTGTGCTCTTCAAGCCCCCAAATGGCTGGCTGGTGCGCATATTTTCCTGGACCCCATTACGTTGGCTAGGGTTGATCTCCTACAGCCTGTATATCTGGCATCGCCCACTCATCCAGGTTTTAGCTGATAATCTTGGCCCAGATTTGCAGCACCTGAACCCTGTTCTAACTATAACGTTATTCTGTGTAATAGGATTTACTGTTTCTGTCATTTTCTGCTTTTTTCTCTTTGTTCTCATTGAAAAGCCGGGTATGCGTCTGAGCGAGAAATTACGCCAGCAGATATTGCAACGAGATGCGCAAAGGCAAGCAATATCAGATCCTATTCACCCGTACCCTCAGAAACTCTTGGTGAAGCCATAGCATACCAAATACCTGGCCGTAGCGATTTCCAGGAAGGGACCGCCTGAATAGGTCACGCTATACGCGGCACCAACCAGGGAGACGACGCGTGCATGCAAATCTTCGGGCGTGTGGATGTGATGACGCACCATCAACTTGACGGTTGAAGCGTTGTAGCAAGCGTCGGTGTCAGCGAGACGCAATTTCCACTTCTCCCCCTACTGAGAAAATTCGCTTGCGCTATAGTAGCCAAGTTCGCAGGTCACTTCCAGCCCATCTTCTACTGCGAAAAGCAGTTCAGGCTGTGCCGCTCGTAACGTCTCGATCAACAACTGCGTTTGCGCAAATAGTCCAACGATTGCGAACGTGACCAGTAGGCACGCGTACAGGGCAAGTTGCGGGCAATCATCTGCGCTATATGTTGCTCAAGCGCCGCTAAGTTCGCGGGCGAGAGAGCGTGCTCCAGGGCGATCTCACAGATGAAACCCTCCACATTGGCGTGTGCGTTGAGTTGAGGCACTGCTTTTGGTACGTTTGACGTTCGACCTATGCTTGCATGGACATGGCCAAATCCTCCTTCTATGCTCATTCGGTATCACCACATATTACAAAAAGCGCCTTCTTATCCCACAATAGGACAAAAAGGCGCTTTTTCCAGCCTCTTTGCTACAATTCCAGGCTCTTGCTCTTAATAACACCACGTACATGCTCAATGAACTCAGCCAGAGGTTTTGCGCCCTGGTTCTCGTTCGTACGCAGACGCACAGCCACGGCACTTGCCTCCGCCTCTTTATCGCCCACGACCAGCATATACGGGATCTTCTGCATCTGTGCATCACGCACTTTAGCATTCATACGCTCACTGCGCTCATCCACGTTGGAGCGTATACCTGCCGCTTTGAGTTCGGCCAAGACCTGCTGCGCGTACGCATTGTGCCGGTCCGCGATGGGAATAACCATGGCCTGCACAGGAGCCAGCCAAACTGGGAAGGCACCTGCGAAATGCTCGATCAGCATAGCCATAAAACGTTCCGTCGAACCCGTCACGGCGCGATGGATAATGACCGGACGATGCGCGTGACCATCCTCGGCGATGTACTCCAGCTCGAAGTTTTCCGGCTGCACAAAGTCGAGTTGCACCGTTGCACACTGCCAATCACGGCCCAACGCGTCCTTGACCATGAAGTCCGTCTTGGGACCGTAGAAAGCGGCCTCGCCGACCATCTCCGTACACTTGATGCCCTTTTTCTCTACAGCCTCGCGCAACGCACTCTCGGCCTTCTCCCAAACTTCATCGCTGCCCGTGTACTCCTCTTTTTTGTTGGGATCGCGTAGAGAAAGCGAGATCCAATAATCCGTCAGACCGTACGTCTTGAAGACCTCCAACGTCAGATCGATGGCGCGGTTAAACTCTTCCTGGATTTGATCTGGGCGTAGAAACACGTGCGCGTCGTCCTGCGTCAGACTGCGTACACGCGCCAGACCCGTCAACGTGCCAGCCTTCTCGTAACGATAGAGCGTAGCGAATTCGGCGTAACGCACTGGCATTTCGCGATAACTGTGCGTTTGCGTCTTGAAGAGCGTAATATGGTGCGGGCAGTTCATCGGCTTCAGAATATACGCGTCATCTTCTGACTGCTCTTGATCGCCCTGCATGATTGGGAACATATTCTCGCGATAGTTAAACCAGTGCTTGGACGTTTTGTATAGGCGCACACGGCCCAGGTGCGATGTCCAGACGTGCTGGTAGCCGTAACGTTCCTGCGTTTCGCGTACGTACGTTTCCATCTGATAGCGCAACGTCTCGCCGTTGGGTAGGAACATCGGCACGCCACCCGGCAGATTCTCGTTCATCACGAACAGCTTGAGTTCGCGTCCCAGCTTACGATGATCGCGTTTGGCCGCCTCTTCTAAACGCCACTCATACTGTGCCAGTTCCTCTTTCGTGAACCAGGCTGTGCCATAGATGCGTTGCAACATCGGGCGTTTCTCGTCGCCACGCCAGTATGCACCCGCGATCTTCATCAGCTTAAAGGGACCGATCTGACCCGTATTCTCTACGTGCGGGCCACGACAAAGATCCAGAAAATCGCCCTGCTGGTAGATTCCAACCTCGGCGTCTGTCAGGTTCTCGATCAGCTCAACCTTGTATGCCTGCTCTTTGGCCTTGAAGTACTCCAGAGCTTTTGCACGCGCCCAGCGGTCCCGCAGGAAGGGATGTTTGCTGGCTACAATCTTCGCCATACGCTGCTCGATATCGGGCAAATCTTCTGGCGTCAATGGGCGCGGCAAATCGAAATCGTAGTAAAAGCCATCCTCGATAGCGGGTCCAATCGCAAACTTCGCGTCAGGAAAAATTTCCTGCACTGCCTCAGCCATCACATGGGCCGCAGAGTGCCGCATACGCTGAATCGGCGTATAGTGCACCGTCTCCATAATTTCCGCATCAACCGACATAACAACACGTCTCCTTTTTTCACCAATAAAAAAACCTTCTCATCCCATACATAGGGACGAAAAGGCGTACAAGCTTTTCCGTGGTTCCACCCGGCTTCCGCGTGCTCATGGATACAACTATCTGGCGCTAGCAGCAAGATAGGCGCAAACGAGCAACGCTCTCTCGCGGCCTATAACGGGACCGAAACGTACACATTACTGTCTCTGTGTAGGCTAGCGAGGGGTATCTATTTCCTGCTGGTCGGAGCGCTTGCAGCCGGTGGCGCATCCTCTCTGTTAGACCCCTGAGAAACGACATGTCTCGCGTATGTGCCGATATTGATCACACCAAGTATAACATACTTTTCCGAAAAATACACCAGCTATTTTCCATCGATAACGTATCTCTCTCTAAAGATGGCGAAATAGAGAAAAAAAGAAAGCTGAAGAACGGTCTTGTAGTGCCAGTTTGTCTC
>JBDTBU010000040.1:0-9703 GCA_039923935.1 Ktedonobacteraceae bacterium | reverse complement strand
AATCTTGCCAAATTCCCACCAAAAACCCCTTGACGGTTGGGCAAAAGTCTGGTAGTATACGGTAGTCAAGAGAAACCGCTTGTATGTGCAGGCGAACCGGTGGCAATAGCGAAGAGGGTACACCCGTTCCCATCCCGAACACGGAAGTTAAGCTCTTCAGCTCTGATGATACTTTGGGGGTAGCCCCACGGGAAAATAGGTCGTCGCCGTTTCACCTGCCCACGTAGGCGGTTTTTCTATGCACTGAAAAGCGAGCAAAACCCCCAAACGATGAAATCGTTTGGGGGTTTTGCTCGCTTTTCAGTGCATAGATGTTAGGAGGTGCCCGCGATAAGAGTCGAACTTATAACCATCGCATTAAGAGTGCGCCGCTCTGCCATTGAGCTACGCGGGCTTGACTGATGGCGTCAGTATAGCACAGACTGTTTATGGATGCAACCCCTTATTTCCTCTGTTTTTTTGCGAAACAGTGGCAGCGACCCAGGAAACCTAAGCTTTCCCAGGCTCATAATCAGTACACAAAAGAGCAAAAGCCTATGGCTTTGCTGGCTCGATCACTTATTGTAAATCGTTCGTATCTAACCAGATCGTGACCGGCCCATCGTTCACCAACTCAACCTGCATAGATGCCCCAAAAACGCCACTGGCGACATACAACCCATAAGCTGCGACTGCCTGCTTGAAGTTCTCATAGAGCGGTACAGCAATGGCTGGCGGGGCTGCATCAGTGAAGCCAGGGCGGCGGCCTCTGCGAACGTCTGCATACAGCGTAAATTGGGAAACGACCAGCATGGCTCCGTGAATGTCGAGCAGAGAACGGTTCATCTTGCCAGCCTCATCCTCAAAAATGCGCAACTGAACCATTTTATCAACCAGGGTTTTAACCTGATCCTCACCATCTCCCTGGCCGATGCCCAGCAGCACCAGCAGACCACAATCAATGGAACCAACAATCTGGTCATTGACGCGCACACTGGCATGGGTGACACGTTGGATTATTGCACGCATAGATACGAACCTCGCAATGGAACGAATGCAAGCATTATATCGTCTTTCCTCAGGTACAGCAAATTCTATGCTGACTTACGATAGTTAGGCTTTTGGAGCAAGCGGACTCGCCTGCAAAGCCACAGCAATCGCTATCGAGAATGTTTGCAGGTCGGCGATGCTGACATCGAAGGCGGTCAGGCCGAGCAGCTCAGCACGTTGTTTGGCGTTGCCGTACAGACGCACTGTGGGGCGTCCGCTGCGCAGTTGCACGACTTCCATCTCGCGCCAGGCCACACCGTGTAGACCTGTGCCCAGGGCTTTGCTGATGGCTTCTTTGGCGGCAAAACGTCCGGCCAAGCGCGTGATCTTGCCCCGGCATTGACGAATCTCCATTTCGGTGAAGACGCGTTGGAGGAAACGCTCACCGTGGTGCTCGTAGACTTTGCGTACACGTTCAACCTCGATGATATCGACGCCGACTGCGACGTTGACCCCTTGTGTGGGATGCAAGGATGCAGGCAGACTCGCCAATCCTGCTGGCCCAAAGAGCCAGTCAGGGATAGCTTCACCTTCGCGCCGCACTAGCGGCGTAAACAGGATTGGCGGGTCTGCATCCATGATCTTATTTCTCCACTGACAACGGCTGCGTGCCGATGCTATCAGAAGGCAGTACCGAGGGGGCTGGGTCTGTTCCACGGCCCATGCCGCGATAGGTGAAGCCCAGGTTGCGCATCAGTGTCGGCTCATAGATGTTACGCCCGTCGATCACGATGGGACGGCGCATCGCGTCGCGCATCTGAAGCATGTCCAGCGACTTAAACTCGTTCCACTCGGTGACTATCACCAGGGCATCGGCGTCGTGTGCCACCCCATAGGCGTCCTCACAGAACGTCACAGCTTCCATACGCACGCCCGCACGCTCTAGCTCGACTTTGCCGGTCTCACTGGCCACTGGATCATAGACCTGGACCTTCGCGCCCTGGCTCGTCACCCAGCGAATAATATCCACTGACGGAGCCTCACGCATATCGTCTGTGTTGGGCTTGAAGGCCAAACCCAGCACGCCGATCACACAGCCACGCAGCGAACCCAGGATGGAGGTGAGCTTGTTCAGCACCAGACGGCGCTGATCGTGGTTGATCTCCATGATCGCGTGTAGCAACTGGGGATGTAATCCAGCCTCATCGGCCATGTAGGCCAGTGCGCGTACGTCTTTGGGGAAACAACTCCCACCATATCCAAGACCAGCATGAGCAGCTTTGCCGATGCGTTTGTCGAGGCCCATGCCTGCCGCGACTTCCTTTACATCAGCTCCCAGGCGTTCGCAGATTTGCGCGATCTCGTTGATAAACGAAATCTTCGTTGCTAGGAAGGCGTTCGATGCGTATTTAATCATTTCGGCGGTATAGAGGTCGGTAATAACAATTGGTGCGCGTAAGGGTAGGTAGAGCGTTGCCACACGATTGGCCGCTGAGGGATCAGAGGAACCCAGCACCACGCGGTCAGGATTCTGGAAATCAACTACCGCCGAACCTTCGGCCAGGAATTCGGGGTTAGAAACGACATTGAAGTGTACATCAGACCGCTTCAGATACTGGCTGACAATGCGCGTCACCACATCGCCGCTGCCTACAGGCACAGTACTTTTGTTAATGATGACGGCGTAGTGGTCGAGTTCCTCGGCAATGCTCTGGGCTGCGCGTTCCACATAGCTCATATCGGCGCTGCCCAGGTTGCTCCCAGTAGGCGTGTTGACAGCAATAAAGATAAACTCAGCATTTTTCAGGCCGTCGGCATAGCTGGTGGTAAAGTTCAGGCGGCCCGCGCCTACGTTGCGCTCGACCATCTCCTTTAAACCTGGCTCATAGATGGGCAAAATCCCATTTTTCAGGCGCTCAACTTTTTCAGGAATGATGTCTATACAGGTCACGCGGTTGCCCATATCGGCGAAACACGTACCTGTCACCAGACCAACATAACCGGTCCCAATCACACAAATCGTTGCCAAGATGCTACTCCTCAATAGTTACAAATGGATTTTCGTATTTTTCCTCGATAAGCGTGGTTGGTTCGCCGTGACCGGGAAACACGACCAGTTCCTCATCCAGGGGATAGAGCTTCTCGCGAATAGAGGTGATAATCTGCTCATAATTGCCGCCGGGCAGATCTGTGCGCCCGATACTGCGCCGGAAAAGTGTATCGCCACTGAAAATGCAGTATGGACGGCTTACCAGACAAATTCCGCCAGGCGTATGACCGGGCGTATGCAAGACTTCCAGGGTCAGCGTCCCAAAAGAGAGCGTATCGCCTTCGTGCAGCAAAATATCCGCTTTGCGCTTGACCAGAGGTGCCGAACGCTGGAACATGTGCGCGGCCTTTTCATCTGTGTACATGGGCACATCGTCTGGATGAATAGCCAACGGCACAGGATAGACGGCGCTTACCTCATCAATCGCACAAATATGATCAATATGACCATGCGTATTTATAATATACTTGGGAATAAATTTCAGCTCTTGAATGCGCTCCAAAATGCGCTGGGCCTCATCTCCCGGATCAATAATCACCGCTTCAAGTGTCTCTGGACAGGCATACAGGTAACAATTTTCCTGAAATGCCCCCACGGTTATACAGGCAACCAACGGCCTTCGCTCATCGTCACTCTCGGACATAAACGTGCTCCCTCCCGGCATGAATCCTGACTATTGCTCTGCCTGCTGGTCCGCTCTCTTGTAGCCAGGATACAACAACTGTTGAACGCAAATAGTATAGCACACGCATCAGGGGAACTCAGCTTTCCTATGACGTTCGGGTGCGGCTCAAGCCTGTACGCCGGACGCGAGGGCGCACGCATACCAAAAGTTGAAGAAGTCCCCAAAATAGCGTAAAATAGTCGATGTAGGGCACCGTTGAGCAGTTGTCAGAGAAATTCAGGAAGGAAGCCATGTTTAACAATCAACCAGAGAGAAAGTCCTATCGCAAAAGTCCGGGCAGGCAGTATGGCTATCCCTATAATCCCCTGCATGACCAGAGCTTGACGCAAACCTCTGTGCCAGGTGAGACATGGCAGGGCGTGGACGAGAGCCGCAGACCATCACACCCCGGCGGCGTTTTGTCTCCCCGACCTGATCCACGCCGCACACGTCAATTGCTACGTCAGCACATTCTGGCTGGCAAGTCCCATACCGCCGTGCTGGACAATCCACACGATACTGATCTGCTGGATCACATCGCCTCAGAGGATGAACTAGCTAACGCCACGTCACGCGATTACCACCGTCGCACCGTCACCCCTGCGCGAGGCTATTACCCGGAACGTTACCAGGAATTTGAAGAAGAGCAGATCGCGACAGACTGGGTGGAACACGGCGAGAGCATGCCGGACTATATGGATTCCGATGTGGAGGACGCCACAGACCCGCTAGAGATGCGTGTACGCCAAGCACAACCGCGCAGAGCATCCGGTGGCCCCCCGTTGCATGTAGCACCGGCCCTCGCGTCCGGTGCATCCCCCACGCGTATCCTTTCTGAAGAGGAAGAAGACGAGCTTTTGGCAGAAGAACTGCACGAGAAAAAACGGCGCGACACACGACGCAAATTTCTCTTCAGTGCACTTGCCATAGGTGGCGCGGGCGTCGCTGCCTACGAGATCCTGCCGCGTCTACCCCAGGCCATCAGCACAGGCGCAGCCAATATTGAGCACCAGTTGCAGCAGGCATTCCAAAACGGTGTGACTGCCGGAGCTGAGGCTGCACGCAAAGACCTGATTAACGGGCTGGATACCCTCGAAGGCTTTTCGTTGGAGGGCGCTATCGAGGCTGCGAAACTCACTCGTGTGGCCTACGATGTCTTTATCTCGCCGCTCGTCACCCTGGCCGCAACCGTGGCCGACGACTTCCTGCTCATCACCCTGGACGCACTCATCACCGGGCGCAAGTGGTTGGCCCAGATCAACGAAGACAGTCCTACTCTGGCGGCGCTCCAGGTGGTTCTGCAAAGCTGGGTGAAGCAGGTGGGCGAGATGCCCAAGACGGTCCAGACGATTACCGAAACTGACCTGGACGGCGCTCAAGCATATCTACGCGCCCTGCAACGCAAAATCCAGCAGGAGCAGACGAAACTCAATGAGCAGGCCACTCCTACGCCAGCAGCTAGCGCGACGCCGCACACTACGAGCACACCCACGCCAGGGCACTAAAAGAGGCCATCGAGGTGTGCCGTCCCTTGCGTCCGACGCACATGGGTGGTACTCCATCTCATCACAAAAACGGGAGCCGCTTGCTTGTTGACTGGAAGGATATACTATCGTATAGAAATAAAGTGACTAGCGGTTTTTCGTGTGGGCAGGGATGAGGTGCAATCGACTAAAGACAAGCATATTGGCATGAGATTATTGGGCTACGGCTACGAGGCAGTGCGGACCTACAAGCTGCCCGTGCGGTCCGGTGTGCTCTATCTGTTCCACGTCCACAAGCCGTCGTATGAGCCATTTGGCTGGCCGTCCCTGGTCTGGGCGTGCAGGTCGAGTCCAAATATGCTAGTATTGAGGTGGCGGAAATGTTTGTGGAAGAGTTGGAGCGGACAAGGCTGGTGGGTCTTGCACCGTTGTGGGTGCTCACCAAAGACGGCGCAACCCGCGACGTGGTTGAGCGGGCTATCACACTGCTGGAGCCTGCGAACAAACCGGACGGGCTGGCGATCCTGCGATCTCTGGCGCTACAAGTGGTTGAAGATGATGCTACGATGGTAGTATGGATCAAAAGGAGGTTTGCACACACGCATGATTACCTGTTTGGAAATTCCATCATGTACAAAGAATTGGTCGCAGAAGGCGAGATCAAAGGTATTCGTCAAAGTATCGAGGCTGTAATCCAAATACGCTTTCCCGCGTTGCTCAACCTGGCAAGAGAGAAGATCGAGCACCTCCAGGACGAGGAGACTCTGCGCAATATCCATGTTGCTATGGTCGCAACCTCCACCGAACGCAAGGCCCGGCGCTATCTGATGGCCTTGCAAGAGCAATGATGGCAAGTTGCGTTCATCCGCATCCTGCCGCTTTTTTTTTCAGTTGATGCGTATTGGACACTGTTTATCCGCGTCCCGTGGTGGGGTGGCCGTCCTGCTCGCCCCACCTGCAATGTTCGCCAAAACACGGCAATGCCTTTTTCACTCTTTTCCAAACCTACGCTTAACGGTAATACGTGGGGGCTGCGTTAATCGAGCCTGTCTCCTCCATGATCTTGCGCAACTGGCTGGCATCGATGGTCTCATGCAGGCGCAGTTCGCGTGCGATACGGTCCAGCGTGTGCTTGTGCTCGCTGAGCAATCCCACTGCGCGTTCATAGGCCCACTTCACCATACGATTGACTTCAGCGTCGATGACCGCAGCGGTCTTGTTGCTGTAGTCGTGCGACTTGCTGGCCAGCGATGTGCCCGCGAAGGGATCTTCGCGTTCGCTATAGGAGATCGTTCCCAGGCGTTCGCTCATGCCCCAGTGCGTAATCATCTGGCGTGCAATCGCAGTCACGCGTTGTAGATCGTTCTCTGCGCCTGTAGTGATGCGACCAATCGCCACCTGCTCAGCGGCGCGTCCACCCAGGGCCGTGACCATTTGGGCTTCCAAAAACTCCTTGGAGTAGTTGTAGCGATCATCCAGCGGCGTATATTGTGTGACGCCCAAAGCTTGTCCACGTGGTACAATCGTGACCTTCGAGACGGGATCGACCAATTCGGTCAGCAAGCCGGTCAGAGCGTGGCCACTTTCGTGATAAGCGATGACGTTGAGATCCTCGTCGTTGAGAATCAGCGGACGCTCAGCACCAATGAGAATCTTATCCAAAGACTCGCTAAAGCAGTTCTGTGTCACTGCGTCCAGATTGCGACGAGCCGCCAACAATGCCGCCTCGTTGATGAGATTGGCGAGATCAGCGCCAACCATGCCAGTGGTCGTGCGAGCGACGGTAATCAGGTCTACATCGCGGGCCAGAGGGACATTGCGCGAGTGAATCTTCAGGATCGCCAAGCGACCATTCCAGTCGGGACGTTCCACAGAGACGCGTCGGTCAAAGCGCCCCGGACGCATCAGCGCCTTGTCCAGGCCATCGGGCCGGTTTGTTGCGGCGATCACCACCACGGCCTGGCGGTTATCAAAACCGTCCATTTCAACCAGCAACTGGTTGAGTGTCTGCTCGCGCTCATCGTTGCTGTTGATGCTGGAGCCGCGTTGACGCCCAACGGCGTCGATTTCATCAATAAAGATGATACTCGGCGAGGCTTTCTTGGCCTGCTCAAAGAGGTCGCGTACACGGCTAGCACCGACGCCGACCAGCACTTCAACAAACTCAGAGCCGCTGATACTAAAGAAGGGTACACTCGCCTCGCCCGCTATCGCACGCGCCAGCAACGTTTTACCAGTGCCGGGAGGGCCCACTAGTAGCACGCCGCGTGGGATTTTGCCACCGAGGCGCTGAAACTTCTCTGGTGTTTTCAGAAATTCGACGATCTCTACCAGATCGCTTCTGGCCTCATCCACGCCCGCTACATCGGCAAACGTTGTGCTGGGACGATCTTCCAGGATCAGTTTTGCCTTGCTTTTGCCAAAGCTAAAAATGTTCTGCTGCCCCTGACCCGCACGCCGAATGATGAAGAGGGCGAGGAGGATTAGCAGCACCCATGGCACCACATTGATCAGGATAGTAAACAAAAGGTTATTATCCGCTACGGGTTTGGCCTGGTAGCTGATATTATTGGCATTGAGCAAGATAATCAGCTTAGGATCACCGTTGGCGAGCTGTGTAAAGTGGAAACTGGTACCACTCTTCACATTGCCATTGGCGTCCAACATTGGCACTGCTCCTTTAAAATTTCCCGTAACATCCGTTCCTTGGAAAAGCACATCCTTGACATTGCGTTGCTGCACTTGCTGGTAGAATGTGTCATAGGAGACGTTAAGCGCGTTAGGTGAGCTGGTGCTTGTCCCAGGATTTAAGAAGGACGAAAAGAGATACCAGCCTAGCAAAACGACGCCGATGATAATCAGCGAACGCACAAGCAGCGACATTGTAGGGTTGCTCGGCGGTCCTCCATTGTTGTTATTCCCATCATTATTTCTTCCACTCGGACCAGAGCGCTGCGGGCCGTTTGGACCAGCGTCATTGGGTTCGCGCTGGTACAGGTATTGAGCCTGAGCATCCATAATTTCAGACCTGCTTTCGTCATGCTACCCTTTCGCAGGTAGCTCTATACTGGCGTACTGAATTGTACAGTTCGGATATTTCTGATGATATGTGACATTGTACGTTCTAGCTCACCAAAAGTTCAACTTTTTAGCAATCTAAAAAAGCGTTTGCTAGCACGCACGGACACGAATGATCGTTACCCCTTCCTCTACAAGAGATGTTGACGGGGTATAAAATGTGACATTCTCTATAAAGTATAGCACGAAAAGAGCGTTCTTAGCAGGCAAACTCACCTCTGCCGAGATCACATGCGAGCGCAAGGAACACAGTACCCCTCTTTTGTAGATAGGTTCGAGCTATGAATAATTACTGTAGAGGTTGACAAAATCATATTCCCGTAGTATTATAGCTATGCCGACGCGGGGTGGAGCAGTGGTTAGCTCGTTGGGCTCATAACCCAAAGGCCGGAGGTTCGAATCCTTCCCCCGCTATTCCTTTTTCCGGCACATGCATGACGCGGGATAGAGCAGTGGTTAGCTCGTCGGGCTCATAACCCGGAGGTCGCAGGTTCGAGTCCTGTTCCCGCTACTTAATCACACAGAAAAGGCACCTCGTTTAGCTTCCAGAGCCAAACGAGGTGCCTTTGTTTTTGAAGATTTGGTGTTTTCCGTGGCTAATCTGCCAATCGCTGAACGGCAATGGACCAGGAAACGTGCCTCTGCTACGTTTCCTGGTCCATTGCCACTTACAAAACACTATTTCTGCGGTGAAGTTGCTTTAGTCATTACTGACACTAACAATTTGGCCGAAGAGACCATGCGCTTCATTCCCAATACCAGCGGTGAAGAAGAGCGTCGTGGTTGGCCCGGCGCTATTGCCATTGCCAAAAGTAAGCGCCCAGAGATGATCGTTGACAATAGGGTGTCCATGCGCATCTCTCAGCATACCGAGGTGCCTGCCAGTGAAGGGATTGTAGACATTGATATGCCCATCACCGAAATTGCCAACCAGCAGATCTCCGCTGAACTGCCCAAAATTTGAGGGTGCAATCGTCATACCCCAGGGCGAATTGAGGTGGTCATGCGAGACCAGACGGAAGAGGAAATCCCCAAAATCGTCGAACACGTCAATAAACCCATGACCAGCGCCTGCAACATCCCCATTTTTCTGGGCATTCTGCTTGGCATAGCTCACATAGAGCAGGTGATTGGAACTCGCGATATTAAAGGGCGCATACCCTGCGGGCAAAAATCTGTCTCTAAAGCCACCAAAGAAATGGACAGGGGCAAAATTCGTGTTGAATACATCGACGGTACCCGCATGAATGTTCGCTGCATAGAGGAAATCTCCAAAGGGGGTACTGGCAAGCGCAAGCCCTTTGTACACTGCCCAGGACGAGTTATTCACGGTGATGATCGCGTGCGTCAGATCCGTCTTGGGGTTCCAGCCGGATATGGTGCCATCTTCAGTCGCAAAAATGAAGAGCGACGCGCCAGTGGTCCCATTCTCGGTGACGTTGAACTCGTTCTTGCCAT
>JBDTBU010000039.1:0-7854 GCA_039923935.1 Ktedonobacteraceae bacterium | reverse complement strand
CGGCGGGGTCACGCTGGTTGGCTCAACCGATAATGTTCTCACGCCCAGCGATCCCGACGCCTACGCGCAGGGTTTGAGCGAGGCAGAGATCGCGCACTTTCGCATAAACGGGGGCGATTGTTTTCCTGCACTCAAACGTGCGGTGCCGCGTGGTGGCTGGGCTGGCATCTACGACGATACGCCCGATTACCATCCCATTCTGGACCGTCTGCCAAACTATGACGGGCTGTACTGCGCGGTGGGTTTCAGTGGACACGGTTTCAAGCTCTCGCCGCTCGTGGGTCAATGGATGGCGGAGTTTGTCCTGACTGGCCAGAAACCCACTGATATGCAGCCATTGAATGTGATGCGCTTCACTACGGGCCAGCAGATTGTGTCAGGTTATACGTCTGGTGTGCTGGCATAGTGGCGAGCATTACAGGTGGGTGGGGTGGACGTCCTGCTCATTCATCCGCGTTTTGCAGTGTGATGGTTGTCTTGCCGAATTTGCGCACAAACGTTTCTATTCCCTAAACACTTCGGGACTGTGACCCGGCAAAATAAGATAAATGAGCACCCAGCCGGCGACGCCCGTAAAGACGATGGTTCCTGCGGTGAGGTGAATGCTCCAAATGACATCGCCCAGGGCACCAAGCACCAGAATCACCTGTTTATTCTGCCAAAATGGCAAAACCTCATTTCCACGAGAGAGCAAGCAGACATACATTCTGACGACGAATGTTCCATGTGAGACTGACATTCTCTACGTTTTTGTGGCAATGAAAATACTGTCATTTTTACATTTGTGTTTATCGAAACAATCCCTTGCTTTTATGACAAATTTGTCATGAATGTGTCGAAGCATTCATACATGCTTCACTGGTTATCAGTATAATTAGGTGTGTAAGAGAAATACTCAAAGGAACTGATGAGGGCGGATGGTAGGGATACAATCGGCAGATAGGTAACGTGGAGGAACGAGCGATCTGGCGGATGATGGTAGGGTTGGTGGTAGATTATTTTGGTGGATGTTAAGTAGTAGTAGTGGCAGTTTCTCTACAATGTGGTGGATGGTGGTAGGGTTGGCTTGGTGGTAAGTGGCGAGGGTAGTTACGGGTGGAAGATGGTGGTGAGGCGTTTGGTAGGTGATGAGGCGATCATAGGGGCGGAAGTTGGTAGCGAGGTAGTCGTGAGGTGAAGATGGTAGTGAGGCGTTTGGTAAGTGATGAGGCGATTACGGGGCGGGAGTTGGTAGCAAGGTAGTTCTGGGGTGGATGATAGTAGTGCTGCGGTGGTGGTTTAGATGGTAAGGGTAATTACGAGGCGGATGGTAGTAGAGTGGCGCTTGATAAGTGGTAATGGTGGTTGTGAGATAGAAGATAGTAGTGTGGCGCTGGTGGGTGGCAGATGCAATACAGAGATTGTAGGGAATGACAACAAAAACGTGGTATAGGTGTGGTGATAGCATAAACTGGGGATGGCGTGCTGCGTAGTGTATAAAATCTGTAAAAGAGTATTTGTGGCGGGGAACGTTGTCAGGGAGCGGGCATAGATTGACGGGGAATGTGTGGTTAAGGGATTAAAAATAGCTTGGTACGTGTGCCTAACGTAGTGGGTGAGAGCAGGCCAACCTCTTCGGCTTGATGCTTTCACCCACTGCTTTTTGCGTTCTGCAATCTCCGCGAAAGACCTATCTGCTTGCAAGCCTGCACCTGGATATGGTACGCTTGCAACGTTCTCAACTTCCTTTTACACTCTCTAGAAATACGTTTGGTGGATAATATATGCCTGTTTTGAGTGTTTCACAACTTGGAAAATCCTTTGGCGCTGAACGCATCTTTGCCGATGTCAGTTTTAGAATCGATGAACATGATCGCATCGGTCTAGTTGGGCCGAATGGCGCTGGCAAGTCAACTTTGCTGAATATCCTGGCTGGCTATGAAGAGCCGGAAGAAGGGACGCTGGCCCTGACGCGTAATGCCCGTATTGGCTATCTGACACAGCACGCCGACTTCCATCCAGAGTACACGTTGCGCGAGGAGATGCTGACGGTCTTTGAGCATGTGCGAGCCTGGGAGCGCGATTTGGGCAATCTGGCCCTGCAACTGGCTTCCCCGCAAGCCTCGGCAGACCAGTCTTTGCACGAGCAGCTTTTGACGCGTTACGCCGATTTGCAGCATCAGTTTGAGCATGGCGGCGGCTATACCTACGAATACAAAGTTGACCAAGTGCTCGATGGCCTGGGCTTTACGCGTGAGCAGCAATCTGGTCCAGTGATACACTTGAGCGGTGGTCAGAGCACACGAGCCGCTTTGGGCAAACTGCTTTTGCAAGAGCCAGACCTGTTGCTGATGGATGAGCCGACCAACCATCTCGACCTAGCGTCCTTGGAGTGGCTGGAGACCTACCTCAACGAGTGGAAGGGTGCGATGGTCATTGTGGCCCATGATCGCTACTTCCTGGACAAAGTTGTTTCGCGTACCATCGAAATGGCTTTTGGACGCATCGAAGAGTATCCCGGCAACTATACAACCTACCTCAGCCTGCGCGAGGAGCGTATGGAGCGTCGCCAGCGTGAATACGAGGCCCAGCAAGCGCATATCGCCCATACTGAAGATTTTATTCGGCGCTACAAGGCAGGCCAGCGCAGCCGTCAAGCGCGGGGTCGCCAGAAGTTGCTGGATCGCTTGGAACGCGTTGCGCGGCCCCAGGACTTCGCTGAGATGACGTTTGAGTTCGCTCCATCCATAGATAGCGGGCAGACGGTGCTCTCCACACAAAATCTGGCTGTGGGCTATCCGGCTCGCCAGTCTGGTGGAGAAGCGACCCTGCTGGCACGTGTGGCTGACCTGGAACTGTTGCGTGGGGATCGTGTTGGCCTGTTGGGACCAAACGGCGCAGGCAAGACAACCCTGTTGCGCACGATTATCGGGGAAATCACGCCATTCTCTGGCTCGGTTTCGCGTGGGCATAACGTGCGTTTCGGCTACTACTCGCAAACACACACGGGCCTCAATCCAGAGCGTACCATCGTTGACGAAATTCGCCAGATCAGCGCACTGAGCGAGGATGGTGCACGCAGTTTTCTTGGCCGTTTCCTCTTTTCGGGTGACGACGTGTTCAAGCAGATCAGCACCCTCAGTGGTGGCGAGCGCAGCCGTGTGGCTCTCGCGAAACTGACCCTGCAAGGCTCGAACGTCCTGATCCTGGACGAGCCGACCAACCATCTCGACCTGCAATCGCGACAATTCCTGGAAGATGTGCTGGGCGACTTCGAGGGTACACTGCTCTTTGTCTCGCATGACCGCTACTTTGTGGACAGTCTCGCCACCAAGGTTTGGGTTATCGACGAGGGCGGCGTGCTCGTGCCCTACCTGGGCAATTATACCGAGTATCGCACGCGCAAACGTCCGCTCGTGCTCGATATCCCGTCTCCCGTCAAAAGCAACGGCAAAGAACAGCCTGTCCCTGAGAAACCCAGCAAAGTTGCTACCACTGCTGTTGCCGCACCCACCCGTTCAAGCGGCAAAAAGGGCAGAGTCAAAACCCGCACAGTCGAGGACGTGGAGAAAGATATCGAGAAGGCCGAAACGCAAATCAAGCGCATCGAGGAGCACTTAGCCGAAGCTGCCCTCAAAGCCGATGCCGAACAACTCAAGCAACTCTCCACAGAACACGAGCAAGTCAGAGTACGTCTGGATGTGCTGCTAGCCGAGTGGGAGCAAGTGGCTAGCGCTGTGAGCTAATTGCTTGTCAAACCTCTCCCAGAGACGGAGGCAAGCTCCTTTTGACGTAAGTGCAAAAGAAACCATCGCTGCCTACCAACCGGAGCTTGCCTCCCTGGTTGCCTGAATGTAGAGCCGCGAGCTTGCCTCCGGCTTTGGCGCGGCGAACTTTGGGCATAGAGCCGGCGCCAAAGCCGGAGGCAAGCTCACTCCAGTTTAACGCTTGCCTGCTGGTTTGTTCCCATATTGCTGCAAATACCACTGCCAAGCCGTGCGGATGATATCTTCGAGCGTATACTGTGGTTGCCAGCCTAACATCTCCTTGGCTTTGGAGTTATCAGCCCAAACTGCCACTGGATCGCCAGCCCGACGCGCTACATACTCAACGGGAATAGGCAGCCCGCTGATGCGCTTGGTGGTATCGTAAATTTCTTGCACCGAGGTGCCTTTGCCCACGCCCAGGTTAAAGATTTCCGAACGATTCTGTGTTTGGAGAAAGTGCAGCGCCTTCACATGCGCGTCGGCCAGATCGAGGATGTGAATGTAATCGCGGATCGCCGTTCCATCAGGTGTGGGATAATCGGTGCCGAAGACCTGTAACGCTGGTATTTTTCCCAAGGCCGCTTTCATCACCCAAGGGATCAGGTTTTGCGAGTAGGTCCAATCTTCACCAATCGAGGCATCCAGCGAGGCTCCAGCTGCGTTGAAATAGCGCAAACTGACCGAGCGCAGTCCGTGACACTTGTCGTACCAGGAGAGGAGTTGTTCGACCATGCGCTTGGATTCCCCGTATGGGCTTTCAGGATGAACGGCGTTCGTTTCGCTGACGGGTATAACATCAGGTGTGCCGTAAACAGCGGCAGAAGAAGAGAATACAATATATTTCACATTAGCACGGTGCATTGCCTCAAGTAGTGATAATGTACCTGAGACATTGTTTTTGAAGTATTTATAGGGTTGTGCGACTGATTCCCCGACTGCTTTATACGCTGCCATATGGATCACTGCTTCGATGTGGTAGTCATGAAATGTCTGCTCTAACAGTGCTTCATTCGCAGTATCACCTTCAACGAGAATAGTATCTCCAACCGCTCTTTTACTGCCGAATTCCATACTATCGTAGACAACAACAACATGTCCTTCTTTTTTCAATTGCTGCACGGTATGTGAGCCAATATACCCTGTTCCACCTGTTACCATTACTCTCATGTGATTTCGTACTCCTAAAAAATGTAGAATGTGGTTGCTATTACTTCCGTTTGCCTTGTCCTCTGACCACTGCCCCTACAATCCAGCCGATCAGACCAGTCAGGAAAGGCAGGACCGTTGCCCCAGCTAACCAGAGGATCAGGAAGATCAGCGGAGTGAGCATTGTAGCCGAACTTGAGGCGTGCTCGACGAGAAAGGTATAGGCTGGTTTCACGACAATGCGGGTGTTTACCAAGCCAGACGTGAATGCGGCCAGGATACCAAGCGTGATGACGCTCAGCAAGAGCGTGCTTAGGAAGCGTTTGAAGCCATAGAGATAGGCTCCGCGCCACGCATTGACAATCAGCACAGCCAGCGCAATGCTCTCTAGCAGAAAGGCAACGTATTTCGGCGTTGACGGCTTGAGCAGATTAAGAAACACGCCTGCCAGACCCAGGATCAGCGCACCTACCTGTATACCCATGCCCAGCCAGTACGCCAGTGCGGTATCGTGTGGCCTGTCTTTGGGAGGCTTCAAACGCGAACGTTTACCTGTATCGAACTGGGACTCGGCCAGCTTCTCACGGATCATCTCTTTCATCGAGAGCGTCTCGGTGTTGCTTGGATCGATGGAAAGCGAGCGGTTAGTCGCCGACATAGCTTCGGGAAATTGGCCAGTGTTGGCAAGTAGAGCCGCCGCCATGCTCCAGCCTAGAGCGTTCTGTGGGTCAAGTTCTAATACCTGTTGGGCCGTCGCCAGTGCTTCCTGGAACTGCCCTATCGCGCCCAAAATCTGTCCCTTGAGAATCAGTGCATCCACAAATTGGGCGTCCATTTGCAGGATCATCTCGACCTGTTGGTACGCCTGTTGGAGCATTTGCATCTGCACCAACTGTTGCGCCTGATTGAGCATTTGCTGGCACTGGTTGCGGCGGTTCTGCTCGACAGTTGAGGGCGTGGCCCTGCCCAGTGCTGACGTAGAGGGTGACATTTGGCCTAACTGCGAGGAACGTATGCCTGAGGCGGAAGGCGAAAGTTGGGCTAACGCGCTGGCAGCCATAGACATGCCCTGTCCCGCCAGAGAACCACCCAACGGCAACGGGGGCAAGCCTCCTGAGCGTGCGTCAGGCAACGCGCCAGTCCTGAACGTGGGCATCTCACCCACCAGGACGATGGGGCGCGACTCCTGCCCAAAAATTTGTGGTTTGTGCTGCTCGTCCAGCCGTTCGCTGAGGAAGGCGTGTAGGCGTTGCAGGACCAGTTGCCCGTTCGCCGGATCAAGCGCGGGACCGCCTACGCCCATCACGAAACGATACATGAACGATCCCAGATTTTTTTCGCTGACTTCGGGTGCCATCTCGTTGCCACGACACGTGCAATAGAGCAAACGTCCCTGCATCTGTTGTAGCCCGTTTTGCAGCACAAGACCGAGCAAGGGCTTGCAGTCGAACGCTGAGGCGCGACGCATACTCCAAGCTGGCCCATTCTGGAAACAGTCCAGGATGCACAGAATTTGCGCTGCAGGACTGCGTGCCATGACCTGACTGACCAAAGAAAGAAGATGCAAACCGCTGCTAGCTTGCTGGGAGCGCGTATTGCTGCACGCTAGATAGCCATCGCCGCTCGCTTGATCGACAAAAGCGTGGCCCGCAAAATAGATCAGGATCAAATCTTCTGAGGTCGCCATGTGCAAGCAAAGTTGCGTAATGAGGGTTTCCGTCAACTCGCGAGTCGCTTCCCTGCCCAGCACAACCTGTACATCCGCTGGATTCCATTGGCCTCCACGGGTATGTACCAGCCATTGTGCTAACGCCCTAGCGTCCGTCTCTGCATACTGTAACGGCTGCAAGGTCGTATCTTGGTAAGTATTGACTCCAATAATGAGTCCCAAACGTCTGCCCACGCGCGTGCTCCTTCAAACTGACACCATTCATCTCCGGGTAAATATATCGCCAGTGCTATTTTACGCCACGACGCTGTGCTTCGGGTACACCTTAAGTACTTTTGGAGCATCGTGCTCTGTTGTTCGAGAGAAAATCTCTTTGCATATGGCTTGACAAACTTACATCCTATCAGTTACTCTATCACTAGCGGATATATCGAGAGATGTTCTAGTTGGATTGTAAAATATGCGAGGATGATTGATGGAAAAACAAGAACGTAACCCAGAGGCCATGTTACCCCTAACGCCAGCGGTTTTTCACATTTTGCTGGCCCTGGCCGATGGTGAGAAGCATGGTTACGGTATCATGAAAGAGGTCACACAGCGCACTGAGGGCAGTATGCGCATGGGGCCGGGCACGCTCTACGGCTCGATTGGGCGTATGCTCGCAAGTGGTCTCGTCGAGGAGTCCGATGAACGGCCCGATGCCGAGATGGACGACGAACGCCGTCGCTACTATCGGCTGAGCGATTTCGGGTTGCGCGTGGCCGAAGCAGAATCGCGCCGCCTGACGCAACTTCTGCGTATTGCCCAGGCCAAACATGTGCTGGCCACTTCACAAGGAGGTTTTTAACATGGCTACTCTTCCCACTCCGCGCCTCGTCGCACTGACTGAGCGCTGCTATCGTGTCCTGTTACTGGCGTATCCGACAGCATTTCGCCGCGCCTATGCCTGGGAGATGTCTCTGACCTTCCGCGATATCTGTCGCGAAACCCTGCACGAAGAAGGCGTATGGGGTCTGATTCGTCTCTGCAACAAGGTTCTTATGTTATTGAAAAAGCTCAGGCTTATCTCCATTTAGGTGATTTGGACAATGGTGTCTCATTTTCCTTAAAAGGGCTGCAACAAGCCTCAGAGTACAGATCGAAGCGTCATATACTCCGTTTGGAAGCGGCTTACAATCGTCTTCGAGTACTCCCTATAGGAGAAGATAAACGCCTGATTACCCTGCGCGAAGCTCTGGTAGATGCACACCGGAAGCAAGCAGACTGGTAGCTTGAAAGAAGCTCTACACAGTT
>JBDTBU010000038.1:0-21137 GCA_039923935.1 Ktedonobacteraceae bacterium | reverse complement strand
CCCGCTCACCAGACGCTTGAGCAGGCCCAAGAATGCCTGAATTTGCTCGTCTCAACCAGCCACTTGGAAGGGATCGCAGGCCTCGTGATGGGCTTTGCCACTATCGGACGCGCCTGTGCCGAGGCAGGTGTGAGTCCATTGGCCCCGGTTGCGTATGATATGGCGCAAATGCGGCGTAAAGGGTTGGTATAGCCGAAGAGGCTTGATATAAGGAAAATACGAATATGATCCATTTTTATGAATTAGCCACAATAGACGCGGCCCAACGCCAACGCTTGTTGCGTCGCGCCGAGGTCCAGATTGATGAACTGATTGAGTATGTGCGCCCCATTCTCGCGGCGGTGCGTGAGCGTGGCGACGAAGCGTTGTTGGAATTCACCGCCAAATTTGACCGCGTGCAACTCAATCCCAACAAGCTGCGGGTGAGCCGCGCGGAGATCGCCGAAGCACACACCAAGCTCGATCCACGCGTACGGGCCGCGCTGGAATACGCCATTGCCAACGTACGTAGCTTCCATGCGAAACAGATGCCACATGAGCAGTGGTTCAGCGAGGTTGCGCCGGGTGTTATCGCAGGCGAGCAGATCACGCCCATCACCTCGGTGGGACTCTACGTGCCACGCGGTAAAGGCTCGTTCCCCTCGGTAATGTACATGCTAGCAACGCCCGCTAGTATTGCAGGTGTACCGCGTATCGTCGTCTGCACACCACCCGCGCCCGATGGTTCAGTCGATGCGGCCTCGTTGGTAGCGGCGGACCTGTGTGGTGTGCACGAAATCTATCGCGTCGGCGGTGCACAAGCCCTGGCAGCCTTGGCCTACGGGACCGCCAGTATTGCCCGCGTGCACAAGCTCACCGGACCAGGTAGCGGCTACGTCGCGGCAGCCAAACGTCTGCTACACGGCACCATCGATGTTGGCCTGCCCGCCGGACCCAGCGAGTCGATCATCCTGGCCGATGATAGTGCTGATCCCGAACTGCTGGCCCGCGACCTGCTGATCGAGCAAGAGCACGGCCCGGACTCGTCGTCGCTGCTCGTGACATCCAGCCGCGCTATCGCCGAAGCCGTTTTGCGTATCTTGCCCGCTACAATTGCAGCCTTGTCCGAACCGCGCCAAACATTTGTGCGCACTGGCTTGGAGAGTACAAGCGGCACTGGCGGTATTGTGCTCACTGCAAGCATGGACGAGGCCATCGCCTTCACCAACGAATACGCGCCTGAGCATCTGGAAGTGCAAACGCGTGAGCCATTCGCCATTCTGCCGCGCCTCAAGAACGCTGGCGAAATCCTGATCGGACCATACACGCCGTTCAGCGCGGGCAACTACGCCGTTGGCACTAACGCTATCCTGCCCACTGGCGGCTTCGCTCACACCTTCTCTTGCACCTCTGTGCACGATTTCCTGAAACGGACTGGTATCGCCTACGTCACCGCCGAGGGCTATCCAGCCATCAGCGAGGCTGTGCACACGCTAGCCGAGTTCGAGGGTTTCCCCGCGCACGCCAGCGCCGTGCGAGATCGGCCAGTATAGCATAAGGAAGATCAATGGATAAAAACGAGATTGAAGGATATCTCAAAATGCTGGGACAGGAGCTTGCAGATCAAAATCGAACAGGAGAAATCCTCCTCGTAGGGGGAGCCATGATGATCCTAGTTGTAGGAAATAGACATGCAACACGCGATATTGACGCATCCTTTGAGCGCGAGGCTTTAGCTATCCGAGCAGCGGTCACGCAAATCGCCTATCGTGAAGGGCTTCCTCTTGACTGGTTGAATGACGGAGCAAAAGGATTTCTCTATACAACTCCGCCAGTTACCTTGTGGCAAAGCTTACCCGGTTTAGATATCTATCTCCCATCGTTGGAATACTTGTTGGCTATGAAAATCGCGGCGGGTCGTCTGCGAGACATTGCGGATGCTAGAGCACTGATTCAACACTTGGGCATCACGCAAGCGCAGGTTGTGCTGGATATTCTTCAGCAATATATTCCTTCCAAATATCTCACGGTGCGGGTACAATATATTATCGAAGATTTGTTTGCTTGAACAGGAGCGGAGAGATGGTATTCTATCACTGGCAGCGTTATAACGTGACTGAAAGTTTTCAACGTATCAAGCACGGAGAAAATCCCTGGGTAGCCCTGGGCGATTTTCTTGATGACTGGCGGCGTACTCAGCAGGAAGACCGCTTCGCTCTGGTTGCCCAACCACTAACAGATGCCGCAACGCCCGATGAGCAACGTTGGGCCGCCCTTTTTGCCGCAACTGTCGAGCAACTCTGTGTTCAGGAGCAACTTCCGGTTCCTGGTTGGGCCATAGCACCGCACTATTCCTTACAGGAACCCTGGTATCCTGAAGCCCGCACAGAGAATTTGCGTCGTCTCCTGAAAGAAACAACGCCAGAAATCTTCAAAAAGCATAATGTGTTTGGTGGCGAAGACATCCTGTCGCGCATCTAAACAAGTAAAAGCGCGTCTTTGCTCCTCCCGTGCTAGGTGCAGCAAATACGATGTATGTTTGCACCTTTTGCTCGCAAGGTTGTTCGCAAAACCGTTGCCAAACTGGTTATGTTGGTCAAAGCAGAGAAGACAATCCTTTCTTTGGGGCCGTTTTGACCCTGAAAGAATTGTCTTCTCTGCTTTGACCAGCTGGCAAACGCTGCTTGGCGAATATGTTGGAAGCAATGCGCTTTCCTCTGGTTATGAGCTTTTAGTTGCCAGTTGCAGTTGTGGCGGTTACAGAGGTGGTTTCCTGCAATGTTTCTTTGTGGTCGGGCGCATGCAGGATCGGGATGCCTTTGGTCAGCTTACGCAGGTAGAGATAACCGAAGCCGACGATCAGCCAGCCGAAGCAGAAGGCCACTGCGATGATGGCATCGGTTTGCGAAGTGCCGCCCGCTGTGATGGCATAGTACATGACGCCGATCAGCATCGCGACGTTCAGAAATCCACCCAACGCGGGGGCAATTACCGTTGAGAAGATTTTGCGCCCGACTACTCCGGCAAAGGCGACGATGCAGATGATACAGGTCATGCCGTAGAGCAGGAAGGTACCGATATTGGAGATTAGCGTTACCTGCGTCAGGTTATCCACACTGACTACGCCGTACGCGCCAACCAGGGCGGAGATTACTGTTAGGACGATGACACCAACGTGAGGGGTACGGTGGCGACCATGCAGGAAGCCGAAGACCAAGGGCAGTTCGGTGTCTTTGCCCATAGCGTAGGTCACACGTACGCCGGTGTTCAGGCAGGAGAGCGAGGTGCCGATTAGCGCGATTACCACGCTCATCGCCAGGATGATCGCGAAGGCCAACCCGTTGCCGTGCAAGAGCGCGTTGCCAATCTGCTGGGCCATATCTCCAATAGGTGCGCTCGAAGCATTCGCACCAGCGAAACCAGTGGCAGTTGTACCGCTAAATTTAGTGCTGCTGTTGGCAAAGAAGTTGGTGGCGAAGTACTCGAAAAAGTAGAAGATCACCGCCTGGATGACCAGGGAGAGTAGTACACCGCGTGGGATGTCGCGCCCAGGGTTCTTGGCTTCGGCGGCCAGGGCTGTGGCGGACTCAAAGCCGACGACCAGCAGAATGGCTATCGTGGACTGGAAGATCAGGCCGCCTATGTCATGTGGCATGACGACACTCAAGGGATTGGGGTGCAGATAGTGGATTTCGGGATGCTGCATGCGAAAGACGAGGGCAAGGATCGAAAAGGCTAGTAGGGCCAAAATCTGGATCACGTTGATGATGATGTTGGTGATCGTCGCGCCCGACACACCTCTATAGGCGATTGCCCCGACTAACGCGGCAAAAGCTACGCAGACTAGTATTTCCTGCCAGGGTGCACCAAAGCTGGGCACAAAAGTCTGGATGATGTAGGTGATAACCAGGCCCATGAAGCTGACCATGACGCCGGGATAAATCCAGTAATACAGGTGCGAGGCCCAGCCTACGATAAATTTGGCTATACGCGCATACTTAAAGTGCTTGTGTTCCTCGTGCTGCAACACGGCTGCCTCGGCGAAGAAGTACGAGCTGCCCGCACCCGCTTCGGGGTATCGCCGCGAAAGGGCCGCGTAGGCGATGGCGGTCAGCATGGCAATGGCCGTTGCGACAAAAACGGAGAACCACATATTCCCGGCAGAACCAGGCACGGCTTGCAACTGATAGGTGGTCCACAGGAAGGCTCCAGGCGCGATCAGTGCCATCGCATTGATGGTGATGCCGGTGAGACCCAGCGTGGGTTTCATGGTGTGTGTCGATGCCATAGAATGATCCCCTTTTCATGATTGAGATGACATACACTGCGCAGGCATCGTTACCATGCACTCGGCTCTCGTAGCTCTGGGGAGTTGGAATAGCGCAAACGTCGCGCTATCTGGCATATCCGTTGTCCCAAGTATAGGTCATAGACAAGGGTGGATGATACAGCCAATCCGTCACAAAAATGGGCACTCGATTTAGGCAATGTGCACAAATAGGTTTGCTGAAACGGGGATAGGTTGGCGTGTATGCTAGCTTTGTGGAAGCTGAACAAGGGAAGATTGGATAATGTGTACAGATATCACTGGCTTACTTTTCTTTTGAGAAAGCTCTATTCGTGGATGAGAAAAAGTCAACAGAAAGAAACGTTTTCTTGATCTGAAGAGTAATAAAATTGAAATATAGGTATTCAGAACTACGATACTGTTTCATACCTATACATATGAATAATTGCTGAGGTTTGATGTGCAAGAAGTACAAACAACCCTCCCGCTTGGGAGTATTATTGGAGAGCGCTATCAGGTTGAGGCATTGCTCGGTAAAGGCGGCTTTGGCGCGGTCTATTTAGTCCACGATCTACGCGTGAAGCAAAATGTCTTTGCGCTTAAAGAAATCGTTGATCCTGATGTACGCAAACGGCGTCACTTTACGTTTGAGGCCGAGATTCTCAAACGTATTGATCATCCTTCGCTCCCTCGCGTCTATCGCGCTTTCGACGATCCAGCACGGGGCCGTGCGTATATACTGATGGATTATATTGACGGATCTAACCTGGAACGGTTGCGCCGCCAGAAGCCAGGGCAACGGATGGCTTTGCGCGACGTTCTCATCTTACTTGGTCCAGTTTTCGAGGCTGTCACTTATTTGCACGCGCAGCAACCGCCGATCATTCATCTTGATATCAAACCCGCGAATATTATTGCACCAGCCTCTGGTGCACGTACTATGCTCGTCGATTTCGGCATTGCCAAAGAGTTCGATCAAGAGGGTACAACTACAGCTATTCGCTACGCCTCACCAGGCTATGGGGCGCCCGAACAATACAGCACTGGTACAAATATGCGTACAGATCTCTATGGTCTGGGAGCGACACTTTATACGCTTCTCACTGGTACCGTCCCTACCGAAGCATTTTTTCGCCTGACACAGCAGGCCGGCAGAGGTAGTGATCCTCTCGTTCCGGTAAAACAACTCATCCCTGCTATTCCAGAACACATCTCCGCAGCTATTACACGGGCTATGGCTCTTGAAATCAGCGAACGTTTCGCTACCGCCGAGGATTTCTGGCAAGCCTTGCACATTGATAAGATCCCCACCATAGCCTATGTACCTGTAAATAGCTCTTCTCCCATTTTAAACGAAAGCACTGCACCCTTTCCCGCTCACTCCGCACCTACGTCTCGTCCACGTCGCAAAAGATCTGCGCTGTTGTTGCTACTCGTTCTTGGCGTGGGACTTGCTGCCGCATTTTTCGCTTTCCCAGGGTTGCGTGGACGGCAGGCTGCCTTGCCTGCGGTGCTACCAAGTGTAACCATCATCCATGCAGCAACCACAACTCCATCATCCATTCAGCCCACGCCTACGCCTACACCCACGAACACTCCAGCATCTGACCCTACTCTCCCCGTGTTGGATTCCGCCTATAATGGTATGCTCCACGACAATAACGGCAATGTAGATGCAACCATGTCTCTCAGCGGCATTAGCCAACATCAGCAGAACATCCAGGGAAATTTTGGTGTTGGTCCGTCCCTCCAGGGTAATGGTTCTTTTACGGGCACAGTCAACTCCAATGCTGCTATCCAATTTACCATACACACTTCCAATCCCAGTGCTAGGGCTCCCCTCTTCTTTTTTGGTCAGATTCAGAAGGGCGGCAGTATAAGCGGCCAATATTGCAGCCTGGACGCTACAAGTCAGTGCAATCATGCCGTTGGTGGCTACGGTACCTGGTCGGTAAACCCCAATACTTCAGGCTCTTGAGTGAGTGAGCCTGACGCACCATGTTCAGCATTGGCCTCATAGTTCTTTTTCGTTTTAGAAGGATGGTTCTAGTACGTCTTTTGTATAAAATGTATCCAATGTATCTCTCTTTGTACAGTATTTTTCCACTTTTTTAGCAACGATAGTGTACATCGTGGCATGGCTTGTGTGGATACCGCTTGCTTGCTGGCCGTCAGAGCCTAGCGCGGCGTGAAGAAGGCTGGGGTGCAGCTCACCGAGCCTGTGGGCAGGCCAGCAAAGGTCACATCGACGGTAGCAGGCACTCTGGCTGGTTGCTGGCCGTGCAAAGCCAACGTAAACGAGACATAGCCGCCCGCGTCGCTAGTGGTCTGGGCCAGGTTGAGATCGCCGGATTGGAAATGTACGGTTGCTGAGGCTGCGATCCCGCTGACCCCACTTGCGTCGTGGGTAATGAGCCGGGCATAGATCAGCGTGGTCGAGAAAGAGCCGGGTGCGTTATTCGAGGACCACGCTCCACAACGATAGGGCGGCATAGTCGGAATCGGCGAAATATTCGCCTGGAAATTCGGATTAATAGTGGCTACTAACTGAGGTTGAGCCGCGTTGACCGTTGGTGCACCACATGCTGCCAGCCCCGGCAACAGTGCCAGTATCGCTAGCCAGAAAAATAGACTGTGTACAATTTTATTGTTCATCTTTTCCTAACCATCTATCTACCCACTTAGCTAAAAGTACTAGATGCCTTAACCCGCTTGCTAGGCGGCTCGGTGCAATTTTTACCCAAAAGAAGCAAGGACTATTTGGAGTTCTCAGTACATTATATCATAGGGAACCATACTTGCGGTGTTTTCCCGATGGAGAGACGGAAGTCCGAAGCTTGTTTGCTCACGCTCGTGAACTATGCTAGACTTGAGGCCGGTTGAAAGATCTCTGAGTCCTACATAAAGCATAGCAGCAGCCTCTAAAGATCTGCTGAAGATTGAAATAGAGTAACAGACGTGAATCATGACGCGAAAGAGCAGTTAGATTGGCTTGGTCAGATGCTAAGCCAGGATGTATTTGCCCACAAGCCTACGAGCAATAATCCTTTACCTGGCGCAACTGAGCAGGAGATTTCTTCTGCTGAGGAGGGTGCGTCTTCAGCACGGATTGAGATTCGTCCCGATCCGCTGCGTGAGCGACGGAAAGGTGTGCCGGAAGTGGTCTTCGGTGAAACCAAGGAGACCACGCAGGTGCTCGCGATGGCCCATAGCCTGCTGGAAGGTAGCGGGCGGGCGATCATTAGCCGTGTGCGGCCTGAGACTCTCGCAGCACTGCGCCAGGAATTTCAGGGGTATACGCTGCGTGTACGCGAAGCATCGCGTGCGCTGGTGATCTACCAGCCTGGTTATGCGCTTGCGCGGACAGGCGGGCGTGTAGGGGTGCTTAGTGCTGGCACATCTGATATTCCGGTGGCCGAGGAGGCTGTGCTGATCGCTGAAGAGATGGGTTGCCATGTCACCTGCATTTATGATGTGGGTGTAGCTGGTCTGCACCGTCTGCTGGAGCCTTTGCGTGATCTACTCACCAGTGGCGTGGATGTGATTATTGTTGCGGCTGGTATGGATGGTGCGCTGCCATCGGTGGTAGCGGGGCTGGTCCCCGTTCCGGTAATTGGCTTGCCAACCTCTGTGGGCTATGGTCTAGGGGGCAACGGCCTCGCTGCCTTGCTCTCGATGCTGCAAACCTGTGCTCCGGGTCTCTCTGTCGTCAATATTGATAATGGCATCGGCGCTGGTTGCACGGCTGCGCTTATCGCAAACCGTGTGGCGCTGGCGGCTGAACATCGCTCGCAGTAGGGAAGTTGCTGATGTTCTGAAGATACGAATGTCTCACCGCTTGGTTGTTGGGTTTATGTGGTTATGAAGTTACAGAAGGGCGGGACTTTCTTATGGCAAATCACAAACGTGGGCCAGAGCCGGGATCTCAGAAGGCCAAACGCGGGGGTCAGGCTGTACGTGAAAAATATGGCCCAGAATTTTATTCCAAGATTGGCAAGAAGGGCGGCGAAACCGTCAAAGAGAAGCGTGGTCCGCAGTTTTATTCTGAAATTGGCAAAAAAGGTGGCGAAGCGACAAAGCGCCAGCAGGGGTCGGAGTTCTACTCCAAGATTGGCAAAAAAGGTGGCGAGCGTGGTCGCTCAACTCCGCTTGTCGAACCTATCCAGGAATAATTGCAGAGCAAGCGAGCCATTCACAGCAACGTTGCTATGGATGGCTCGCTTGCTCTGCGCCACGTCTCTTATCAGCTCCTCAAGAAGGGCGGCATCTCGATATCTGCGGACTCTTCGTCCTGGGAACTGCTGCGTCGGTTTTCCTGGCGGCGACCCATGCTGCGCAGACCCCGCAGATCGTCCAGGCTGCGTTGTGGGCGTGCGAGCGGCCTGACCGTTTTGTCTGTGTACTTTGCTGGCGGTACAGGAGGCTCAGCTATTGGCTCAGGCATAGACCTTTCCTGCGGGCCATTGCCGAGAGGCCGCTGCCTGGGTAACGGGCCGGGATAGCTTGTGCTTGTGTACTGCGGCGTGCTTGGTTGCTGCCTGGGCAGCGGGTTATTGGGCCGTGGTGTCTGAGCTTGACCAGCCGCTAGACTATTGGACCGTGGTGCAGAGCTAGGATAGCCAACGTTGGGCGACTTCGGTGTCGTAGGCTGCTCTATGCGCGTGATCGGGGTATGCGAGGTGTGCGCTTCTGACATACCAGCAGCGATTAAGGTCACGCGGATCGTGTCGTGCAGCGATGGATCGATCACCGCGCCAAACGTGATATCGGCACCATCGTGGACCGCGCTGCCGATTTGCTCGGCAACCTCGTTCACCTCGAACAGCGTCATATCCTCGCCGCCGCTGATATTGAAAAGCACACGTTGCGCCCCACGAATCGAGACGTTCAGGAAGCCACCAGCGATGGCTTCTTCAGCCGCACGCTGGGCGCGATTGCGTCCCTGGCCTTGTCCGATGCTCATCAGCGCCGTTCCAGCCTCACGCAGCACACTGCGCACATCGGCGAAATCCACGTTGACCAAGCCGGGCACATTGATCACTTCAGCGATACCCTGGACGCCCTGACGCAGCACATCGTCCGCGACTTTAAACGAATCCGAGAGCGTGCGCTCGCGCCCAATGATTGAGAGCAAGCGATCATTGGGTACAGTGATAATCGCGTCCACTTCTGCGCAGAGAGCCGCCAGACCTTCTTCAGCCGCACGCCGCCTGCGTGTTCCCTCGAAAGAGAACGGCAGGGTGACAATACCGACGGCTAGTGCTCCCATCTTTTTCGCGATAGAGGCCACGACTGGTGCGCCGCCAGTGCCGGTTCCGCCACCCATACCGGCGGCGACAAAAACCAGATCGGCTTCGCCCAACGCAGCCCGAATCTCCGCCGCGCTCTCCATCGCCGCACGTGCACCGACAGCGGCCTGCCCACCTGCGCCCAGCCCTTTGGTGTAGTGCTGACCCAGGCAGATCCGCTCTGATGCCTCGCAGAGTGAGAGCACCTGCGCATCCGTGTTCATTGCAATAAAGCGCACTCCACGTACATGTGTATCGATCATGCGGTTGACTGCATTCATACCCGCGCCACCAACACCAACCACTACAATATCAACCTGACTCTCCGCATCCTCAAACTCATCATAGGGCATCTGTGCAGACACGGCGTCATCACCGGTATCACGCTGGTCCCGCTCCCAGTCAGCGCCTCGCTGTCCTTCTTGCCACCTCATATCCTCACCCTCCACCTCGTGTCGAAGGACCGCCCACTGGTCATCTTGCTCAGCATAGTCATCCGGTTTTTTTTGGCGAGCCATCCCTGACCATTGCTGTGGGCTTTGCTCGCGTTTGTTTGCGTCCTCGTGAAATTTTGGTTGCATACGCCCCCATATCTGCTTCTTCTGCCCAGAGCGTCCCGGAGACACCAGGTGGCTGCCCTGCTTGCGCATGTTTACGCGTTGGATTCCATCCATCAGCATTGTAACAAGGGTGTCAAGTGTATTCCCTATAGCGCAAGGTTGCTCAAGAAGATTATTGCTCTCTCTACATGTAGTAACGGATCAGCGGAGCAAAAATGTACAGTCATTGTAAGGCATGGTTCAAAATGAACGTGAACCATGCCTTACAATGACTTGTCTGGGTGCTCAGAATCTGAAAATCGTTATAAGCAAGACGCATCCTATCGTCAATAACAATGCGAGGCGAAATTTTAGTGGCGTTCTGTGTTCTTTTTGTATCATGAGGTTCACTATAAAGCCCTCTTGCAGGGGAGCATGGCGATCAAGGTGGACGCGCACTACACGAGCCAGGCGTGCCCGGTCTGCGGCCATACAGCGCCCGGCAATCGGCCCAACAAGGGCTTGTTGTTCGTCTGTCAAACCTGTCAGTATACGCTTCATGCCGATCTGGTGGGTGCCAGAAACGTTGCGATGCGAACGTTGACTGTCCGGCAAGACTGGGCAGTTACGGGGCAGTTGTCCGTTGCCCCTGATGTGTCAAGCGCCGACATCAAAGCCGCACGTCTGCAACGGTATGCGGAACTGCGATGGAGCTTAGACACAAGCCCCGCGCCTTTAGGCCGGGGTATCTGACTCCTTTGAATATCTCTAAAATGGGACGCTTTCTCTCACAAACGTGTACTAGGAAGAAGTAGTTCGCTCTTGTGAAAAATCGGCCAATATGGTTTAATGATCCCGTACCTGCTGCCAGCGATAACTATGGGCCGCCTGGGGTCTCTGAGCCAGCGCAAACAACGCGCGTGCTGAGGGAGCGATGATATACGGCCATGCATCAGGCACACATCACTGGCTTTTCGTGTTATAACGATGGAGCGCCAGCTTAAAGGGGGAAAAGCGTTGAACATGCAGGAACAGTCACAACGGATCGCCATCTATCCAGGCACTTTTGATCCATTAACCAATGGACATCTCGACATCGCCAGAAGGGCGGCGCGGCTCTTTGATACCCTGGTCGTTTCTGTCTACGCCTTCCCGTCCAAAAACCTGCTCTTTACCGTCGAGGAGCGCCTCGACCTCTGGCGGGCAGTGCTTGCCAACGAGCATCTGCCGAATGTACGCGTTGATACATTTGCTAGTCTGACTGTGGATCACGCGCGTTCTCTGAATGCACAAGCGATCATCAGAGGGTTGCGCTCATCCAACGATTTCGACCTGGAATTTCCACAAGGCCTGATGAATTATAAGCAGGCACCTGAAATTGAGACGGTCTGCCTCTTTACCAATGTAGAACAGACCTTTATCAGTTCCTCGTTGCTCAAAGAGGTTGCACGTCTGGGCGGCAACGTTGATGATATGCTGCCCCCCGTCGTGGTGCGAGCCTTGCGAAAGAAATTTGGAGCGTAGCGCGTTCATACTCTATATAAAGAGCCTATGTGGTGGGATGGAGCCAGAGAGTGGATATATTATACCTTGTTGATCGCCTGGAAAATCTGATTGCGCATAGCCGCAAAATGCCGCTGGTCAATCAGATCATTATGAAAGAAGCCGACATCCTGAATATCGTGGATCAGTTGCGCACCACCATTCCTGACGAGATCAAGCAGGCTAGGCGCGTGATCCAAGACAAAGAGCGTATCCTTGCCCAAGCGCAGGCCGAGGCCAATGGGTTGCTGGCACGTGCCCGCGAGGAGTCAGAGCTGGCAGTCAATCGCCAGGGACTACTCAAGGTGGCAGAGGCGCGTTCGCAAGAGCTGGTCCAGCGGGCCGAAGGTGAGGCCGAGCAGTTAAAAAACGAGGCCGATGGCTATGTCATCGAGACTTTGCGTGCCCTGCGCGACCATCTGAACAGCATCGAGACAGAGATTGGGCGCTCAGTCCTCAGCATTGAGAAAGGTCTAGCCAGCCTGCAAGACGAGGCGCAGACCACTAACGGAGATGCGGCCTCTCCTGACTATAGTGTAGCAGAACAGGATCTATCCTCACTCGCCCGCACCCGACGTTCCTCGCTGGCGGCTGATACGATGGGTGGCCCACTATTTGGTCAGGAAGAGGAGCACTGGGAAACAGGCAATGGTGCGCCAGAGGCCGTGCATTAGGATGCTCCCTCTCGGCCAGCACGTGGGTAATGCTATGCAGTTGGATAAGCGAAAGCGCTTCATGAGGCTCTGCTGATCTTGTGCGGTGGCTGCGAGCAAGCAGTGTTTCAATGAGATAATGGGATGGGTCATGTATCCTTGGCTAAGGGTCGGATTTGTAGGAGCGTATTTCACGCTCCATTTTGGAGAGTAACAACTCGACCCTTAGCCAAGGATACATTATCATGGGATGATAGGGCTTGATTTTTTTGCTAGCTTCCCCTATAATGACCGCGCACGTATTGGAATCTGCCCACGACTGCGCCACACTATTTCAACAGGCGAGAATTCTCTCTCTCTGCTAGAAACATCAAAAATGATTGAGGATTTGAAGAAATGGATGCAATGCTTTTTAACGTGGCACAACTGATGAAGTCTGATGTGGGGACTTCATTCGTGACAGATTTTCAAGAAGACGAGCCGACACTGGACAATGATCTGAAGGTGGTAAGCCCTATTGCGGGACATGTACGCATGCGCCGCACGAACCAGGGCTTGCTAGTGGATGGCTGGGTGGATCTGACTCTCAAACTTGCTTGCACCCGCTGCTTAAAGGATTTTGAGCAGCCAATGCATGTGAAATTTACAGAACAGTTTTATCCAACTATCGATGTGATTACTGGTATGCCGATACCATCGTCCGATGAGGAAGACATCTTTCCCATCGACGATCACCACCTGCTCGATCTGACCGAGGCAATTCGCCAGAATACTCTGACCGCGTTGCCGATGGTCACACTTTGTCAGAATGACTGCAAAGGTCTTTGCTCACAGTGCGGACAGGATTTCAATCTCGGAGCTTGTGAATGCAAGCCGGAGCTTGATAGCCGCATGAGCATCCTGGCAACATTGCTACAAGATGACGGAGACGGCTCACCGTCATAATTGGTGCGCTTGCACGCGCATGGTTATCTACAATCAACTTTTACGTATGCCTGGATTATTCCACTGTACGGCATACTGGCGGAACAGGAGAAATCGAACAATGGGAGCGTTACCAAAACAACGGACCTCGCACGCCCGCCAGGGTGAGCGACGGTCACATCTTCACTTGACCTTGCCCCAACTGGTGGCATGCCCGCAGTGTCGCAAGCCACGCCGGGCGCACCATGCTTGCCCAAGCTGCGGAATGTACCGTGGACGCCAGGTTTTCTATCCCAAAACGAAAAAGCAGTAACCTTTTCTAAAGAGGCGGGAGATCGCTCCTCGCCTCTTTTTCATGCAAGAGACAAAAATATCATGACAACGAGAGTTGCCTTCCTTTTCCCTGGGCAGGGCAGCCAGGCAGTTGGCATGGGTGCCAATATCTTTGAAACATCGCCAGCAGCACGCCGTGTCTTTGAGAACGTCGATCAAGCGTTGGGCTTTTCGCTCAGCCACTTGTGCTTCGCCGGTCCCGATGAGACGCTGCGCGAGACGATCAATGCCCAACCGGCGATTGTGACGGTGAGTCTGGCTCTCTTAGCTGCCCTGCAAGAAACCCTTTCGGAAACCTCGACCCTTTCCTGGACCACGCCACTTACCCCCGCTTTTACCGCTGGTCACAGTGTCGGGGAGTATGCTGCCCTGGTGGCTTCCGGCTCGCTCACCCTGGCTGATGCGGCACGTCTGGTGCGCGAACGTGGACGCCTGATGCACCACGAGGGCACGCTCTGCCCCGGTAGTATGGCTGCAATTATCGCTATGGACGAAGAGGCGCTGCGCGAGGTTTGCGCAGAGGCTACCGCACGGTCCAGCGCCAACGCAACGGGAACACATCCTGGCGAGGGTCAGGTTGCCATTGCCAACTACAACGCCCCCGGCCAGATCGTCATCTCAGGTGAGCTAAAAGCACTTGAACTGGCTATGGAACTGGCGAAGGCTCGTGGAGCTAAAAAGGTCATGCCTCTGGCGGTCAGTGGTGCCTTCCATTCACCTGTTATGCAGCCCGCTGCTGCTGGCCTAGCGCAAGCTCTCGCGCACGCGCAAGTCAGTGAAGCGCGTATCCCGCTGATCGGCAATATGCACGCGGTTCCGCTGACCAGTCCAGAGGCGATACGCGAGGAATTAGCTCAGCAGGTTGCGGCCCCGGTGCAATGGATTCGCAGCATCGAATACCTAGTGAGTATGGGCGTCACCATTTTTATCGAGATCGGTCCCGGCCAAGCCCTGACTGGCATGGTTAAACGCATCGCTAAGGGATCAACGCTCTTGAATGTGAGTGATCGAGCGGATATCACCAAAGTGGCTAGTACACTTCGCGAACTGGGTCTCGCGGGTATTTAAGGAGAACAAACGCCTGAGAAACTCGGCTCAAACGGCTTGGACAGCCCAGGCAACCGAGCAAAAAGGGCTATCATGCACCCAGGTACATATGTATAGGCTTGACATCTTTCAACACAAGAGAGACAATGCGATGCAGAGAAGATCTCTCGTTGCAATCTGTCGCTAGTTCGCCAAATATAGTGGTCTGATAGACGCATTCGGGGAATGAAACAGCTTCTTGGAAAGGGAAACGCATGGTACATAACGTGCCAGGAGTTGTGCGCATTGCGCCGCAAGTACTCTCAACCATTGTGACCAAGACTGCCTTGGAGATCCCAGGTGTGGTACGTATGGCGCAGTCCCCCGACCAGTGGACACGCTGGCTCGGACGCGAGGTACCTCGGCAGGGCGTCTCTCTGACCGTCAAAGACAATGTCGTCTCGGCTGATCTCTATCTGGTAGTGGAATCGGGTGCCAACATCGTCAATGTGGGTGCCGCCGTTCAGGAGGAAGTTTCCTCCGCACTAGAACATATCGTGGGCATGCAGGTCCACGAGGTCAACGTCTACATCCAGGATGTAACATAGCGACTAGCAGGCTTATCGTGAAAACACCCACCCTAACAAGGCTCAGCCAGCAGGAGGACAAGCCTCTGCGGCTCGGCGAAAGTAACCACATGAGGAAAGTATGCCAATAGGGATACGCAGACAAGCGCGGATGATCGCATTGCAAACACTCTACGAATATGATACCGTTCAACATACAGCCGCAGAGGTTTTGCAGCGTCATGCCGAGGAACGCCGCCTGCAACCAAAAGTGGTAGAATACGCCCAGGAGCTTGTTATAGGTGTGTGCGATCACCTAGCGGATATTGATGCTCATATCCAGAGCGCGGCCCGCGAATGGCCATTACACCAAATGGCCCGTGTGGATAAAAATATTCTCAGGCTTGCAATCTACGAGATTCTGTTTAATAATACGGTACCAGCAAAGGCTGCTATCAATGAAGCGGTGGAACTGGCTAAGCTCTTTGGGAGCAACACGTCCAGCCGTTTTATTAATGGTGTCCTTGGTACGATATTTAACCGGGCACAACCGCCCACCCCTATAGCTGAAAGCGAGGTGAAATAGTGGCAACCATTTCTGATCGTCTGAAAAAGATTATTGTGGACCAACTTGGCGTCGATGAGGGCGAAGTTGTTTTAAGTGCTTCTTTTGTTGAGGATCTCAACGCCGATTCCCTGGACTTGGTTGAGTTGATTATGTCCCTGGAAGAGGAATTCAAGCTCCAAATCTCCGATGAGGATGCGGAAAAAATCACCACTGTTCAGGAAGCCGAAGATTATATAGAAGAGCATTCTAAGTAATCATTTTCCTACACAAAATTCGGACCTGCCCCTTTACGAAGATGGTTGAGTTCGTGTGCCTACAAAGACATGCGAACTCAACCATCTTCGTTTTAGACAACCAGAAAATATGCTGTTTGATTGTTTGCCTATTTCCATGTCACAATGTCCTATGGTCAAGCATCTTAGTTAGTGTAAGCGCGTTATGCAGAAGGTAAAGAGTAGGCTGTGGATATATTGCCCGCCGCGCAAGCGGTTGAAGCACTCATTCATGAATATGGCAAGCTGGTTTTCCATACAATCTATGGCCTGACCGGCGATTGGGAGGAGAGTCAGGATTTGACTCAGGATACCTTCCATCAGGCTTTCAAAGCCATCGATGCTGCCCGCGCCAAAAGCAGCGAGCGGTTTCAAGCGAAAGCCTGGTTGCTACGTATTGCCCTGAATACCGTGCTGATGCAGCGCCGTCGCCATAGCCTCTTCCGCTTTATCCCGTTCTCGCGTATGCAAAAGCGCGAGACAGAGACGGACGAGCAGGCGGCAACCTACGCTGAGACGTTGGACATGTTAAACGAGCGTGCAGCGGCAGTCCAGCCAGGCGGCTACGGGATTACGGAGCGTGGCGACCTGGAGACACAGGTGGCCGAACAGGACGCGGTCAGGCGCACCCTGGCCCGTCTAAGCGAGCCTCTGCGACTTTGCCTGGTGCTCTCGATCATTGGGCAGTTCTCTAGCAGCGAGATCGCACGTATGCTCGATCTGGAAGAGCCTGCGGTGCGCCAACGTCTGACACGGGCACGCAAACAATTTCAACAAGCGTACCGGCTTGAAGGGGGCGAGGAGGTCTACGACCAACTCGCGGACCCGTCTGTTCCCCGGCCTGGCCAGAGCGGACAAGAGAGCCAGCCGCGTTTTACAGAACGAGTTGAGTTCCGGGAACTGGGCACACAGACCCAGATGTACCCCCTCAGCTAGCAGGAGGAAACATGCAGAACGACTCTATCGATACCCTGCTGTTACGCCACTACGGTAGCGCGGCCCCTGCTCCTGCCGATTTGGAGCAGCACGTCAGTGCTCTGGTTCGCCAGGAAAGTGCCGAGGTGCAGGCCCGTCAGCAGGCTAGCAGCAAATGGAATCAGCGCCGCGTCAGCCGCCGCCGGGTTCTGCAACTGATGACTTTTAGCGGTGCCGGATTGGGCGCGTTGGCTGTTGGGATCAATGCCCTGCAAGGCGGTCCTAAGAAACCAGCCTACGCTCTGTAGGGCGTTGTGGGAGCGGAATGCGTCTCTCACGTTATGCAACTAGAGAGGATGCGGGGAATTGTCTCTTGCACCTGAAATTAAACATTCATTGTTCAGAAAGGACACCTATCATGCTTGGATTACATATGCCAGAATTAATCGTCGTTCTCGTCATTGCCCTGCTGGTCTTTGGCCCCAAAAAGCTGCCAGAGATGGGTTCGGCCATTGGTAAGAGCATCAAAGAGTTCCGCAAAGGGGTCAACGAGATCTCGAACCCCAAGGATGTTGAATTGAGCGGTCCTCAAAAAGCCGATGTGCAGATGCCCGTCTCCGACGCAGATATAAACAAGCTGATGAGCGGCAACTACGCAAACCAAGAGGTCGTCGCTGAGTTGCATAAAAACGATTAAGGCCGGTTGGCGGCACCTGCTTGGAGAAAATATATGACAACTGGAAATATGGATGAGCAGGATAATCCACTGGCGGCGCTGAGCGGACTTCTCTTTAATAACAATGGGGAGAGCGATCCAAACGATCCTTCCGCCATGACCCTGGTGGATCACCTGGAGGAATTGCGCCGCCGGCTCTTTAAATCGCTGATTGCGATTGTGCTCTTTGGTATCGTAGCCTTTATCTACCGCGAACAGATTATGACATTTCTGACGTGGCCGTTGCCTGCGTCAGCGGACGCCTTTGCGAAGCATGGCCAAAAACTGGTCCAGTCAGGTCTTGGGGAAGGATTTACCACTTTCCTGATGCTCTCTTTCGCCGGAGGCTTTGTGGCCGGACTACCAGTAATCCTGTATCAGACCTGGGCCTTCATCTCGCCGGGACTGTACGAGCGTGAGAAGAAGCACGCGGTGCCGTTTATCTTCGTCGGCATGATTCTGTTCCTGGGTGGTCTGGCTCTAGGCTACATCGTCCTACAATACCCAGTCAATTTTCTGGTCAATTTCGCAGCAGAGGATTTTACTACGCTGATCTCGGTGGGTAGCTACTTTTCCTTTGTGGCGTTCTTCCTGCTCGCTTTTGGGATCGCCTTTGAGCTACCGTTGGTCTTGACCTTCCTCTCGATCATCGGCATGCTTACTGTAGAAACGTTGCAAAAGAAACGTGCTGTCGCGCATGTGGGCATGTGGATCGCCGCGACGGTTCTGACACCTGGCGCGGACCTCTACAGCCCGATCTTCCTAGGTGTGGCAATGTCTTGCTTGTATGAACTATCGATTGTCTTTATTAAAGTGACGAATCGTATGCGTGCAAAGAGTGAACGCGAGTCTGCTGCATAAGCTCTAAGAACTGTTAAAACAGCGATGGGGAGCAACATCTATTAATGATAGACGTTGCTCCCCATCGCTGTTTTATGACTCTAGCAAGCTCTACCTCTGAGCAGCGATAAAGGTTTGCAACCCCTGTAACAAACCTGGCACATTGGGTGTGCCGAGGCCAGTGGCGAAATCCCAGCCAGGAGTCGCAGGGTAGTGAAGATTATTCCCCTGGGTGACATCGTAGTAGGGATGGGCATTGGCCGCGTGCTGATCCATCCAATAGAAAAGCGCGGGACCATAGGTGTAATAATGGGTTTTGGCCATCAGCCCCTCATTCGCCAGAGCAATCGCGCTGGCCCAGATAGGCGTGGCCGCGCTTGTACCCCCACTATAGTCCCATTGGCCTTGAGCAAAGATCACAATGTTATTCGCAATGGCTGAGACATCTGGAGCTTGACGCTGCCCGTTGGAGAAGCTGTTCCGTACGCCTGGACCTTGCTGCCACGACGGCTGTCGGAAGGTTTGGCTCAAGCCACCGCCAGATCCCCAGGTGTTGTCGCAATTGGGGTTCTGTTGGGGGCTACCAGTCCAGACGACTTCTTTGGTGCGACTGCCAGCACGACTGGCCGAGAGTTCTGTGCCTCCAACTGAAATGGAGTAAGGATCGGAAGCTGGATAATTGATAGCCAGAGTGTCAGGGTAGTTTGTGCTGTCATCGTAGGCCGCGCAGTCACCGCTAGCACCAAAGAAATTGATGTGCTCGCCCAGCACCATCGTTTGAATGGCGGTATTGAGGGCAGAGATATCATCCTGCGTATCCAGATTTTCAGCCAGACCCCAGCTAATGCTTAAATCCACTGGACTATGGTTTTTCGCGTAATCCGTCTCGATTTGATTGAAAACATCCTGCATGGCATACCCACTATTCGCTTCTTGGTACACCACGATGTTCGCATTGGGCAGCAGGCCAGCCACCATTTCAAGATCTAATAGCGGCTCTACATCCTCGTTTGTTGGTGGGTTGTTATTGACTGTGACTACACTGATTTTGCCGTGGAACTGTACACAGTTGAGGTAAAACTGCAAATCGGACTGCGAAAAGGCGGCGAATTCAGGTAACAGAATAGTCGTTTTGCCACCTCCGGCGCTTGTTGGGATTGCTTGGTTAAAGCCATATGCCTGACGAATTTGCTGGATGGTAAATCCTCCATTCGCGTCAGTAACCAGACAGCCAGCCTTTTGTGCACCAGTGTTTAGCGAATGTAAACTGTCCATAGACGTAGCGGCGTGCAGGGGTCGTGTGTAGCTATCTAGTCCATTGATTGCCTGAATATACTGCGCAATTGCTTGCGGCAACATGAGAGGTGCGGCTGGTGCGAAGAATGTGCGTCCTTGATACTCATGGTACACAAAGGATGTTTTGAGCAGCTTGGCAAACGTACTGGCTGGCGCATCGAGCGTTAAAATGGTATGTAGCGAATTTAGTTGTATCGATACATCTTGCACACCAAAGAACTGCTTCACTTGCTGGTACTGCTGGTCGGTGATGCCAAGTTGGTTGGCCATGGTCGTCAGGTCGCTGCCCTGGCCCGACTCATTTTTCTGACTCGTTCCAAGCTGTTTTAGAAGTGCCTGATTCACCTTAAATGTGACAAGCACATGTAGCTGCGTATTGTCAGGCAGATTACCAGTAGTCAGTGAATGCAAGGCTTTTTGTGGAATCCCCAGGTCAATGGTGCTCAGTTGAGCCGAAGGTGACTGGGTAGGTGTAGATTGCTGACTCTGACTGCCGTTACAAGCTGCCAGAGTTAGTAAGAGAAGCAGGGATATCACACTATGTAAGAATGGGCGTTTTAAACGATATCCTGAATGGAACATACGATCCTCCAAATAACAATTTTGTATGCACAGAGAGTGCAAACGATGTTGAAGCGGAAAGAAATCCCAGCTTGCTATGGTTTGCGACACTATAGAAACGTGCGTCACTCGTTACCCTACATATGTTTATCATATGCTCTACTAAGGTAGAGAACAAGGTATTTAGTCACATTCGGAGGGTAGACTCCAATCAATGTGTTCGTTTGATATTCATCAGCGATTGTCGTTTGATTAAGTAGCAGAATTATTGTAAACATTTCTCGTCTGTGCTCTTGAGGAAAGGAGCCATTGCAATGAATATCATCCTACCTTTGTTGGTTATGATCGTGCTAGGGATTATCACGGCCAGCATTATGAGTGTCTTCACCAGTCATCAGTCCGCTAGACCCTGGCGGCGTCCCTCGCGTCTGGCACGCATGTTCACCCCAGATTTTAATGCGTTCAATCGTTTTAGCTCGCCTGTACCCGGCCCGCATCGAGTGATGGAGAATCTCACGCAGGAGATGAAGGCGACCCGCCTGCGTGCTGTTCGCGCGTCACACCGCTCACGCCCGCGCTAAGGGAATTAGCTGGCCCTCGCATCACAATGGATGCGTCGCGTCCGTCCCAGTCTGCTGTGCTGCGTTGAACGGTTCCAGGTTGACCACGATTGGTTCTTGCGAGTTGCGCACGATGACCCATTGCGAGGGCGTGTCTGGCGAATTGTTGATCTCCTGGTGCGGCACAAACGGCGGCACATAAATAAAATCGCCCGGCTCGACCTCTTGCTCACATTCCATACGCTCGCCCCAGCGGATCAGCCCCTTGCCTG
>JBDTBU010000037.1:0-3079 GCA_039923935.1 Ktedonobacteraceae bacterium | reverse complement strand
ACGCACGGCGCACTTGTCGCGGCTGATGTTGCCCAACTCTCGCCCCATCGCCGTGTAGTGATGGGCGCGTTGAATGATCCTGAACGCGTGGATATTGTGGCTTTTTCCGGCCACAAGCTCTATGCTCCCTACGGGACAGGTGTCCTAGTCGTGCCTGCCACGCTTTTCGCCGAGGGCGAGCCGATGCTGGTTGGGGGTGGCTCAGCCTGCCTCGTGACCCGCGAGGGCGTTGCCTGGGCAAGTGGTCCCGATCTGGAGGAAGCTGAGTTGCAAAGCTCAGATTTTGCAGCTTCATGCAAGATGGCATCTAGCTCTGGCAGGCCTAACTTTGCGTCCCAATCTAGGGGATGATAGCGGTCTGGTCTGCTGCCCACAAATACTGTAATACCCAGGAGTTGTAAAAAATCTCTCTTCTGAAGGTAGGTCAGTTCTTCCCGCATATCCTTTGTTTTCTTACACCACTCAAGAAGATTGTTGTAGGCCGCCTTCTGCTTTTCGATATCTACAGAGTGCGTGATTATTTTCGCTTGTTCTGTTTCAAATTTTTCTACCATCTCATATGCGGCGTTTAATAATTGCCTGATACTTGCTCGTGTGTCACCACGCAGAGAGGGATCATCAAGGTCACTTTCATAATTTTTTATCTTGCCTCTCCAGGTGGCTATAGAACGATCTACTGCATTCAGATCCATAGCTACCAGATCTTTTTTTGATGCGAGGGTAATGCTACGTTCAATGAGGTGTTGATGATCAGCAGCCAGACTTACCAGCGCCCATACTTCAGCGTCTAGTGTTACTGCTTGTGTTGTATGGTGATAACACTCAGCTCCTTTGGTGCAGCACTGGTAATAGTACAAATTGCCCTTCTTTTTCCGATGGACATGGCCTTGCAGCGCGTTTCCACAATACTTACACCGCGCAAAGCCCGCACGTAACAAAAACTGTTCAGGTACACTACTTCTACGCGTAGCAGCAGCAGCATTCATGGTCGTACGAGCCAATATTCTTGCGTGAAGCTCCTCGCTCAAGATTTGAGGATAGGTACCATCAGGCAGGTTTATCACACCAAGATGGCTTTTAGCTCGCTTGTTCGTGCGGTCAAAAATTTTAGCGCCCTTACCAGTCATGCGTGGATCTGTGATGAGCCTAAAGAGCGGGCTTGGATACCACCTCCCGCCTCCTGGCCCTATTATCCCTTCTGCGTTGAACCGACCAACAATACAATCCATCGAGTCACCATCCGCGTACTCAGTTCCTCCTCTTTGGAGTACAGCGGCCTGCTTTTCGTCAAGTACGATATAGTCGCGCTCGCCTTTGTCGGTGTACGTCCACTTCCATCCATAGGGTGGCTTTTTGCCCGTCGGTACTTTGCCCACAAGCGCTTTGTTAATCCGCCCAGTGTTGGTGCGATCCATAATCTTCTCGCGTTCCATCTCAGCAACGAAGGCTAGGACCATACGCGCAAATTTGCCCATGGGCGTTTCGTCAATGACTTCTTTGATGCTGTACAGGGTGACGTTGTAGTGTTCCATCTCTTCCATTAGGATAGCTATATGGGATTGAGAGCGGGATAGACGATCCAATGTACGAATGACAACTCCCTGAATTTTGCCATCTCGGTACCGCTGCCGTATGACTTCTAGCTTTTTCCGCTCACGATACTTATAGCCACTGAACACTTCTTTATGGACCTCTCCGACGATCCAGTCATTCTTTTTGCAATATATCCTGGCCTCTGCTTCCTGCCCCTCTAGGGAGGTGTTGTCCTCCTGATCATCTGTCGAAACCCTGCAATAAATATCGACCACAAAGGCTTGTAACTTCTTGGCTTCTTTCACTTTGCTCTTGATAACGTCGCGGGTTAACTGGTCTTCTTTGCTCATGTCTTTACCTTCCTCTCATGCTATTTGCCTTCTCTACCGATTGACTCATCAGTTTTGTATGCGCAAGATAGGTGTGACTGCACCATCTCAGAAGTGCTAAATTGGTGACTGAGCAGCCTGGAAACCAGAAAAGATTCTCCTCGCCGCTCAGTTCCATTTAAGTATGCGTGGATTTAGATCTATGCGGCATTCTTCGGACGCCGACGGCTGATCGAGCCGCTCTTTGTGTCCAGCAGCCTTGATCTCCTCACTCATCTATTTGCGTTCCGTGCCCTGCGCATGTGCAACTCCTCCACCCTTGCTGGCGATCTCGCATTTCTTCTCAAAACTCATCGAGGTAAATCCACGTGTTTTTGCTGTATGCATAGGCATCCACTTATTTTCTGATATACTCCTCAATATCTTCTATCTTCTCACACCCTAGATATACTTGAAGTATACCATAACAATATATACATATGCAAGCCTTATTATAGAAAATTTCTTACTAAATAGCTATATGAAGAAGGGAAAGCACTACTGCTTCGCTGCCGATGCTGGTAGAAAGAGGTTGAGCTTGGTTCCACAGACTGTGCACAACCCCTGTATCGAAGGTTTGCCGTTCTTCATGAGTACTTGTTGCGCGTCTTTCATCTCACGTTTCGTTTTGCATTTTACACAATAGGCTATATGTTGTTCAGCCATGTATTCCTCTCTTCTTTCTTGTCTTGGAGAGGTACAGCACCTCTGCCAGAGAGTAGACGAACGTCTCCAAATAGCCTGATTCTACCTGTTATGCCTCGGTTGAGTGAGGGCGATAGTCGCGCGCCTGTTCCAGATTGAGTGCAGTCACCAGACTGCTATCGCTCAAGCGGGAACGAATGCGTTCATCGGTTGCTCGCAACCCCGCTGGGTTCGTCGTGATGACCGTAGGAAAGCTCGAATTGTAGCGGTGATTCAGCAACTGGAAAAGCTTTTCGTTGGCCCATGGTGAACATTGCTGTGTTCCCAGGTCGTCCAGCACCAGTATCTCAGCTTCGCGCATGAGGGCAAACAGCTGATCGTAGGCTTCGTGAGAGGTGGGAGCAAAGGTTGCACGGAGATGATCCAGCAGATCTGGCACCGTAGCAAAGAGCACCACCGCTCCTGCCTCCAGGCACGCATTCGCAATGGCTGCCGCCAAGTGCGTTTTGCCACAGCCATTGGGACCAACCAGC
>JBDTBU010000036.1:0-9682 GCA_039923935.1 Ktedonobacteraceae bacterium | reverse complement strand
ATCCTCAGGATTAATGATAAAGGCAACGTAGCCAGCTTGAGGCAATGGAAACGGATTCGCCATTGGGATAGTAGGAATGCTCGCAAACTGGAATGTATCATGCAAGACTTCCAACAGGAAGTCGAGTTCTGCTCCTAAAATCACCGGATATTGTTTGCATACCCCTGCGGTGGAAGTGGCCCAGGCGCTGCTGATGGTGATGCGCCGAGGCAGCTTGCGGGCAACAGAAGAGATCACTGGCCACACGTATGAGACACCATTGGCATCTGGCTGCGGCGGGGCGAGCGAGCACGCAGAAGCCTTGACTGCTGTCTTGACGCAACATCTGCACCTCTCGACTGTCGAAATCGATGCGTTTTGGTCATGTGTGCAAAAAAACAGCGAACCAGACGAAGCCGACGCTGGAGCACGTTGGGGATGCCTCGTTACAAGATCGACCCAGCCGTTTCATCGAAGCCTGTGCCACGGGACGGATTGGCGATGACCTTGTTGAGCGGGCGGTGACGCTCACGGTGACACGCACACAAGGCCATGCGTTGACGTGGTGGAGCGATGGCTGGAGAGGCTATGCGACGATCTTGAGACGAGCCTATCGTCAACCCGTTCGCTCTGGCGAGCCTGGACGCCCGCCGCTAGTGGTGCCGCCACCAGAAAGGCAACGAGCGCCGATTTGCCTGTGGTGTGTTGTTGGGCCAGCAGACGCTCATCCAAGGTTGGAGTGTACAGCTCGCGCAATTCCCACTCTGTAGGCGTTGCTTTGAACTGCCGATAGGCGGCCTCGTCGATTCGAGGCACCGTGATTCCTTTCTAGCACTGATGGCGTTCCCATTCGCGTGCTTTCCGTTTGGCCGCCTCGCGGTTATCGGCAATGTAGCGCTCCAAGCTGCGTAAGGAGGTATGTCCACTAAATCGCTTGCAGATCCTCGGTATAACTTTCGCGCGTGCGTCGGGCAAATGAGGAGCGTTCGAGGAACTGCTTGAACATTCTGGCCAGGGTCAACACCGGCAAAGAATCACGAGTACTCATACGTTATTGCACCTAATGCGAAATTTTTGGTCTTCTCGTATGCAGACCAGTGTACTGTTTTCGTCAGAAAAGAGCAAGGTATCGCATCTAATGGGCTATTAGCTGCGATACCCACTATGAAGAAGCAGATCTCATCTCCTGTGTTGAAAAAGCGACCATACCTTATCCGTTCTGCTGCACGGAACAGGGCATGGTCATCCCTCGCCGTCACCACAGGGCCATACCGGGTAAAAACGTAAGCAAGAGCAACGCGGTTGCCAACCCGTATCGCCTGTCGAGCAGGCACCTGAGAAGTAGCAGGCTCAAGATCACGAGCGGAAGAAGAAGGAAGAGGCGAGAGCAAACCAGCAGAGATCATAACTTATCGCCTTTCCAAACGGACATCATGCGCGACCAGGCGGCTGGTCAGTTCAGCAGAGAGCAAGACACCAGGAATACCCGCGCCTGGATGGGTGCCTGCTCCTACAAAATATAAGCCGCCAATCGTGTTTGAACGGTTGTGGGGACGGAAATAGGCCGATTGCATCAGCGTTGGCTCGATGGAAAACGCTGCTCCCAGGTGACTACGTAGCTCCGAGGCGAAATCAAGCGGCGTAAACCGGTGTTCGACGACAATATGCTGAGAGAGTCCCTCTAGTCCCGCTTCTTGCTCTAAGAAATGTACGATGCGGTCGCGGAACTGCTGGGCTTCGCTTGTCCAGTCGATGCCGTGCGCCAGGTTTGGTACAGGAGCCAGCACATAGAGACTTTCCCCTCCAGGCGGAGCCAACGTCGGATCGGTCCTGGTCGGCGTGTGCAAATAGAGCGCCAGATCATCCGGCAAGCCCTGACCGTCAAACAGGTCATGCAGCAACTCGCGATATCGCTGGGGCATGAAGATCGTATGATGGCGCAGATGCGGATACTGCCGGTCAAGCCCCAGGTAGAGCAAGAAGCAGCTCATCGAATAGCGATAGCGCTCTAGCGGCCTGGTGGGCAATCTGGGCTGCTGTGTTTTGGGCAGCAGATGCAGATAAGTATACGCGACATCACTGTTGGCAACCACCACGTCGGCAGCGAGCACCGTTTCATCTTGCAGGCGTACTCCGCTCACTTGGCGGTCCTTGAGCACGATCTGCTCCACAGACACACCATACCGTACTTCACCACCCAACCCGCAAAACAGCTTTTCCAGCGCCTCAACCACCGTGTACATCCCGCCCCGCGCGAAATGCACCCCGCCCAGGCGCTCAAGATAGGGCACGATACTGTAAATAGAACTGGCACGCATCGGGTTGCCGCCAATGAATAGCGGATGAAACGAGAACACCATGCGCAAATGTGGATCGTGGAAGTAGCGCGAGACAAACGAGTAGACACTACGTTGCGCACCCACGCTGAGCAGTTCTGGGGCGACTCGCAGAAACGCGCCCAGCGAATGAAACGGTTGCCCAGCCAGATCAACGAAGGCCCGCTCGTACAGGCGTTTCGTCGCGGTGAGAAAGGCCCGGTAACCCGCCACATCGCGGGGATCAAAGCGGGCGATCTCCGCCTCGTCCTCTGCCTCTGTTCCCCAGTAATCGAACGAACGTCCATCCTGGAACAGAATGCGATAGAACGGACTGAGCGGCATCAGGTCCACATCCTCATGCATATTGCGTCCGGCGAGACGCCAGAGATCCTCTAACAGATCGGGAGCGGTAATCAGCGTTGGTCCCATATCGAAGGTAAAACCATCCGTCTTGAGCTGATATGCCCGGCCACCTGGGCGTTCGCGTGCCTCCACCAACGTTACCTGTAAGCCCGTTGCTTGCAGGCGTAGAGCGGCAGCGAGTCCGCCAAAGCCAGCGCCAATCACGATAGCGTGTTGCTTGCTTGGCGTCCTGAGCGCGGGGAACGCGAGCGTGCTAGATGGTATCTGTTTCATACGAAAGAGCCTCCTGTGTCTGAATAGGTATAGGGCAGAGTGCCGGTGCTGAAAGTTCGTGGACCCGTTGCTCGATGGTCTGGATCAAGTGCGTCTTGTCAGAGAAATCACGACGGGAGAGCGCCTGGTCAAAGCGCAGGGTGACTTGCCAGCGCCCGTCCTGCTGAACATAGTCCAATCCCGCTGGCACGATGGCTACCTGCGTGTGCCCATCTTTCTCCGCCAGCCGGACCAATTGGGCAAAGCCCGGTCGAAACGGCAGAAAGTCTGCATGTTCTCCCCTAGGCGTGGGAGCCGGGTCAATGGTGGGATAGGCTTCGGGAAAGATCACCAGCGTTTCACCCTGCCGCAAGAGTCCTACCGTTTGCGTCACAGCCCGACGCAAGTAGCGCCTCACTTCCCTTGCCTGATAGGCACTCTGTCCCCCGCTACTCAGGCGTTCGCTCCGCAGCACGATAGGCCAGTCAACCAGGTGGCAGGCCCACTCCATCAGCCAGCGTTGCCGGGGCTGCTGTATCCAGTCGAGTCCGATGAGGATGTGCAGCCGCCGGGGCACAGTGCTCAGGAGGAGACACCCGTCATACAGGTGGTGAAAGTGGCGTGCCACAATCAGCAACGGCCCGCGCTCTGGCAGGTGCTCCAGTCCCTCGACCTGACACGCGACGTTTCTCCTCACCAGAGCCTCACTCAACGTCCGGACGGTGAGATGGGACATCCGATGCATGATCGCGTTCCCACCTTGGCCAGCACTTTTCGGTTTTTGCGGCTTGGGCAGAAACACCAGCACGGCAGGCAGCAGACCCAGGATTATGGCGATGATCGACGGCTGCCAGATACCGGTACTCAGTGTCAACACAATCGCGAAACAGGTGTTAGCCAGATACACGCCGAACGGCAGCCAGGCCGCGACGCGTGTGGTCTCCAGATTGCTGCGCCAGAGCAGGCGGCCCACGCTCATAAAGATCAATCCAGTCACCGACCAGCCAAGCAGGTTGCTGATAGGCATCCCGAAGTAGGGACCCGACGTATACCAGACCCAGAAATGGACCGGCAACGCGTTACTGACCATTGCTGGATCGAGCGTCAGATCCCAGACGGTCAAGAAATAGACTCCCAGCAGCACCGACCAGAGCGTTTGCCGACGCCAGCGGAGTTGTGTCACAAGCAGGCTGGCCAGGACATACGATGTAAAGCCCATGTAGAACCAGGACAGCGGAATGGAGTAGGGGACGTGTCTAAGGATTTTGTACCCTAGAAAATCCGTGTACGCGTACGGCCCAAATGGCAGCCCCGTGCTGGTCCCCAACAGCTCCATGCTGAGCGAGATCGTCGTTGAGGCAAAGAAGAAGATCAGGGTTTTCCTCACACCCACAAAGAGCAGCCCAAAGAGGAGCATCGTAGCCGCGCCAAACAGGATGTGGAGCGAGCCAGCATAGCGAATGCCAAAGGTGAATGCTGCGACACCAGTCGGGCTGCCAGCCCAGAGTTCTGGATGAGGCAAGGCGATCAACAGGCCACCCAGGCCAAAGAGTAAGGCGAGCAGATGGCCGCCAAAAAGGATCTTAACCGTTCTCATTCCACGCCTCCACGAACGATAGAGCGACCGCGCCAGGTATGGCGACGGCGCAAGGCACTGCTCCCCAGTTTGAATGCCACGGGGAGATCACACAGCGGTGAAAACCAATAAGACCAGGGACGACAGCGATAGGCCCGCGCCGTGCCAAATAGAACGCCCATGCGCGTGGCGACACCCACCCCATTCAGCAACATCAGCCAGCGGGAGGGCGGGCGTCGGATGACGAGCAGAAGGAACAGGGGGAGAGGAAGCGCCTGGACCAGAAGGATCTCCAGCCAGCCAAGCAGGGTAGCGCTGCCAGAAAATCGATCATGCATGGGCAACGAGCGCGGCCAATTGTCCCAGGTTTCGCGCCAGTTCTCGTACATCCGCACATGCACCAGTGCGCCAGCCTCGTAGAAGCCCACTGCATGTCCGGCAGCCACGAGCGTGCGTGCGATAGTGATGTCCTCACAAAGAGAGTCACGCACGCTCACGAAGCCCCCACACGCCTCAAGGATCTCGCGATGGAAAAGAAAACATTGACCGTTGGCCTGGACCTCTCGCACCTTGCGTATGGCCCGACCTGGAATACCAAAGCGATAGACCAGCGTGGTCAACAGTGCGGGATGCAAGAGTCCTTGCCCAGGCCCCTCTATCTCTTGCTGGGTGGCAATACTCAGGGCGTTGAGACCTGTTTTGCAAGCCTGGGCTAAGAGTGAGCGAGCTAGCAGCGGTGCGGGGCGCACATCGGCGTCAATGGTGAGAATCCAACGAGCAGGAGGAGACACCTCTTGCAGCCCGATATGTAACCCCCAGGCTTTGCCATTCCAGTCAGCGGGGACCGGACTGGCGTTCAGCAAGCGTATCCTGGGATCGCGCCGGGCATACTGGCCCACCAATGCTTGCGTCCCGTCGCAGGAACCGCCATCCACCACCAGGATTTCAGCGACCTCCTCACCCTGAGCGAGCAAGCCGTCCAGGCAAGGGGCCAGGCGCGTATATTCGTTGAGTACCGGCACAATCACTGAGAGGCAACGCGCCTCTGTGTTGTTCAGCGCGGCAACAGGCTGCACCTGCTCGCCCTGCACTGTGAGCAGCAGACGTTTTATAACGCGCAGACCGAGAAATAGTTGTGTTAGCCCAAGAATGAGCAAAAACGGCTTACCTTTCATACGCGGCCTCCAGATCTGCGCTCAGATCCATTTCGCAGCGTCCCCAGAGTCGATCAAGCAAAAACACAATACTTGCCTCGCGCACTTTTGTGAGCAGGTTGGTGGCTGCACGTCCGCGCAAGACATCGTAATGCCGGTGTTCGATCTCAACCAGAATATGCTGATAGAGACGACCAGCCAGCAGGATGGGCAGACGACATTCAGGTGTGAGCAGCCAGACGCCATGCAGACCTTCCAGATAGTAGCGACGAGCACGCCCAATCTGATAGCGCATCAACTGACAGAAACGCACATCCGGCCCCTGTTGCTTTTCGTAGAGTTGGCGCAGATGTGCGGAAGAGGAGCCGAAACGCTCCAATTCATCGCAGGGCAGATAGATCCGACCAGCAGCCAGATCGCCACCCACATCGCGCAGAATATTGGTCAATTGCATTGCCATTCCCAGGTGCATGGCCGCAGTGAGCGCCTGTTCGGAGCGCACCCCCAGCAGATGAGCCATGGCCAGACCCACGGTGCCCGCAACCTGATAACAATACTGCGAAAGCTCGTGAAAATGCTGGAACGCTCGTGGCTCCAGATCTGAGATCAGGCCATCGAGGAAATCATGAAAAACGGCTACCGGTACCCGACGGTCATGTACGAGCACAGCCAGTGCGGCCCCCAGCGGCTCACGCGGAGCTGCACGGACCGCGCCCTCACGAAACCAGGCATGCCAGACATCCAGTTCTTGCCGTATTTCAGCGGCACACCAACTCTCCGTGCGTTCATCCACGAGGTCATCCAGCACACGGAAGAATGCATAGAGCGTGACCACCTCGTGACGATATCTGGCAGGAAAAAAGCGCGCGGCAAAGTGAAACGTCTTGCCATGCGTCGCGAACAGATCCTCAGCTTGCTCAGCGCTGAGCATCTGTGGCTGATATGGCTGCCTCGTGCTCTCAAGAAGTGTTTCCTCACAGCCAGTCCTTTCAGGACGATTCAATCTTCTCATAGCAACCTGATTCTTTCCCTCGCTGATCTATATAGAAACTAACTAATCAATTAGTAAGGAAGAGATACAAAAAAAGAGTCTAGGGAACGCCGGAAACAGGCCGTCCCAAACCATCGAGCAGCATGCTCAGCATATTGGTAATATACAGATCGCGGCTCTCATGCATCGGCAGCGTTCTGACTGGATCGCTCGCACGTGGGAGCAACAGACAAATATTCAAGAAAAGCGAGGCCGCCATGGTGGCGTCATGCTCTTTCAGATCACCCTGAAGCATTCCTTCCTGAAAAATGCGCTTCACGATGTCAAAGGTGCCAGCACTCCAGGCCTGACGTATCTCCTGTTGCTGTTGAGGATCTAAGACCTTCATCTCCTCACGCTGAAAACGCACAATATCAAAAGCTGGTTCCAGAGCAAGCTGCTCCATCGCACGCATCAGTCTGGCGCGTGTTGAGGGATCACCCTGGGCGATCACGGCTTCAAACATTTGTCGCATATGCTCAAGAATCGCCAGCAGCGTTTCAAAAAACAAACAAGCCTTGTTTTTGAAATGATGAAAGAGCGCGGCCTTGGTGATATGAAGTTGGTCCGCCAACACTTGCAGGTTGATATGGTCATATCCCCCTGTATAGTAGAGTTTCTCCGCTTCTTTCAGGATCAACTGGCGTGTATCAGTGGTCCGCCCGCCTGTCTGTTTTGGCATATCCTCGCGTTTTCTGGCAATATAGCTTACTGGTTGGTAAGATTGTAATACATCGCGCAGTACCACGTCAAGGTTGCCGTGAAATCTACCAACCAGCGGTGCCGGGACCGCCTTTGAATGGGCCAACAATCTCGCTGGTGACCCAGCCTCCATAGAAGTCGCCAACCTGGGCCTGCACGCGTTCGCCATCCACCATACACGCGTCCATCCGCGAGGGATAGAAGGCCACATAGTCGGCCAGCGTGGCGTATGACCCAACCGGCTGACGGTAGTACCAAGCCGAGTTCGGCACGGTTTTCCCGTTTACACTCACCGTGTAGTAGGAGCCGGTTCCCTTCCATTCGCAATAGGTTGTGCGTGCCGTAGGTACCAGATACTGCATCTGGATATCTGCGGGCGGCAGGTAGTACACAGGCGGGTGGCTGGTCTCCAGAATACGGAGCGCGTGCCGAGTATCGGCGATGACGACGCTGTTGAATACGACCTGGATATGTCTGGCGCTCTCCTCCAGCCGTGGCGGGCGCGGATAGTCCCACACAGACTCCTGTCCGGGACCAGGCTCAATACGTTGGAGATGCATACCTTGTCCTTTCTTTTAGCCAAGTGATCGTGTTTTCCCTCTTAACATCCATCACTTGCTAAAACAGAGAACTCCCATGTTTTCATCACGTTTTCGCACTACACTCATTATACGATACATTGGCTCCTGACTGATGAAAGGAAAAGGGATTTTTGCTTGTGGGGGCGATGCACATCTCTGCTCCCACCAGTGAGAGCAGAGATGTGCACCGTCTTTGCCCTGTTAGTGTGATGGACGCAAAAGCTTGTGATACAGGCCAAAAAGGAGGAACGTTGGTGCCCATTGACCAACAAAAAGACCTTCCTGCCGTCTATGTGCGAGAAACAGTACCATAGAACCGAGTATGGAGCCGATTGAGGCCCAATACCAGGTTCCTTCCGAAACTTTATCAGTCGTGTCAAAGTACTGGTGTTGCATCTCTTTTGCCATCTTCATTCTACCTTTCTTGTTGTGTATACTTCTCCTCCATCCCTAAAGGTCTTCGCTCTCCTAGCTTAAGCGGAATATCTCCATCTCTGCTTCTCATACAATTGATGAGGAAATGGCGACGTTTCGTCTAAGGATGATACGCATCCTCGGCCCAAAAGAGTGACAAGATGTTCTCCTCATTGCAATCCTGGGAGGCTGCTCCTAAGAGCCGTTGCAGATTTTTTCTCTTCTTCTCATCGTTGGCGGTAAAGACACTCTGCGCCGCGAGTACGCTGCGTTTCTCAGGCAATGGTAGGGCTGCTAATACTCTCGCCGCATTTTTGGTGAGTCTACTCACCCTCCCTGTGGTTCATAAGGCAGAGAAAAAAGCACGGTGAGAGGGATACAATCTGAACTTTTCCTGGCAATTATTCTCCCTGGCAGGCCAGATCTTCCCGCAGGCGCAGCAGAGCCAGGTCATTGGCTTTACATTCAAGCATAACATCGTAGTCCTCCAGGGGTTCCTGACGGCGAAAAGAGAGGAAGTCTGGCACGTTCATATACTGGTCTCACGAACCAATCAAATATGATCTGTTGGGTTATTCTTCGGAGAATAACCCAGAACGATCCGCCGCTCCTTGATCGGGTTGATTGAGAATATCGACGCTTTGATTGCGTGCTGCTGGTTGCAAGAGCGCTTGCACAAGCACCTCGGCAACATCCTCGCGTGAAATAGTTCCATGTTGCGGTGTAGGGTGCGGCACCACGAGGACGCCCTCTCCACCTGGAGTATTGAGCAATCCACCGGGATGAATAATGGTATAGGCTAGGCCACTCTGCTCCAGGGCTATTTCAGCTTGGCGTTTCACACGTAAAATGGCCGTTAAGAAAGGGATGCTCTCCGGATCGCTTGTCCCCATTGAAGAGCAGAGGACAAAGTGGCGCACCTGCGCGGCTCTGGCAGCGTTGATACTGTCGAGAATCACAGTATATTCTATCGCTTGAATAGCGGCTGCATCAAAATTGCGTGTTCCAAGTGCACTAATAACTCCTGTGATGCCAATGAACGCATCTTGCAGGGTTTGGTTCGTAAGCTCTCCAATAACGGTTTCTGTTGTGTTAGATCGTATAGCTTGTGCCTGTTCCTGAGAGCGGACCAGAGCCCGTGCAGGTATCTGCTTCTTTTCCAGGGCGCTGATTACCCTGTTCCCTGTTTGCCCACTTGCGCCAAGCACGAGGACACGGCCTGTAAAATCAGTCATTTCTCAAACTCCTTATTTGACAACTCTCTGTAAGATTGGGTACTATTAGACTACCAAATGGTAGGTAGAAAAGCAAGT
>JBDTBU010000035.1:0-16436 GCA_039923935.1 Ktedonobacteraceae bacterium | reverse complement strand
TGCTTAGATGGTTTTAATCTTCATCCACGCGCAATTCCTGGCTCATGTGTGGCTGCATTACAGCGCGTACCATCACGCCCAGCGCGAGCACGCAGATCAGGATCAGACCAACCAACAAGGTGGCAACTGGTATAGGTGGCACGATGACATGGATCGTAGGCACACTCTGCGCCACATAGAAGGCATCTGTACTGACCGTTGCCACACTTCCTCCGGCTAGGGGCGTAAACACAAACACCGGCAGGATGAGCAGAGAGAAGAGGACACTCAAGCCCACGCCCAGAGCTAGCGCAACGCTATACACAATCCCCTGCTCCCAGAGCAGAATACTGACGATCTGGCGCGGTGCGCAGCCCAGAGCACGCATGACCGCGAAACTGGTCTTCCGACTGCGTGCATTCAACCATGAAACCAACAACGTACCCAACAACGCCAGCAGCAAGGCCACGGCAGCACCAATGTCGAGAATCCCAATGATGGCTTGAGCAAGTGGATCATGCCCCAAACTCGCGAGAATCGCCCGCCGATCCTGCGAGAGAGCCAGTTGGTACGTCCCGTTGAACAAAATTTGGCGCACACTTGCCAGGTCCGCTGGTTTGTCTGTTGTACGTAGCAAAACGGTATCGGGGGAGATCCCTTCCTCGCTCACGGCCAGGGCAACTGCACTCTCGGTTTCGTAGTCTACCAGGATGCCTCCATGCGAGATGCCAGTATCCTCCACATTGCTGCTCGTGGTATCGTAGATTGTGGGAATGTAGTGCACTATCGCCACAACCACATAAGAGAGCGGCCCGTGAGTATCTTTCAGCACAAACTGCTGACCGATGGTCACACCAAGCGATTGCGCGGCAGTATCATCGAGGATGGCCGGAATGATATTGCTCTTTTCCGCAGTGGGACGCTGCGCAATCAGCTTGTCGGTTAGCACCTTAATGGGCTGACTGCTATCCTGCTCGGTCCAGTAGACAGTCTTGGCATAGGTACCGGTATCGACAGCCCGCATATCGATGAGGATACTGTTATCACTTCCACCTGCTAACTGCGCAGTTGCAACCAACGTTGCTGAGGTCACTCCTTTGATCTGGGTAAAAAAGTCGCGTTGTTGGTCGAGCGAATCACTTGCTAGATTCAGCGAAATTTGCCCGCTAATATCGCCGCCAACCTGGAAGCTGGTCACATCCGGCACACGCTGGATCTGCGTCTCAGTAAAGATCAGGGTGAAGAGCGCGAAAGCTACAGCCAGCGCAAACAACAGTGTCATGCGCAACGATTGGCGGGGTGAGCGTGCCATCTGCGCCAGCGCCAGGACTGGAGCGATCCCTTTATTGCGTGCCGCCAGACGTTCACCCACATGCAGAATCGCAGGGAAAAAGCGCAAGAACAGCAACAGGGCACCAACCAGCAAAAAGAGCACACCTCCAAGCGAAGTCAGTGGCAAAATCAGGACACGCGTGCGTGCATCCAACACATTAGGGCTACCAATGTACAGCGTAAAGCCAAAACCAGCGAGCGCGAGCACTGCCGCTATTACATCCAGCTTGAAGCGTATCCAGAAGGGTTGTTGCGTCGAGCGAGCTGTTTCGCGACGCAGCAGTAGGATATTCGAGCGCATCACCCGCCAGATTGCAAGGATCATAGCCAGCACTGCTAGGCCCACGACAATCAGGTCGCCTTGGGTCAGTCCGCGTGCCACATCTAGCGGGTTGGCGGTAATCAAACCAAGCGAAGTCAGATCGGCTGGCTGAAGGGTCATCCGCGCCAGCAATTCGACCAGCAAAATCGCGAGTAACGGACCAGCCACAAAGGCGATCAAACCAATGCTGAGACCCTGCCAGAGCAGCGAGCCAAAGATCTGACGGGCACTCGCACCACGGCTACGCAGTTGCGTAATCGCCGTCACCTGACGCTCAACCAGCAAATCAATCATGAGCACGACAAAGAAAAGCACTAGTCCGCCAATCAAGAGGGTCAGTCCCAGGATGGGCAAGGCCACAGCCGTCACGCGATGAGCATAATTATTCAAAACAGCAAACGGCCCCAGCGAGGTCGTTTCCGTTACATAGGGTGGCTCCTGCGGATTATGACTGACGGTGCTCAATACGCTATTCAAACCAGTGATAAGATCCGACACATGATTGACATCAACGTGCGAGAAGTCAAAGCGGTAATACCAGGTGGTATCAGGGTTATTAACAAACTGCGAATTGCCCTGACTATTCTGCTGTATCGCTGCCGAAGACAAAGCATCAAACTCGTGCATGAGTTCGCTATTAGAAACGAGCAGCGGATACCGTGAGAAGAGGTCAAGCCCGCGTGCAAAAACTTCTGTCTGAAAAGTCTCGCCATGCCAGAACGGATCGCCACCATTCGTTGGCAAGGGCGCGAACACGCCGACGAGGCGAAACGTCAGGTTATGTTTTGTGACCTGACTCGCTTGAGTGACAAGATCGAACTCCAATGTAAAGGTTTGGTCTAGTTGCAGATGTAAAGCACTCTGCGTATCAGTCGGAACGGCGAACTCAATCACGCCATTGCTTGTTGACGCTGGTACGCGTCCCTGCACCAGTTTTACATGTCCCGCCGCGTGACTCACGTCAGCTCCCAGCAGGCGCACGAATGTATTCGCCTTCTGTTTCGATGGGATAGTCAGTGGGGCATTCGGTAGAAAGTCCATGTTCGCAACTTGCACCGAGAGATCAGGCGTGGTCGCAACTGCCGAACCTAGATCGTTCTGCATAATCTGCGTCAACTGTGTCTGAACATCGTTGACACTGCCAGAATCAAATAGCGGATTCTGCACATGGACCTGGATAAAGCTACTCTGCGGATCGGCCTCTAGCGCGTGCTTTAAGCCGGCACTCTCTGAAACCTGCGCGTAAAGTGGGATCATGCCGACCAGCGCCACTGCTGCGAGCAAACCAATGCCTATCACAATAAGCAAACGCCAGGTCTGGCGCAACTGCCAGCGTGCCAGTACCCCTATCGAAGTGACCGTTGAACTGGTCCCTTTACGCGCCCGCGACCTCCGTGCTGGTCGCGGCTGATCCGCAAGCCGAGTCTTTGTGGATTGCGCCATTGCTCTATCGCTCCTCAGTAATCACACCGTCGCTGATCTGTAGCACGCGGTCAGCCACATTGACCACGGTCATATCGTGCGTGGCAATTAACATACCGATCTTGGTCTCGTGCGTGATATCGCGCAAAAGTGTGGTGATATCGCGCCCGGTCATCGAATCCAGGTTGCCCGTTGGCTCGTCGGCGACAATAAATTGTGGTTCGTGGACCAGTGCGCGTGCCAGGGCCACACGTTGCTGCTCGCCGCCTGAAAGTTCCAAACCGCGATGATGCGCACGCGGTCCCAGATGCACGCGCTCTAACGCCTCACGCGCCTTCTTCGTGCGTTGAACTGGGTCCATACGCATTAGGCGTAGCGGGATCTCGACGTTCTCCTGGGCGGTCAACGAGGGGAAAAGATGGGCGTTCTGAAACATCATCCCTACATTGTGGCTGCGCAGGCGTGCACGCTCGGTCTCGTTCATTTTCGCCAGTCCACGCCCCAGAATGTGGACGCTACCTGTTGTAGGATCGTCCAAACCAATCAAGATATTGAGCAACGTGGTCTTGCCCGAACCAGAACGCCCGCGCAATGCGACAAGCTCACCAGGCACAATGCGCAGATCAATCCCGCGTAAGGCATGAACAATACCCGAACCGCCTTTAAAATCACGCACAACGCCACGCGCCTCTACAATTGCTGTCGCTATTTCCTGTTCTATCATGACTATTTCCCCTTTTATTCCTCGTGAGATTGCTGTTTGCCAGATCTGACTTTCGCTGCACCGGTTCCATTGCTATGCGCAAGCGAACCAATAGGCCAAAGCTCGACATGATCCTCCATAATACGCACCACAGCACGCCCGTTGAATTGAATGTCCTCCAACGCTTCTTTGGGCAACTGCAAGCGCCCAACGCGGTCGATCAGGACCGACTCTTGGTGCGTCTCATTGGATAATCCAATCACCGCGCTGGACTTTGCACCGTACTCGTCAACTGCCGTAAGCGGCTCCTCACGGCGTATGGTTTCGGTGCTGGTGCGCCCATCGCGGATAGCGATAGTGCGATCCATGACCGCTGCAATGGCGACATCATGCGTGACCGTAATAATGGTCAGCCCAAGCTGCTGATTGAGGGAACGCAGGAGCTTGAAAACCTCGCTGGCCGTGACGGAATCCAGTTCACCCGTTGGCTCGTCCGCCAGCAGCAGAGTTGGTTCGTTGGAAATAGCCACAGCGATGGCTACGCGCTGCTGCTCACCACCCGAAAGCTGGTTGGGTTTCTTTTTGCCAAAGCCCTTCAAGCCCACCAATTCCAGCAATTCCTCGGCGTGCCGGGTGCGCTTGCTCGACTTGACGCCGCCCAACAATTGAGGCAGCTCAATATTCGCCGCGATGGTCAGTTCAGAAAGCAGGTTGCGCCCACTCTGCTGCCAGACATGCCCAACGATATGCCGTCGATAGGCGATACGTTGGGCCTCGCTCAACCTCGTCAGATCGTTGCTATCAACGATACAACGTCCGGCGCTGGGCACATCCAACCCGCTGAGGATGTTCAATAACGTACTTTTGCCTGACCCGGAGGCACCAACAATCGCCATCATTTCGCTGGGCGCGACCTCCAGGTCCAGACCCTGCAAGGCGACAACTTCCAGGTTCGCAACTTTATAAATTTTGACCAGATTATCGCAGGTAACCAGTGTTTCTGGCATTATTACTCCTTTTTATGTTAATCGCCACTCAAACGCAGCATACTACTCAGGGCTGGTCGAGAAACGACACGTATCATCATTCCAAGTGCCACAATACAGACCGCTACCAGCAGGCCCACAGCCAGACCAATCAAGAGCACTGGGACCGCTATCAGCAACGGTGGCACGCTCTGCGTGACATAAAACACTCCAGTTCCTCCTGCTAAGCCCCCTGCCGATGAGGTGAAAACGAAGGCAGGCAAAACCAGGAAGGAGAGGAGCATACCAAAGGCCACACCCAGACCAATCGCAGTCGCGTACACGATGATCTGCTCATAGGTCAGGATGCTCGCGATCTGGCGTGGAGCTGTTCCCAGCGCCCGCATGACCGCGAAGTTAATCAACCGGCTGCGTGCACTTAACCACGAGACTGTCAAGTTGCCGAGCAAACCCAGCAGCAGCGCTGTAACCGTACCAATTGCCAGCACCCCTAACAGCGCCAGGGAGAGTGGATCATTGCTCATAACGCTTGCCAAGTTCCGGCGATCATTCACATCGAGCAAGTGCCTGGTCCCGCCCGCAAGTGCAGATCTCACATTTGCGAGTGAACCAGCATCATCCTGTGTGCTGAGCCAGACGGTTGAAGGAGCCAGCGGTGGGATCGTCGCTTGTCCTGGGGTTGTTGCTTGTCCTTGCGTCGCTGCATGGAGTACGCTCTGGTAGGTAGTGAAATCGACTAGCACGCCTCCCTGCGCAACATAATCGCTGGTGCCGCTGGCGTCCGCGCTATCGTTAACCGTCGGAATGTGGTCGATCTCGCCAAGCGCGATATAGTTGACCGTGCCGCTGAGATCGTCCAGAGAAAAGGGTGCACCAGGCGAAAGACTCAACGTTTTCCAGGCCGCCGCATCCACGATGGCTGGCACAACACCTTGACCGATTGCAGCATCACGCTGTCGGACAAGTTGCTGCATCAGCGTGTTCAAGGACTGGCTCGAATCTTGCGTGCTCCAGATTCCCGTTTTCGCGAAGGTATTGGCATCAACTGCCCGCAGTTCAATCGAGGCATCAATCCCGTTCTCAGCCCCACGCGTCTGGGAAGTATAGCCGACACTTGCAGAAGTCACACCCGGAATGTGTGCAAATTGCGCTTCCTGCTGGCTTATTGACAGTGGACTTAGTGGGGAGTTGGCGGCGTATGTGCCACTGAAATCAGCTCCCACCTGGTAGGCTGCGACAGTTGGGATACGCTGCGCCTGCGAGGCGCTGAAGACCAGCGAAAAAATGCCAAAGGCCACGGCAAGAGCCAGCAGCAACGTCATTCTGAGCGACTGACGCGGTGCACGCGCCATCTGCGCAACCGCCAGCATAGAGGTAACACCACGCCTGCGTACCGCAAGATTTGAGAGTAAATCCAGAATGAACGGGAAGAGACGCAAGAAGAGTAACATACAACCGAGTAACAAGAAAATGGCCCCAACGAGCGTCATGGGCGGCAAAATCAAGACTCGTACGCTTACACTGGTGATGCCCGGACTGGTGATATAGACCGAGAAGCCGTAACCAGTCAGCGCGATTACCCCTGCTAGTACATCCAAGCCCATACGCAGCCAGGCTGGCCCACCTGCGGAACGTGATGACTCTCGTCGCAGGGCCAGCACATCTAAGCGTGAGGCGCGGTTAATCGCGAACACCATAGCAAGGATCGAGACCACCACTGTCGCCAGGGCTTCGAGATACAGACTCAACGCGGTAGAGATTGGATCGGCCAGAATGACATTCAATGCACCTTGATCGGTGGGTGAGAGCGTGACTTGGGCGAGAAAGCGTGCGACGAGGATGGAGAGCAGTGGACCAACCAGTAGCGCGATAATTCCTACCCAGATGCTCTGGGTTGCAAGTGAACTGAAAATTTGTTGGCGGCTGGCTCCACGACTGCGCAAGACCGCGATAGATTCTGATTGGCGATCTACGAGCAGGTCTGTCATCAAGCTCACAAAGAAGAGCATCAAGCCTGCGATCAGATACGCCAAACTGAGCAGAGGAATACGCACCACTGCTATGCCACTATTATAGCTACTGACCAGATCAGACGGACCAGTTGAACTGGTCTTATCGACAAAGGGGTCAGCCACTGGTTGATTGTTGATGCTGGCCAGCACATTGCTCAAACCACTGGACAACGCATCGAGGTGGTTGATATCCAGGTGTGCTGTATCAATGGTGTAGTACCAAAAGAGGTCGGTGGGATTTTCAAAACTGGTACCGTTCTGCGGATTTCCCCCACTGGCTGTGTTCGATGTCGTTTCCAGAATGGTCAGATAGTTCTCGCTGGATGCAAGCACGGGATAGAGAGCACCTTGCTTTCCTTGCAGTACGCTAGCAAAACTTGTCCCATGCCAATAATTGTTGCTCGGTGAGTTGGGTGAAAAGATGCCGACCACATGCAAGGGTAAAGGCTCTAAAACCTCATGGTCATTGGCATCGAGGAATGGCATCGTGACGCTCAGTGTCGAGCCAACCGTCAGATTGAGATTTTTCGCAGCCTCAGGCGTGAGTGCGATCTCTAACGTTGCGCCACCATCCTGCGGCAAACGTCCCTCTAACACATGAACATTCCCGCTCGTACTTTGCATCGACCAGCCACTAAGCTGAATCTCGTCGCCATGCTGCCCGTATGCGAGCGCGGGACTTTGGACAGAGAACTGCGACCCAGCCAACTGCTCTCCCAGATTCTGTTGCAACTCCCGCTGAATCTGCCCAGCCACTTTCTGGGTCGCAGAGCGTGAGATCAAATGAGCGACACTGTGAACGGTAATTGTCGCGTTATCGGATGTGTTGAGCGTAGCCCGCAAGCCCGCGCTCATCGCGACCTGTGAATAAAGCGGCACCGTGCAAACAAGGATCACGGCGGCTACCACGCCCGCGCCGCTGACCAGCAACAAACGCCAGGTTAGACGGAGTTGCCAAAGAGCCAGAGTCACGGTCGCGGATATCCGGCTCAAGCCACCCTGGCGCGGTGGCTTCTGTGTAGAACGTGCCATTGCAACCTCTCTCTTATAAAATACGGGTGAATATAGTGCAAAAATGGCAAAAATCGTTACGCAGCAAGGTCTCTGCTACGTTGGCAAATGTCTCTTTGCTCGAAGCGTTCGCCGCTTCTTCCCGGCACAGGTATTTCTTACTAATAATAGAAGGGGTTTTTGGGTAAAAAAGTTACAGGTCTGAGTCCCTGTTCCGAAAGTTGATACGCACACTCATATATGTATGTCTTGAACAGGAAAAAACTCACAGAAAAGCGCGGAGATCACCCTCTCCGCGCTTTTCTGTGTAGAGCCAAAATATGCTTCTGGCTTACCTGCCTGCTACAACCAACTTCTCAACAGCAGGCACAATCTCTGTTGCCAGTATCTCAAATGCCTCTGGTTCATGGACATTGGCAAGGCTGAAGATGGCCTGGTCGATGCCTAGTTCTGCCAGGGCAGCGAAACCGTCAATAGCCTGTGCCGGACTTATGGTCCCATTCCTGCCATCACGTGTCAAGTGCATTGAATCGAGCGTCGTCTTCTCGATCTCTGTATAGGGACGCCCCTCGGCTTTACAATGCTCCCGCAGTATGTCAAGCTTTTGTCGCAATACCCCGTTTCCCATACGTGCGAACAGATTGCACGCATCCCCATACTTCGCAACCAAGCGCAACGTCTTCTTTTCGCCACCACCGCCGATGAGAATAGGTGGATGGGGTTTCTGCAACGATTGCGGAGAATTCAGCGGACGTTTTAACTGGTAGTGCTTCCCCTCAAAAGGCTCTTCATTGCCTGCCCACATGCGATGTGCAATCTGTAATGTCTCCTCTAGCCGCTCAAAACGTTCGCCCAACGGCGGAAATGGCACGCCGAGACCCTGATGCTCATCCTCGTTCCAGGCGGCACCAATGCCCAGATACGCACGCCCACCTGATAGCACATCCAAAGTTGTCGCGGTCTTGACGAGGATACCTGGATGCCGGTAGGTCACACCAGTCACCATAGTACCCAGCTTGATATGTTTGGTGCGCCCAGCGGCAAAAGCTAGCGCACTCCACCCTTCCAGCATATCCATTTCTACTGGTCCAACGAAGCCTATCTGAAAAAAGTGGTCCATGACCCACAGGCTGTACAGGCCAGCTTGATCGGCCCGCTCAGCAATTAATCCGAATGTCTCTCCCAGTTTGCTCGGCCCCTCTGGCCAGGTAAACACGGGAACTTGCAATCCAAGTTTCATAACGATAGTATCTCCCTGCTAGAATTGTGGAACCCGGCAGGCGTTCAATGCGTATTCCAACGTCAGTATACATTACCTGCTGACTACTCGACTGCCTCTACTTTTGCCCCTTGACGTGATTCCACTCATCGCATAGAATCAGTGGAGAGCACCAACTGCTGTGTACTACATTCCAAAGGCTTGAAAGGGATAGACGTGATGTCGATATCGCATGAGGATGAATGGCTGAGTCTACGTGAAGCTGCTGAGATGCTCGGCATGCATCCCGCCACTCTTCGCCTTTGGGCTGACCGCAACGAATTGCCTTCGCGCCGCACCAGTGGCGGGCATCGCCGTTTCCGTCGCACCGATATCGAGGCTCGCTTGCGCCAGGAGACTGAACGCAAACCCAGCCCCGCTGCTCATCTCCTCGTGCAGAGCGTGCTGGGGCGCGTGCGTATTGCCTTCACTGATGGGACGCTCACAACCTTCCCCTGGTACACCCACTTCAACGATGCCGCACGCGTGAGCTATCGCGAACTGGGACGCCGCCTGCTTGAATTGCTCTTGCGTGCCCTTGCTGGCGCAACCACCGAAACAGAACTGCGTTGCGAGGCGGCTCAGCTTGGCCAGGAATATGGCTCGATCACCCGCACCTCCCAGGTCGCGCTCGCCGATGCAGTTCGCGCCTTCCTCTACTTCCGCAGCCTGGTAGATGAGGGTCTGCTCCAGCTTGCCGAGGTTCAGGGCAGCCGCGAACACCAGGAACTCCCCTGGGCCGAAAGTCTCCACCAGGTCCAGATTCTCACCAATGAACTGCTCCCAGCTTTAATTGAAGCGTCGCAAACGACAAACGTACATACGAAAATGCCCTAAATATGCTTAATCATGTTGAAAGTTGAGAATGATTACAGAATGCTAGAACCCATACACATACCAACCGTCGCTGTTCACGAGCCATCATCTACGTATTCACGTAATTCCGAATTACCGACACTCTTTGGTGAGCAGCTATTTACTGGCTCATTCGCCAAATTAGATGCAAATCAGCTTACAGCAGAAAAACCTGCACTTTTTTACCAACATCCTCATGGCAACATCTGGGTAGGCGATACCATCGCATGGTTACGTTCCCTTAAAAGCGAAACGGCGGATCTTGTTTTCGCCGATCCTCCCTACAATATCAAAAAAGCTGAATGGGATAGTTTTGAGTCACAAGAAGCTTATGTCAACTGGTCACTGCAATGGATTGAACAGGTGGCTCGCATTTTGAAGCCAACAGGGACACTCTATGTATGTGGCTTCTCTGAAATTCTTTCAGACTTGCGCCTCCCTGCCTCACGCTTTTTCAAAGGGTGCAAATGGCTGATCTGGCACTATAAAAATAAAGCTAATCTCGGCTCAGACTGGGGTCGCTCGCACGAAAGTATTCTGCATTTCCGCAAAAGCAAAGAGTTCACCTCCAATATCGACGATGTGCGTATCCCTTATGGGGAACACACTCTGAAATACCCTGAACATCCTCAAGCTGAAACCAGCCAATATGGCAAGGGTAAAAAATCAACGAGTCAAATCTGGTCGCCCCATCCTAAAGGAGCTAAGCCTCGTGATGTACTCGAAATTCCCACAACCTGTAACGGTATGCACGAGAAAACACCCCATCCAACCCAAAAACCAGAGGAATTACTCAGGAAACTGGTCCTGGCTTCGTCCAATCCCGACAATCTTGTGATAGATCCTTTTCTCGGCTCAGGCACCACAGCAGCGGTATCCGAACAACTCAAACGCCGCTGGATGGGCTGTGATCTCTCTCTTGAGTACTGCCAATGGGCAGCACAACGCATCGAACTGGTTGAAAACTGGCCAGTTGAGAAATGGATACTATACGACCAAGACAATGAAAAGCGAAGGAAATCCATTCGATGACAAATGTAAACCTACATGATCTCCAGGCCAATGTGCAGAATAGTCTAGCATGTACCACACTCACAGGCTATGCTGCTCTTTGCCAGGCTTTTTTAGAATTGCTTGAAGAGACATAGCCAACACGTATTATTTCCCCGACTCACCATAACTATATCTTTTACCAGTATGACCAAACATTTGATTATAAAATAACTCGTCCGCTTAATATAGAGCTATTTATAGAACGTCCTGCGGTCTTTCAGTCATCACTCGATACGTTTCTCAATTTTCTCGCAGATCTTAGGCAATATCAGGAGCAGATAAGGGAGAAGGTTGAATGGAAAAACTTTATCGAAACCAGAGAGGTTAACAAAGTCATCTATACTCTTCAGCAATCTATCAGATGTATCGGAGATTCCTTCCAAAACCCGAATCAGTCACGAAAACGCATTGGTCAGCTTTTTGAAAATCTCATCAGGCTTATCATTCAACAAATTGGCTTGGAATGCCAATCGCGCACTATCACTATCCCCATTCCTGGATATCCGGGCTATCGTATGCTGTATGAATTGGATGTCGTATTTTCCCGTAATAAAGCTGTTTTGACTTCTGAAGCAGAATTTATTCATTCTACTGAAATTGTTGGCTCGGTAAAAACGACTAGCAAAGATAGGATAGACAAGATATTTCTAGATAAATATCTCCTCACGAAACTTCTCGGCAGAAATATTTCTGTGGTTGCCATCTTCCTGCATGATGTTCAACGAGCACGAAAAGGCAATTCACTATTTGGTATAAATTCCACATTCAAAACGAACCATTTTCTCGGCTATACTATCGCACTCAACAGATTGGATGGTGTGTATTATGTAGATCCGCGACCTGAAATGATGACCAATGAACGATTGCGCGAACAAGTTCGCAGCTTTCAACAATTCCTGATTCAGGATATATGGATACTATCCCAACCAGATTAGCAACTGATACATCATAAACAGAAACATTTCTCTCTACCATTGCGTTAGTATGACTAACGACCTTTTTAACCCGCGCACACAACCCTACTTAAAACACATATATACATTATAAAGTAAGGATACTTCCATGCCAACAGATTACCCTGAACAAACGAGCGACGCCGGCGAAATTACTGCCGACCCTCACCTACAACTACCTCTAACACCCTTACCGGACACCGGAGAAGCTACAGTTGACTCTCACCTACAGCTACCTCTAACGCCCCTACCTGATGCTGAACAAACTGACGATTCTCTGCCTCCCATTATGCCTGTGACTGGAGTAATTGATACATCCATCGATGCAGAATCATCATCTTTACAAGCAGAGCGTGAGCAAGAGCCTGCCCAAACTGGCCTGGAAACGCCGCAGCCACCTGCGCTCGATCCGCTGCCAGACATGGAAGAGACAATTGTGCTCTCTCCACGAGCACGACGCATCTTGCTCTATATGGCGAGTCGTAGCACACGGCCCGCACATATGGTCAGTCAGCCAACCCTGTCCGCAGCGAACCCAACGAACTCGCCAGACATGACATCTCTCTCACAGGAAACGCTCGATGTTGCGGCACCAGTTGCTCAGGAGAGTGCGCCTGAGATGGCTACGCTGCCAACCAAACCGCTCGCTCCAACCGAACCCGTTGGCCAGGATATGCCAACTGAGATCGCATGTATCCCAGTGGCAAAGTTCGCGCCCGATGACGCCCTCGAATTAGCGCCAACAACGCCACGGATAAAAGCCATGCCATCTGTACTGCCGCCGATAAAGATGCTGATACCTCAGCCCGCGCTTCCCAATGATCTCAGCAGTCCCCTGGCGCGGTTTGAGCGTCGGCGGGACACTTCACTCATCGATCCTCAACACCGCAAACATATAGCTCGCCTGCAATACTTCTCGCGCAAACATCTGCGCCGTGCCCGTGTCAATGATAGCCGCGCTAGTCGCAGTCTCTGGACGAAGATCTGGATTGCCACCTCTACATTTTTGATGATCTTTTTAATAGTTGGCGCGGTAGTTGCCTATGTTGCCAATCAGTTTATCAACACAACGCAGGGCACGTATGCTAATAAGGTGCTCTATCTACGTGATCTGGTGCCACCGGATAATCTGAAAATCTACGATAATCAGGGCACGCTGATCGACCAAATGACCGATCAAGGAGCACATACCACTGTCAAATACGCTCAAGTCGCGCCAGATTTGGTCAATGCCACGGTTGCTATTGAGGATCGCACCTTCTGGAAAAATACTGGCTTCGATCTCACAGGTATTCTGCGATCCGCTACGGCAGATGCGCAAAACACTGGACAAATTCAGGGCGGGAGCACCATCACGCAGCAGTTGATTAAACAACTCATTGTGGGTGATGCGCCCGATATCATCCGTAAGCTCTCTGAACTTGCTCTTGCACCCCAGGTCAATAACCACTATAGCAAGCGCGATATCATGGAAATGTATCTCAATACCATTTATTACGGGTATCAAGCGTACGGTATCGATGCAGCCGCAACCACCTACTTCGGTTTGGATGACAAGCCAGACAAATCAGCCGCCTCGCAGTTGGATCTCGCGCAGTCTGTACTACTGGCCGGTTTGCCACGCAATGCCTCGCTGTATGATCCGTTGAATCACCCCAAGACCTCGGCCAAACGCTTCCAGGAAGTGCTTAATGCCATGGTCCAGCAGGGCTATATTACGCAGATCCAGGCCCAGGACGCTTATCAGGAGGCACAGAGTCCCACTTTCTTCAAATCTTCGCCGACCCTGCAAGACCAGGCTCCTCACTTCGACGAGTATGTGCTCTCGCAGCTTGAGCAAACATATCACCTGACGCGCAGCCAACTCTCGCGTTCAGGCTTGATCGTCACTACGACGCTCAACCTCGCATTACAGCAGCAAATCCTACCCATTATGCAAAGGGATATCGCCGCAATCCCTGCCTTTCACAAAGTCTCCAATGCCGCTGAGGTGCTGATCGATTTCCATACGGGCGCGATCATCTCCATGCTCGGCAGTATCGATTATAATAACAAGGTGATAGATGGGCAGTATAACGTCGCTCTGGCCTATCGCCAGCCTGGCTCATCCTTCAAACCCTACGTCTATGTAACTGCCTTCGCGCAAGGTGCCTCGCCTGGTCAGGCCATTGATGACGTTCGTACAAGCTTTAGCAATCCAGGCGGCACACCAAATCCGTACGTGCCCAATAACTATAGTCTGACCTTCCAGGGCCATATGACGCTGCGTTGTGCTCTGCAAAACTCGCTCAATGTCCCTGCCGTCAAAGTGCTCCAACATGCAGGCATCAACAATGCTTTGCAAACAGCCCAAGCTATGGGTATCTCCACCTATGAGGGTACGCCGGGCCTTGGTATGGTACTGGGCAGCCTTGACGTGCGTCTGCTTGACCACACCTCGGCCTATGGGGTTTTCGCAAATGCTGGTGTGCGCGAACCCTACTACTCGATCAGCAAAATTGTGCAGGGCACCACCGGTAAGGTGCTTTTCCAGCACCAGTTGGCACCTGGCGTCCAGATAATCACGCCGCAACTGGCCTATATTATCACCAACATTCTCAGCGATAACACCTCGCGCCTGCCGGAGTTCTTCGACTGCAATAACCTGCAACTCTTCTCTAACTCGGTGCAGGACTGCCGACGTGGCAACCGGGGCGCTGTTCGGCCAGCAGCCGCTAAAACCGGCACTACCCAGGATTTCCGCGATAACTTGACAATGGGCTATACCACCGACTATGTGATGGGTGTCTGGGCTGGCAACGACAACAATGCGCCTATGGTCAATATCACTGGTGTGGATGGCGCAGCCCCCATTTGGCACGACGCCATGTTGCTGGTTGAGCAAGGCCATCCTATTCGCGATTTCCAAAACCCCGGTGGCCTGATTCGCGCCACTGTGACCTACCCGGACGGAGTTACCAGCACTGACCTGTACCTGCCAGGCACCGTCCCCGCTTCCGTGCTCCCACCTATACCCACGCCTAGCGGAACACCTGTACCTCCAACTGTTTCCTTTTCCGTACCCATCTCCGATGCTGGCGGCACACCAAGACCTTTTTGCAGCACTTACTCGTTCGCCTTTGCCCCTCCTTCGGCTAACGGGAATTGGTGGTAACAATCTGCTAACAAGAGGCGAGGCTGGGTTACACACAGCCTCGCCTCTCCCTCTTTTCTCGCATATCTCAGATTGTCACTCACCCCAACCATGTGCGATACTACCCCTAAGGAGATTTGGTAGTATATTGTCCTGTGTGGACACGCATCCATCTCTGTATGTCGCAGAAGAGGAATCATTATTATGCAACACATCGTAGGTATTGCGGAAATTGTGCTCTGGACAACGGATAAGCAGCGTGCGCTGGTGTTCTATCGCGACCTGCTGGGTCTGGAAGTGATTTCACCGCCCACGTTGCCCAATGTTTTTCTTAAGGTTGGCGCAGGTCAGGCAGGCATCCCGCAGATGATCGTGCTGGTCCCGAAATCGCCAGAGATCAAGGCCAAACCCGCTGGCTACCAGTTGAACCATCTGGCCTTTGAACTGGCCCCGGACAGTTTCGACATACAACACGCCTTGCTTGTCGCCGCTGGCTACCAGCCGCGTGCTGGCAAGCATCCGGTCTTCGCGAGCCGTACAATGTATGTCGATGACCCCGACGGTAACGAGGTCGAGTTTATTTGCGCCGCCCAATAATCAGCGCGTTCTATGTGGCTAGAGTTGCAAAACACGCACGTCCCGGAGAGGATTTTTATGGATACACATCTGCCTGCCGCCAGAGCGGCCATTGTGGCGGACGAACAGTGGGAAAACGCTCTCCAACAAGCCCTTGACCAAACGGCGGGTCTGCCAAGTATCGATGTGGCTATTCTGTTCGCCAACTCGTTCTACGCCGAACACTTCCCCGCTCTGCTGGAACGTCTCCAACAGGCCACCAATGCCCGGTTTATTCTTGGATGTTCAGGCGAGACGATCATTGGGCAGGGTCTGGAACTGGAAAATGTTCCGGCACTCTCGCTACTGTTGCTCTCACTGCCAGACGTGATCCTGCGCCCAGTGCGCTTAACACAGTCCATGATTAATCTATGTCCAACTCCACTCTCCTGGCGTACCCATCTGGATGTGCAGTTGGATGATGTCAATGCTTGGCTGATCTTCGCTGACCCCTTCCACATGGAGGTTGAGCGCTTGATCGATGGTCTCGCCAGCGCCTATGGTGAGTGCCCTGTACTCGGCGGTCTGGCTTCCTCCTCCAACACAAAGGCACGCCGCACTCATATCTTCTTCAATAATGAGGTCTTCACCGAAGGTGGCGTTGGCCTGGCTATCGGTGGACCCTATACGCTGCACCCGCTGGTTTCCCAGGGCTGCGAACCTATCGGCGAAACCTGGACCATCACTGGTGTGCGCGACAATTTGATTACGACTATCTCAAACCGCCCCGCATATGATATGCTAGTAGAAACCTTTAAAAGCCTGCCGCACGAGGTTCAGCAACGAGCACAGCGTAACCTTC
>JBDTBU010000034.1:0-26075 GCA_039923935.1 Ktedonobacteraceae bacterium | reverse complement strand
TTTGATTTTCACGCCGACGGGCGACCACAGACGCAAGCGTGCGCTGGTAATACTGGTGTTGCGCATCTCCATGAACGCGTTGGTGAAGGCGGTCTCGACCTGTTGCGGCGTGGGGATGATGTCTGCGCTCCCGTGGGTAGCCTCGGCCATATGACGTAGCTCAGCCTCGTCCCAGTCGGTGCCGATCCCCCACGCGCTAATGCTAGCCTGGGTGCGCCGACAGTTTTCAATAGCCCGATCCAGGTCTTTGCGTTGTTCCCCCTCATTCCTACCATCAGTCAAGAAGAGGATTTTCAGTGCACGCGAGGTATCTTGGCCAAAATGCTGCACGATAGTGTCAAGCGCGTAGCTCATACAGGTGCCGCCAGAGGCAAAGACGCTATGCTGAATGGCATCGATGGCCTGCTGCTTGTTCTTCGGCGTGCCAGCGGCGGGCGGAACGATGATTTTGGCGCGTTCGTTGAAGACGACGACCATGAAAGAGATGTTGGGGTCCAAGGACTGGATGATTTTGATGGCACCATTGCGGGCGGCCCACATCTTCGCGCCATCCATCGAGCCGGACTTGTCCAACGCAATAGCCAACGCGAGCGGTGCCGGAGCCAGATCGAGACCCTGCTGGATGCTGACAGTCAGGACGGCTTGCAAGTTGGTCTGGCCTACCTGTAAGTAGGGATTGTGATAGGCATGTATGTTAAACACGTTCTGTTCTCCTTTTGTAGAATTTATACCAGTCGCCAGGGCGCGACTTCCAGTTTTTTGCGAACAATAGCTTCGCGATCAACGGCGCGTGGCACGGCTCGTAGGTAACGTGCATAGCTCTCCTGGGACGCGCTGCCCAGGCTGCTCTGGGTGATTTTGCTGATTTCTGGAATGACGAGGCCATTGGGTAGCGTCCGGATGCAGGCCATTTGCCAGAGCAGTCGGTAGATATTCCCGCGTACCAAGTAGTAGCGTGGATCTTCGGTCTTGCTAGCCAACGCCTGGACTGCTTCGAGGGCTTGGTCGAGATTGTGCGCTTGCGTAGCCGTCGCGTGGGTTAGATAGATGTTACAGAGCAGCAACTGCGCCTCGACATACCGGGCAGTGGCTTCGTTGACATCCCTCAATAGTGCGATGGCCTCTTGCCACTGGTTGTGTTGAACCAGGGCGTCAGCAGCCCCCATAATCGCCTCGGTGTTGCCTGGATCAGCCTTGAGCACACTTTTGTGCAGTTCTATCGCACGGGCAAACTGGCCCATCGTAGTGTAGACACGCGCTAGAGCCTGTTGAGGAGCTAGTTCGCCGGGTAGCTCGGCCACCAGTTCGTTATACAGATCGGCGGCATCGCGCAGCCAGTTCTTGGCCTCAGCGTGGCGTGCAGCATACCAAGTGACTTTCCAGTTGGTCGAGTCAATCGTGCGTGCTCTGTCAATTTCGGATTTCGCCTTGTCCAGATCGTTCAGTTCGATCAAAGATTCGGCCTGGCGCAGATGCGCATCGATACTTTTACGGTTCGCTTTGGCGGCTTGCTGATAGAAGTTGAGCGCGTTGGTCTGGTTGCCACTGCGCAACGCCCGATCACCAGCTCGCAGCAGGTCAATAGCCAGATCGCTTTCATCTAAGGCTGCCTCGCCACGCAGACCGAGCTTGCCCGTCGTGGTCAACATGCCTGAGATGAAGAGTTTGGAACTGATCGGGACGCCTGCCTTGCCGCCCTCAATCTGGCGTAGCACACCTGCTAGCTGGTCGCCCAACTGCTCAGCACCATGGAAGCGGCGTTTCGCATTCGTGTGTGTGGCCTTGGTGAGCAGGCGGTACAGGGCTGAATTATCGCGAAAGGCTTTGTACGACTCGATAGAGGGCATACCGAAGACGGGACTGCCCAGGTCCATCTCTGTGACCAAAAAAGCCAGCGTGCGGCAGATCGAATAGAGATCGGTCTCTGGCGAAGGTGTCTTAACGGCCTCTGGAGCGTAAAAACCGTGTGTGCCATAGACATCCGACGGGTGTGGCTCATGCTTAATGACCGTGCCCAGATCGATTAGCTTGACGATCTTCGAGCCATCCTTGAGCACCTCTATCATCACATTTTGCGGCTTGAAATCGCAGTAGACCAGGCCAAGTTTCGCCAGATAGGTAAAGGCTGGTAGGATACCCAGGATATGGTGGATCGCTTCTGGCACCGTCAAGGGATGGCCCTGATCCTCGATGATCTGATCGAGTGTTTTGCCATGCACGTATTCCATTACAATATAGCCCTGTTTTCCTGTTGCAATAAAATCATAGATTGAAACAATATTCGCGTGTTTTATCGCAGCCAGAAATTCGCGCTCTTTGATGCTTTGCGCGATCATATCCGTGTCATTCTCGCTCAGCAACGCCTTGATGACCACCTGGCGTTTCAGCATTTGGTCCTCAGCCAGGAAGACTGCGCCCATACCGCCTTCGCCAATCTCGCGTACGATCCTGTATTTGTTATTGAGCAAATCGCCTGCTTTCAGGCTGTTGGTTGCCTGAGCCGCTGGCCGTTGTGCATTCATCGCTGCTGTAATAGCCCGCTCGTCATCGTAGCGCAGGCCACAGCCGTTGCAAAACTTCGAGTTCGTTTTGCGCTGTTTGTGACAGCGGGGACATTGCGTCAAGGTTGCTGCGAACGTACTTGTAGCCTGAGACACCTGGGGCACAGTGTTGCGCACAAGTGTCGCGCTGATTGTGGCAGCCGACAAGACCATGCCACAATTCTCGCACACATCCTCACCCGGCTTCACTGGTGTCTGGCACGTTGGGCACGCGCTGGGGATAGGCGTGCTCACCGCGAAAGCCGCCGGCATGGATGGCGCTGTGACAAAACGCGCCTGGCTCGCCACCACCGTTGAAAGCACCGCGCCACAGTTCTCGCAGATATCATCACCTGGTGCCACCGCTTGATGACAGTTAGGACAACTCGACATTCTTTTTTCTCTCCCAGAAGTATTTGATAGAGTCAAGTACATATTTCACTACTATAGTAAACGCACAGTAGAGATAAAGATAAAATCAAGAGCCTCTGTAAGTACTAAAGATTTACTCAAGAAAGAGCACAAAATGCTCAAGGTTTGTTGATAGGACTTAGAACGGGATGATTTAGCACCATAGAGTACACGAAGCGACACTTGGGGGTATTGAGGTGAAGCTGAGGGTGTTTAAAGCTCTTCCTTCATCGCTACAACTTGGAACGGGCTAGCAACATCCTCATATGAGCCACTACTTGAACATATATCTGGAGCAGCCCGTCTACTTCTCTTTTACCACTATCACCAACGGCAAATTGACATACGCATCAATCGCCACGCTCTGACTGCCAGCGTTGACGTACAGGCCAGTGGATGAGCCACCATCCAGGTTCAGCGCGGTGACAAGCGAGAGGTCGGATTGTGCTAGCAGGTCGGCCAAATCATCGAGCGTAAAGGCTACGCCGGGGCTGGCGATAAAGAGTAGACGCCCCTGTTTATCGAGCGCGACGACGCTGCGTGGGGACATTTTTTTGTCGGCGCTGAATGGTGTGCGCTGGCCGTTGAGAAGCAGCATGGGAGAGCATTGGGTGGCTTGTACGAGGTTTTCGGAGGGATCGTAAGGCTGCTCATGCAGCGAACGCAACTGCACGTTGCCTTGCCCATCGACGGCGAGCATACCACCAAAGTTCTGATACGTCGTGCCGAACGTTTGGCTATTCGAGATCACCAGAGCAGTAGCGTGATCCAGTCCATCGAAATAACCACCATTGATCAGAGCTGTGGGATGCTCTTTTTGCATCCATTCCTGCATTGAGAGCGGCTGGTCTGGTTGATAGGCCACGCTTAATGCGACGTGATGCAAGTCAAAACGTACAATTGTGACGAGATCACTGGCCCCGTTAGCGGGGCTTTTCCAGGTCTCTTGGCGAGTTTCCACGCCGGGTGCGGCTGTGTTCCAAACATTGGTCGCGATAGTCGGCGTTTGGGCGGCCTGGCCGAACGTCAATGTGGGTAGCGTGTCGCAGCCTGTCAGCATCAGGAGCAGCGCCAAGCAACACAGCAAGCAATATATTCTCAATGGGTGGGTCCGTCGCATATCTATCCCTCACGTTATTCGTGCAGCAGTGTTCCTACTTTTTGCAAGCGAGACAAAAAGAAGTGTTGTTCGCCCACGTGTCCCATCTCACTATATACAATTATATCGTTTGACAAAAACATATGTCACACAAGAATGACATATGAATGGCACGCTAGATCAGCCAAAAACACGTCAGCTAGCCGATGTCGCCTTGATTATGTATCTCCAACCCTCAAACCATGTGGCATTGTTGGTTGGAAGTGTTGCACTGGATCGAGCCCTGCTGGAAGCGCTGTGTTATCAGTGTGCCAGAAGGTACAGGCATTTTAACGGGAAAGCCAAATTTTGGCAAGCCGCCTTGTTGATCGAAGTAGGCCAGGATAGAGCCGGAGACAGTGTAACCAGTATAGACATAGTAGCGACCCTGCTCGCCCATTGGAATAATAAAATGTGGCGTATCGCTGGCGAAATAGTTCCACAGAGTATCGTAGGGCACAGGGTGGCCGGAGGCGTCTACGTCATGGGGTGAGGACCAAGTATAGTCCGTCGAGCCGTAGTTCATCAGGTCGCGCATATCAGTCCACCAGTTATTGGTATGCATCACCACCCCAATCAGGTGGTGGTTATTGCGCGTCGTTGATATAACTTGCACAAAATCAGAGACACCATCGAAGCCAGTTTTGCCGCCAGTGGCACTAGGATACCACCAGAGAAACTGATTCTCATTCAAGAGTGCACGAGCAATATGATTGCCTCCAGCAGCGATTTGGTAGGTTTTGCCGTTGCTCATTTTTTGAAGCGTGGGGATATTCAAACTGTACTGACCAAGAACAGCCAGGTCATGGGCGCAGGAGTATTGTCCGTCATCGAGTAGACCATGCGGGTTCACAAAATGTGTATCGAGCATACCCAGACTTTGCGCCTTCTGATTCATCATCGCTACAAAGTGTGGCACACTACCACCCACAACATTGGCGATAACCAGAGCAGCGTCGTTGCCAGAGACGTAGAGCAGGCCATAGAGCAGGTCGCGCAAGGTATAGGTTTCACCCTGTTTCACGCCAAACAGCGCACTATCGGCGCTGAGTTGGTTGATCTCTTGCTGCATCAGTGGTGAAATCGTCACTTGCTGGTCAAGATTGCCTTTCTCCATTGCCAGGGAGGCGGTCATGAGCTTGGTCGTGCTGAGCATCGGGAGATGCAAAAAGGGATTTTGCGCGTAGAGCGTCGTTTCATGGTCTTGATCGAGTAAATAGGCCGAAGTTGCAAAGATCGGTGGTACGGGATGGTCGGTATTCGGTGGTGTAACGACCAGCTCGTGTGGATTAGCAGGAATACCTGGCAGACCAGCGAGAGTAGATCCCTGGCCAGTAAGGTTGATCCCAGTCTTTTGCGTAGAAGAGCCAATGCTGTGGAAGATCAGTGGTGCGAAAATCAACATCAGCATGGTCAACAAGCCAAGCAGCACCCAGGTTTGTTTGCGTTCAAATATGGGCAGCTTGATGCGGTAGAAGCGACCTGGATCGGTTGTGGGTCCAGTGCCAGAGCCGGGTCGTCGCCGGGGTATTTTGAGCACGCGCATACCTTCGGTGTGTTGCGTGATCTGACGTATGGCCCAATCCTGCCAGGAGAACTTCTCTTGGGCGGCTGTATCAGCCTCGTGTTCCTCAACTGTTCCCCGCCCGTCGAAAAGCAATTGCTCGTTATGGTCCCGTTTGCGCGGGATGCGTTTGTGATAGCCTGTTTCATTTTGCCAGGCACGGATCTCGTCAGCGCTTTCCAGGCCGGTGAGAGGTAGCATGGTACGCTGGGCATTTTTTCTGGCTTGGCGGGGGTATGGAGCAATCTCGCCAGTCTCAGACCTGCTTTCTACTGTCGGATTGCTGAAAGGCCGTCTCGTCTCGTTGACCATTTTTCCAGAGATGCGAGCGTGCGGAGCCGTCTCATTACCTTCACCATCGGCCATTGGAAGTATCCCAACTTTGATCTGTTTGAGCGAGGCCCGGCGAATTTTGGGAACCTCCGGGTGTTCATCAGTATGAAAATCTTTTTGTTGTTTGGCGACGAGTTTATAGGGAGTGGCGCTCTGGCGTGGAGGTATAGCGGAGTTGCTCTTTGCATCGTCCTTAGCGTATTCGTTATCACTGTCTTCATTGTCAAAGGGGGGGGTATACACTAGGCCAGATTGCTCCATTCTTAACTACTTGGTCCTGAACAGGACACGCTCTACCAGTACATAGTCATTCTCCAAAAAGAAACGCATCCTTATCTGCTTGATCGATGACACTGATTTGAGTATACACGAAACAGGCATTTCTGACAAATTTTTGCCGAGGCTTGTTATTGTGTGTCATCTTCATTCTCTATGACGTACTAGATCGATTTTTTTATCGCATTCGTTCACTCTCTGGGCCTTTTTTCTTATTGCTCAGGCTGATGTGGTGTTTTTAGAGAGCATCCGTTCAGTAAAAAGCGGGAATGGATGCGCCAATCGGTAAAAAAGACTGTAGCATCCATTCCCACTTACGACAGTTATTTATTATTTTCTGGTGACTCAAACAGTCCGTGGCTCTCGTGAAACTGCAAGCCCAGGTGACGCGCATCTTCCTCGGTCAGATACGGGAAGAGATGACCGCTGAGTGGCTCGCCGTTTTTGAAGTGTTGCAGGTTGGCCTGGGCGTTTTCGGCCAGCATATGTCTACCGGTGGCGGGATCGCTCAGTTTATGTGTCACATCCTGCCAGAGCGCCTGTGCGCGTTGATTGGCGGAGGCGTGCTGGGGCTGGTGGCTGAGGTAGCGCGAGACAATGAACTGTTCATCTTCGTTGAACAGGCCCAGGTGTTCGGCCCAGAGCATGATGCGTAGATTGCGGGCAAAGTCGCTATTCAGGATGGCGACGTTTATCTCAGCATCGTCGCGCATCCCGCGATTGTTCAGATTAGCAGAGCCAATCGTAGACCAAGCATCGTCATTGATGGCCACTTTGGCGTGGACATAGACGGGTCGGTAGTGCTCTTTGCCATCACGTTGGGTGGAGTTAGCCAGACAAAAGGCCTGAATACGCCCGGCTGCAACGGCATTGGGCGCGTGTTTGCGTAGATGATTGAGTCCAATATCTGTAAAAGAGCGTCCAACATTTGGATGATCGGGCAGCACAAGTGTCAGGCTGACTCCACGCTCCAGTGCCTCGGCCAGGATGCGCAAATTGTGTTCCATCTCTGGGTTATCAGGACCGAAATCAGCGATACCTATGCCCATGAAAGCGTGCAGCCAAAAATATTGGTTTTCCAGATAGATAAAGCTTTGCGTGTTGCTCAGGGCTTTGGTGTATATCTGGGCGATGCTTTGGATGCCCTGTTTGGGTGCGAAATTGTAGGTTTCAACAGGGATGGTGCGGACAATCTGCACGAGGCTTTGGGTTGAAGTTGCTTGTTCTGTGCGCGTTGGTTCGGGAACCAACAGGTGCTCAGCCAGTTTGTGGCGATTGGACATCTCGTTCCAGCGCTGGTAGAAGTTAAACTCTACATCTCGCGCTGCGCTCCCCTCGATCAATGTGTGCACGTCGTGCCAGGAGTGCGGTATTGCATCTTTGGGATTCGCACGCAAATGCGAGCCAAAGTCGTGCCAGGGAGTATCCCAACGATCAAAATCGCCGCTTAGCTCGACCAGGGGATCGATGCCACCCACAAAAGCGTACGCGCTATCGACAATCGAGATCTTCTGGTGCAACGATTCCGACGGATGGGGCAGGCGGCTAGCACTATCGTCCAAGATACAGGTGATGCCAACACTGGTCAGTTCCGCGTGCGCCGTTTTCGGGCTATAGTGGGAGAAGGCTTCCGGGCAAGCCCAGAGCAGAACCTTTACGACAACGCCTTTACGTACCGCGTACCCCAGGACATTTTTGACGGTCAACTCTTGAGTTGTCCAGAACGCAATATCCTCGGCTGAAAGGCCCGCCGCTTGCAGTTCTGCGAGTAAGATGTTTTGTTCAGGGCTGCCATCTGGTCCGGCGCGATGGTCAGGCCCGCGTACGAGATGCATATCCGCAGTGATGCCCCAATTCGCGAGATAGATGGAAGTACGTGCGGTTAGGAAATGCAGGCACATGGTCCACAGGGTGTGCCGTCCATCAACCAGAGCAATTACGTGCGAATCGGTGCGAACCGGCAGATCGCCCTCTGCCCACCAGGACCAATTACGTTGTGCGTGTTCAGCGTTTGTCTGCACAATAGCCTCCAGGAGAAATTTTGTAATGTGTGTTTTCTTCCGCTTTGATAGTAGCATGGTCGTGCACTGTATAGCAAGGCGTTTTTTCGCCTGCTTGGACACCAGGCTGGGCCTCTTACTTCGTCGCAACCTGGGCATAGTTCAGTGCAGCCACCAGCGAGACACCACCAATGATATTGCCGATCAGCGTTGGCAGCATAAAGCCAAAGAGGTAGGTGAGCCAGGAGGTAGCGCCTGTATTGACTAAGTACAACACATCGACAGAACCAGCTATAATGTGAGCAAAGCCACCAAGCGAGACGAGATAGGTAATCAAGATAATAATGTGCAGTTTATTCGACTGGACTGCCGGCAAGATCCAGACCATTAGTGCGATCAGCCAACCAGCGAAAATTCCACGCAGAACAGTCAGGCCAAAGTCGCCGCGTAGCGAATGTTGGGCGATCTCAGTAAATGCTTTGTGGACATCTGGCGGAAAAAGTGCAGTATGCGCTATGATGGTGGCAAACAGCAGAGCCCCCACCAAATTCGCACCTAAAACAACTGTCCACAGGCGCACAACTCGCAAGAGTGTCGTTTTATTTGGGTGCGCGAGCAGAGGGAGAATGACCGTCAGCGTGTTCTCGGTGAAAAGTTGCTGGCGGCCCAAGATGACGATGAAAAACCCCACGCTATACCCCAAATTGTCGATCAAGGGACTCCAGGATGCCGCAGGGAGATAGGCGCGTAGCAATCCGGGAGCTACCAGTGAGAAGCCCATGGAGAGGCCCGCAGCTAGACCGGACCAGGCCAGGGTGCTTGCGCTCCGGCGTAACTCACGTTCGCCCGCCTCACGCACACTCTCGTGTAGCACCACAGCACTGATATTTGTGCGTCTCGCGACTTCTTTGCGCTCCGCGTTGCTCAACGTAGGTACAGTTGTAGAGGATGACTCTTCCCCACTGATTTCCAATTCTGGTTCGTCATGCTGAGAGATTTTTTCGTTCTGGTTGCGTCGCCTCGTGAACATCGATTTCCCCTTCACTGGTGGACTGACTTTTCAATCGTAGTTAAAAAGAACACGCGGTAGGCGCAAAAAAGGGATACATTTGTGGGATCGTTTGAAAAGACCGCTCGTCGTTGCATATGCAGAAGCTCTATGTGTGTCTAAAAACATGTTGAACATGTTTTTAGACACACATAGCTTCTGCATTATTTTTACGGGATAAAGAGACCGACCCTTGCCTACCAACGTCATTGTTGGCGAGGAGGGGTCAGGGGACGCCAGCGCCCTACCAATAGTGTAAACGTTACCAGAGATAGTTTCAATGGTCTCTGCCAAAAATACCCTTGCAGCTTGTGCGTGGCTAGGTGATCTCTTTGGCTAGCGGGAGAGCTTGTACGATCAGGTCTGCGGCTGCTTCAAAGGAAAAAAGGCCGGTATTAATCAGCAAATGATAGAGTTCTGGCTGTGTGCCATTTGAGCCGTAATAGTAGCGCAGATAATTTTCTGTAGCATCGTCGCGGCGTTCGATATACTCAATTGCCCGTGTGCGTGAGAGGTGGATATGGTGCATTACATTCTCGATGCGGCGCGGTAGTGGCGCAAAGACATGAACATGCAGGACGCGAGGCAGGCCGCGCAAGAGAAATTGCGAGCCGCGCCCGATAATCACTGTGTTACCAGTGCTCGCCATTTCCAGCACGACGCGTTGAGTTAGCAGGAAATAGGCGTGTTCATGGGTCAACGCCGTTGGACGAACCTTCTGCTTTTGCAAAATTTGGCTGTAATTCAGCGTAAAAAACGTATTCGTATTCATCGCTTCTAGCACATAATTGAGAGGTCCAGCAGTTTGTTCATCCTGGCTCTCGACCTGCGCAACGGCACCGCCCGAACGCTGAGCCACCTCATCGATGATCTCGTGATTCAAGTAGTACAAGTTCCCTCGGCGTGCTAGGATACGCCCGACCTCGGCTCCACCGCTGCCACACTGACGCGCAATCGTCACGACGATCTTGTTCCCTTCTGGCACGCCAGCGGGCATAGGATTATCTGGTGGCTCCGTCTCAGGAAGAAGCCTGGTTTTCGATATATCTCTGTTTGTGGGTTGTGCTTGCTGCCCTCGGCCACGGAAAAATGCCATTGGTCTTATCCTTGTGGTGTAACGATGAATAATGGTTGTACTTTCATGTTACGCCTATCCTACAACGCCGTTTGTGAGCAATGCAAGTTGTGCTGGATAGCCTGATGGTATCCGTATAGTCTAAGCGATTGCGAACAGCCCAATCACGAAGAAGACCATGAGCACAGCCTGGAGCGCCGCAAAGGACGCGAGAATAAAATTGTGCAACGGTTGTTCCTCGTTTTTAGCAGTCAATAGCGCGAGTAGAATAAATGCTGGAAATACAAGCAAATCATAGCGTGCAATGCTATTCAGGCTGCTTGATGAGAGTGGCAACAAGACTGTTGTCGCTGCATATAATGCGTAGATCATAGGTAGACGACGAAAAGCCCAGATCATGACAGCGAGAAAAGCAAAAGTCATGGCGATGTTAAGCGTCCAGAAATTCCAGTTCAAGGGTTGTCCCCAAATAGGGTTGCGCAAAGAGTACATCAGCAAGCGCCACGGCGGTGAGATATGGCGTCCCCACTCCCACTTGCTCGCGTGAAACGTGGCAAAGAAATCACCAGCGTAGATTTTTCCGTAGATCATGAAGGCGAGAAGACCAGCAGGAATCAAGCCAAATGCCAGGGCCGTCAGCCAGTTTTTGAGTTCGCGTACTGCTAGCCATAGACCGGAGAAATAGCAACGCGACTGGAGCCGTAGACGCGCTAGAAAGTAGAGTGGCAGTTCCGTGGGAGGCGGCGCATAACGGGCGCTGACGACGCGCAAATATTCCCATGCCAACGGGATAATCAACGTTATTCCTTGTAAACGGGTAAAAGTAGCCAAACCCCCACAAAGGCTCGCCAACCACCAAGACTGCTGGCGTGCATAATAAATACAGGCGACTGAGAAGCCCAGCAAGAGTGACTCTGTGTAGATAGCTGAGAGAAAGAAGGCCAAGGGAAAGAGCGAAAGATAGATGACCGCACGCGCTGCAATTTTCCTGTTGAACTCTCGTCGTACCAGCAAATAGAAATACGTAATCATCATGATGCCAGCAATGTTGGCAATGAACAGCCCAGCAAGTGGGAACGCGTTACTTGTTCCGCCAAATACTTTTCCTACCCCAGCGATCAGCAGTGGATAGAAGGGATAAAACACCCAGTCAGTCCGAAAATTTGGGGCTACGACTCGTGCGTATCCGTGCTGAGCTATATCCAGATAGAAGCCACTATCAAAGCGCTGCCACATAAGCCACAAAGATTGTGGGAATGGTCCATAGGCAGAGTATGCCGGCAGCCTGGGGTTACTTATAATAAGCGGCATCACATAATATGTTGCTAATAGCCCTATCACAAGGATAATCAGGCGCGTCCCAAGATAAGGCAACAGCGCATCTTGCCAAAGTTGCGAAAATGGCGTCTTTTCGCGAGAAATCTGTGCCCGTTCACAGGTGGACATGTTTGTCCCCGTGAAGATAGGGGGCAATTGGGAGAGAGGAGCGGGCGTTGATACAGGCTCTACTGTGGGTTGTTTGCTTGTCAAAGATGCTCGACGCATGACGTATTCTGCCTTTCCAAAAAGTGCATTACTCGTTAGGTTCTCCTGGTTTACGTTATAGTATAGCATAAACGTTTAAAATATGCATAAATAGAAAATATCATGTATAAATGTGTATGAATATATATTGTTTGCACGTGCTCTTTCAAACATGCAGAAAAAGGCAGATAAACTGGAGTGTGTAGCCATTGACAGCCTCGTCTAAGATAGTAGAATAGACCTGGGCTAGTTCTGTTCCGGGAGTTACACATGCGAACGCTTAACTTGCATCAATTAGCCACGTTTCAAGTGGTGGCAAAACACTGTAGCTTTGTGCGTGCAGCTGAAGAACTGCACTTTAGCCAGCCAGCAGTTTCCGCGCAGATCCGCCACCTGGAGACTTCGCTGAAGGTCAAACTGTTCGATCAGATTGGGCGCAAGACGCATCTTACGCAGGCGGGCGAAGAACTCTATCTCTATAGTCAGAAAGTTTTCTCCCTCATCGACGAAACCTTGGACAGCATGGAGGCGCTGCGTAGCCCTCATTATGGGCGTTTGAGCGTGGGGGCCGATACGACTGTTGGCACCTACGTGATCCCTAGCCTGCTCGGCAAATTCCACCAGATCTATCCCCAGGTGGAGATCTCGTTGGAAGTGCTGAACCGGGCCTCACTGGTCGATGCACTGGCTAGTAACCGCGTGGATATGGCGATTATGGGTAAAGTGCCCTCGGACATGCAGGTCGAGATTGAGCCATTCGCCTTCAACGAGCTGGTGCTGGTGGCAGCCCCCATCCATCGGTTAGCAGGTCTAGATCGTGTGCCGATTGAAGAGCTTGGGCGCGAACATTTTCTTTTGCGCGAACCCGGCTCTGGTACGCGTGCGGCCCTGGAGGGTGCCTTTCAAGAGGTTGGTGTGCCGTTGCAGATTAGTATGCAGGTGGGAAACAATAGCGCGATCAAGCAGGGTGTGGCTGCTGGCCTTGGTATTGCCCTAATCTCGCGTGTAGCCCTCGATATGGAGTTGGAGACTCATCGCTTGGTGATCCTGAACGTCGAGGGTTTCCCGATAGTGCGGCAGTGGCGTCTAGTACATGTGCGTGACAAACATCTCTCCGCCACGGCCAGGGCTTTCAAATCTTTTCTGATTCAACATGCTGATCGGCGTTTGCGTCGCAAGAGCGAAACCAACATCCCAGGTATCCCCGCATCGTAGCATAAAAAGCGTCAAATAGTTCTTGAAAGCGTCATAGGCGTTTTCGCATAGTAAGAAAGGCAGCGCAAGGATGAATGTACCTCTGGAGAACGAGAAGCAGGCTCTTGTTGACGAGATCAGGCGTTTTGTTGAGCGGGAAGTGCTCCCGGTGGCTCGTGCCCTGGAACACGACGACCTGTACCCTACAGACCTCGTGGAAAAGCTCAAGCACATGGGTATTTTTAGCGCGACCATTCCCGAAGCGTATGGTGGCCTGGGTCTGGATTTTGTGACCTATGCCCGCATCATCGAAGAGATTGCACGCGGTTGGATGAGCCTGACAGGCATCGTCAACACTCATTTGCTCGTGGCTTATATAATCTCCACCTATGGCACCGAGGAGCAGCGCCAGCGTTTCTTGCCCGTTATGGCTGTGGGCGAGAAGCGCGGCGGACTCGGTCTCTCCGAGGCTGGTGCGGGCAGCGATGTACAGGCAATTGCTATGACCGCTGTACACGATGGGGAGCATTACGTGCTAAACGGTTCCAAGATGTGGGTCACGAACGGCGTGAACGGGAGTATTTTTGCTATTCTGGCACGTACCGATACAAGTGCTATCCCACCACATCGCGGTATGAGCGTCTTCCTGGTCGAAAAGGGCACGCCGGGCTTGAGCAATGGTCGCGTCTTTGAGAAGCTTGGCTACAAGGGCGTAGATACTGCCGAGCTTATTCTAGACAACGTACGTGTGCCTGCCGCGAATCTGTTAGGTGGACGCGAGGGCCAGGGCTTTAAACAGATGATGAGTGGCCTGGAACTCGGACGTGTCAATGTCGCGGCGCGTGCTGTGGGTGTGGCTCAAGCGGCTTTCGAGGATGCTATCAAGTACGCGCAACAACGGCGGACTTTTGGCAAACCCATCGCGGAACACCAGGCTATCCAGATCAAGCTAGCGGATATGGGCACGAAGATCGAGGCGGCTCGGTTACTCTTATATCAAGCGGCGCAGAAAAAGGATCGCGGCGAACGTTGTGACCTGGAGGCAGGCATGGCTAAGCTCTTTGCCTCCGAAATGTGCGAAGAGGTCGCGCTCGATGCCATGCGCGTCTTCGGCGGCTTCGGCTACACCAAAGATTTCAACGTCGAACGCTACTACCGCGACGCCCCCTTAATGATTATCGGCGAGGGTACCAGCGAAATCCAGCGGTTAGTTATCGCGCGTCAGTTATTGGAGCGTTATAAGCTGGCGGATGAGAGTTAAACAGTTCTTTGCTGGGTATGCAGGCGAGTCAGGATCACCTGCATACTTTTGCGTGTACGAACTGGTAGGTTGTATGTTGTTATAAGCTAGTCTGCGTCCTGCTCGTCCTCGTCGAGAGCAGCCAATAACGCAGTTACCTGGGTGGCATCATGCAGCATGGTCACTTGCAGAATCAAACGTTGTAATCGTTCCAGATTGTCAACCAGAGCCACCTGCTGTTGCGCCACATTCGTCAGTTGGGGGAAATCTCTTGCAACCAGCGCCACGACGGTTTCCTGGAAATGCGCTAGTGCACGCTGATGCTCCTCTTCGCGTCCTTTGATCTCGCCTTCGTTGACCAATTCCTTGTACATGATGGAATTTTCCAGCAGATAATCATGCATATGTGCAAACCTCCATTCGATCCACGCTATCATGGTAGCGTCATGTTCAAACACCAGTAGAGCCAACATCCGCAGGGCTGCCAGACCTTCAGGCTTGTGTGCGGTCTCCAGCACCGTGATGGCATGCTCCAGCACCTCACGCGTCGGGCCGTCTTTGGTACAAATCCACAACGGCGCAAGACCGACCAGCCCCGTCCGCTCTAACTCGTTTACAAACATCTCAGCTAGCTCAATACTATCATACATGAACGTGTTTTGCACGCCCCGTCTGGGGATTGCCCATCCATACGGCTTGTGTGGCGGCTTGTAGACGTAGCGCGGGTAGATCACACATGCGAGTACCGGCAGCTTATAGGCACAGATGGCCTCGTAGCTGTAGCCCAATAGTCGCTGGCCCATGATCTTGTCTTTGGTGGATTGAAACTCCACCAGGATCAGAAACCGCTTCCCATCTAATTCTGCCTCAATCAGACAATCGGAGCGGATCTCCCGCATGAGGAACAAGCTTTCCGGCATCTCCCGTGTGATAAATTGTCCATCTCGCATCCTGATGTAGCCCGCACCAGGTACCAGCAACGTAACAAACGCCTGCGGGCTTTCCCGCAAGACTAGTTTTAAAGAGAGATCCCAACGCCCCATCTTCTTCCGATCCCCTTTCGTTCTTCTATAAGAAATACCCACCCATGCCAAACAACACCGAGGTACTATTATAATATTATGCATATAGATACATCACAGTGTACCAGCGCATTCCCATACATACAACAAACAAGCGGTGATACAGCAAGGCAATAATCGTGGGGTGTTCGCATTGCTGTCTGCTGAGGGCGGTTCGATTGATAGGTATCATGCACCATTCTGGCTTATAATGAGCGAGGGAAAGTTCTATTACAAAAAGGGGGTAAGATTGTTATGCAATTTGGTCGTTGTTTTGAAGAGTTTGAGATTGGTGCGATCTACAAACATTGGCCGGGGCGCACAATTACCGAAGCCGACGATACGCTGTTTTGTATGTTGACCATGAACCATCACCCGCTGCACATCGACGCGTTTTATGCAGAGTTGACGCAGTTCAAGCAGCGCGTTGTGGTCGGTCCGCTGGTCTTTAGCATTGTGCTGGGCATGACTGTCGAAGATGTCAGCGGCAAGGCCATCGCTAACCTGGAATTTGAGAATGTCAAACATTTGGGGCCGACGTTTCACGGTGATACGGTCTATGCCGAGACGCGTGTGTTAGAGAAGCATCTAACTAGCAGCAACCCTGATCGTGGGATTGTGAGCGTTGAGACCATCGGTTATAACCAACGCGGCGAAAATGTGCTCTCGTTTACCCGCAAAGTGCTCGTGCCCACACAGTCGCTGGATGCAACTCAACGCCAAGCGTGGGAAGGTAGGATGCAGCGTTTGCGCAAGGGTACGCAGGTATAATGAAAGACAGCCCGTACAAGAGTTGTGCGGGCCTCTTTCTTTACAACCTATTGTAGCGTGGAGGAGACACTACATACCGATCAATTCAGCCTTTTGAATGACGTTGCGCAAACTTCTGATAATGGCAACATCGATCATCTTGCCATCAATGGCGATAGCACCGATCCCTTGGGCTAGTGCCTCAGCATAGGCGGCGTCCAGCTTACGCGCATAGGCAACTTGCTCAGATGAGGGTGAGAAAATTTGGTTCGCGACCTCGATCTGGCTGGGATGGATGGCCCATTTGCCGACAAAGCCGAGGGTACGGGCGTGAATACACTCGCGACGATAGCCCTCTAGATTTTTGAAATCGGGAAACGCGCCATCGATAGCGTCGATGCCGGCGGCGCGAGCAGCGATGGCTATCTTGTTGCGTGCATAGTGCCAGGGATCGCCAGGATAGGCGTCCAGGTAGCCATCGATGACCCCGCTATCCATGCCCTGTGAGGCGCTATAGTCGGCGGGACCAAAGATCAACGCTTCTAGGCGCGAACTGGCCTGTGCTATCTCCTCGATATTGATGATGGCCTCGACCTCTTCAATCAGCACTTCAAGACCCAATCTGCGCGTTCTCTGTAAGCGTTTCTCAATCTGGCTGAGCAGCACATCGACCCACCAGACATCTTTGGCTGACTTGATCTTGGGGACGACCAGCAGATCAAAATAGTCGCCAGCCTCTTCGACGACAGAAATAATGTCCTGATAGGCGTACTCGGTCTCCAGGTCGTTGATACGCACGGCACGTATTTTCTTGCCCCAATCCAGGGTTTTCAGGGCTTGAATGGCTTTGCTTCTGGCCTCGACCTTTTCACTGGGAGAAACCGAGTCCTCCAGGTCGAGAAAGACTAGATCAGCGTTGCTGGCGGCGGCTTTAGCCATCATGCGTTCGTTGCTGGCGGGAGTTGATAGTTCGGCTCGTCTCAAGCGCATAGTTGTGGCGTTCTCCTTTTTGTGGATAGAGTTAGGACACGACAATATGCGCTTATTATAGCAGAGCCGTCAGGAGTTTTATCAATTCAGCCAGTCGCTTGATTATACAGATCACAGATGATCTTGGTGGCTTTGTCCTCCCCGATCTCCGTCACCAGTTCGTCGTGATAGGTTCCCACGCGGGCCATACGTGCGGAAATAAAATCGTGCATGGCGGACCCTTCGGCAAAGCCGCTCAAACCCTGCATCATTGCCTCGTACTCTAGCCTCACCTGCTCGCGCAAACGCGCAACCTCGCTCGAATGCATGTCATCCTCCACATAATAAACGTGTTCCATGCTTGCACACATATTATGTAACAAACGTAGATAGAAAAAATCCCCGGACCAAATGCCTATCGAATAGTGCCAGTATACCACATATTTATCACATTGTGTCATGTTGTATGACGTATTTTCATGGTATGTATTACTTTGTCATTGACATGTCTCACAAAGTAGCTCAGTTGTGTATGAGATGTTCCGTTGGAAGCGTTGTTGGATTGCAGAGACCAGCCTCAACCTCTGGATTTAAGAATGTCTCCAGAGGTTGAGGCTGATTTAAGGCTCAGTCTATTATGCGCGACTGTTGGGAATAGGAATCTCGCTCCAGGTCTGGCGCACCCCGCTGCCAGGATCGTTCTCTATGCGACATTCTGTATCAAAGATCATCGTGGCTCGCTTCTCTGGGGTGTAGGCGGGCCACGCGGGTAGGCCGCGATAGGCTGGCACGCCGTCGCGGGCAAAGGCCATCCACGCTTCGCTCATATTCTCAGCGATGGCCGCGCATTCGGGTGCATCGCCGATAAAGCCGCCACTACGAGCGATATTATCGAACACGAATGGGATCTCAAGCGCGTGACAGGACTTGAGTTGTCCATCGAGCGCAGGTGTTTCCCACGTAAACAGATACATGAAGACCGGAGCAGCCCCTTGCGCGTGTTTGCGTTCGGCCAACTTGATCGAATTCATGCGCATCATGCGGTCACTGGCTATCGCGAGGAGGATATCACGCGGCGAACCTTGTGGATCAACGCGACGATAGGCCGCGATCAGCGTATTCGCGCTCTCTCCAACAAACGCTTGGACGCGTGCTAGTAGCCCTGCCTCGTCAAGCGTGCGTACCTCTGGATCGGGCAAGAGGAACAGCGTCGCTTCATCTTTGTTCGTACCAATCATCAGCGGTATATGGGCAGAGATCGCGGATGCGACTGGATCAAAGGGATGATTGGGGAGCACATGGCCATCGACGACAGGTGCCCAACCTTGCAGAGGATTACTATTAATCTTGGCATTGGCTTCAATGATCTGCGCGGCTGTTAGACTGCTCAAGCGGTCCTTGTCCTTGGCGGAGATCCCCAACTCTTTCAGCAATTTCTCGGCATTTTTCGTAGCTCGGTCACGCGGCGTCATATTCACGCCCGGACCACTTTGCACGATTGCTCGGTGGAAGAGGCCAACTGCGGACGGCATGGCGAGCAAGACGCTCACCTTGGCACCACCGCCTGATTCGCCAAAGATGGTGACATTGCCGGGATCACCGCCAAATGCAGCAATATTGTCGCGGACCCATTCCAGACCCGCGACGATATCGAGCATACCAACATTGCCCGACGCGGCATATTCCTCGCCAGCCAACTCGCCCAGATAGCAAAAGCCGAGCGGACCCAGGCGATGATTGATGGTCACAACGACCACATCTCCTCGGCGGCCCAGATTGATGCCGTTGTAAAAGTTCGCTGAGCCAGAACCCATCGTAAACCCACCACCGTGGCACCAGAAGAGCACTGGCCGTTTGCGACCATCTCCCAGGCCAGGTGTCCAGACATTCAAATACAGACAGTCTTCATTCTCTGTTTCAGGTTGCGATTCACCAATGGCAGCCCGCAGGAGCGATGGGCCGCGTACAGGCTGTGGGCTGATGTTGCCATATGCGTGAGTCTCGCGTACACCAGCCCAGGCGGCGGGTTTGACAGGTGGTTGAAAGCGATTGCGCCCGCCCGTTGAAGCTCCATAGGGAATGCCTTTGAATCTGTGGATAGTATTGATGGTAGCCCCTTGGACCTTGCCTGCGGTTGTTTCGACGGTGACATCCATGCTGTGTGATCCTTTCTCACTGTGTTGTGCTACAGAAGGGTGTACAAACATATGTGTTGGATTCATGATCTATCCTATCTTTTTAATTGATGCATGTCAACCTTGATAATGCTACGGTCAATGTGTGTTTGGGAAGCACATTCGCGCAATCTTCCGCATAGACGTGCTAAAATAAGAGAGACGCACTGCTGATGCGATCTTTCTGATGTGTTGTTCTAGCATTCTGAACTAAGGAGAAAAGTATGCCTGAAGCTGTCATTGTTGCAACTGCTCGTAGCCCCATTGGTCGGGCAAACAAGGGGTCGTTGATCGAGTTCCGACCAGACGATCTTGCTGCAACCATTGTGCGGGCAGTCCTGGCGAAAGTGCCCCAGCTTGATCCTGCCACCGTGCAAGATGTGATGCTTGGCTGTGGTGAGCCTGCTGGCGAGTCGGGCTATAACATGGCCCGCGTGGTCGCGTTGCTGGCTGGCCTGCCCAACGTTCCAGGCGTCACCGTCAACCGCTATTGCTCGTCCTCTCTCCAAACCATTCGTATGGCTTTTCACGCCATTAAGGCAGGCGAAGGCGACGTATTTGTGTCAGCCGGAGTCGAGACGGTCAGCCGCTTTAGTTATGGGGTAGCTGATCTTGGTCCCCATAATGCGCTCTTTGCTCAGGCTGAGGCGCGTTCCGTCGAGCAGCAGCAGGGAGCGAGTTCGTGGGAACCACTAGCCGGACTGCCCAATATCTATATTGCGATGGGTCAGACCGCCGAAAACGTGCGCTTGCAAGAGAACGTCAGCCGCCAGGAGATGGATGAATTCGCCTGTCTCTCCCAGCAACGAGCTGTACAGTCACAGCAGAATGGCTTCTTTGCTCGCGAAATCACGCCAGTCACGACGCCTAGCGGCACAGTGGTCAGCAAAGACGATGGCCCCAGAGCAGGCACAACCATGGCAGCCTTGTCTGAATTAAAGCCCGTCTTCCGACCCGACGGCCAGATCACCGCCGGCAATGCCTGTCCACTGAATGATGGAGCCGCAGCAATCGTGATTATGAGCGACAGCAGGGCACGTCAACTGGGCCTCGTTCCGCTGGCTCGCATCGTGGCGAGCGGAGTCACGGCTCTTAATCCTGAAATCATGGGATTAGGCCCAGTCGAAGCCTGTCGTCAGGCGTTGCGACGAGCAAATATGACGATCAACGACATCGATTTGGTCGAGATCAACGAAGCCTTTGCGGCTCAGGTGATTCCATCGGCCAAGCATCTGGGCATCCCCTGGGACAAGCTCAACGTCAACGGCGGTGCGATTGCTCTCGGACATCCATATGGCATGACTGGTGCCCGTATTATGACGACGCTCCTCAATGGCCTCCAAACTTCCGGCAAAACCTTCGGTATGGAGACGATGTGCGTAGGCGGCGGACAAGGTATGGCGATGATTATTGAGCGTCTCAGCTAATATGTAAGGTAACATATACGATTGGGAGAGCATATCCAAACTGAGGGTCATACGACGCAGGTTTGGATATACTCTCCCAATGTGTCATGCCCGTGGAAATGAACTCATGCATACTATTTATCAAGTTGTGCCATTTTGTATTGTATTTTTCCAAAATGTATGCTATTTTGGAATACGCCTATGCAACGGAGCCAGAGGCTTTAAAAATGTGGGAATTGTGGTATTATCAAAGAGGTAGAGAGTGCCATTAAAAATCAAAAAATTGAGGGCTGCTCTAGCAAGAGCAGGTTTCATAAAACGTCCTGGTAAAGGCAGTCATACAGTTTGGATTCATCCTGCTATACCAGAAGCGCCTGTCACTGTTTCTGGTCAGGATGGAGAAGACACCAAATCATACCAGTTAAAAGACGTGCAAGATGTGTTAAGGAAGGTAGGGAAAAGGTTATGAAATCAGACATGCAGCACTACTCCATGCATATTCAATGGAGCGAAGAGGATCAGGTATTCATTGTCACTGTTCCTGAACTTCCAGGTTGCAAAACGCATGGGGAAACCTATGCCAAAGCCGTCAAGCAAGCACAATATGCTATTGAAACTTGGATTGATGCTCATAAAGCGTTGGATCTCCCTATTCCGCAACCACGCGTGACGATGTCAGCGTAAACCAGCGAATAAAAACCATTGTGTCACTTAAACAAACACTGAGATGATCGCGCTCGAATGCTCCATGTCCCATCGAAATCCGTTCTTGCGCAAGGGCATGTCTTCTCAAAGGACGAAGGCGGCAGATATGGCCTTGAGACGCTACCCACCGCCTTCCATCCGTTCATCAAACAAACATTAGCAGTCTATCGAGTCGAGCAGCCTGTTTGATGCATTCGATGCATGGATGGACCAGGCTCTGCTAGACAAAAACCAAGCTTGTTCTACTAGGCTCTAGCTGGCATCCTTTTTCTGAGCCGTGAAGACTGCACCCGGTTGAACCAGGAGCGCTTCTGTCACTACTGCCGACTCATTCCGCATAAACTCGATACTGAAGCCGGAGAGTCCTTTCATGTGGAATTCTGTGTTCTTATCGGGCACCAGTTCGTAGCTTGGCTGGCCTGGAATCGAAATGGCAAGCGCATTTTCCCCTTTGAAGGCCACCGTGACAGTCATAGGCAGACCTACGAGTGCGTACTGACCAACAAACTGCTTGAGGAAAGCCTTGTCCATCATCTCTTTGCGAGGAACACGCTTGAACTCTATCGCTTTGACTGTTGACTCAAATGGCACGCTTACCCCCTCTATCTCCCCTTTAGCGTTGGCAGAGAAGGTGATATTCATGCTGAGATCGAACCTCTCAATGGTGCACTCAAAGGTATCATAGTGATAGTGCTTGAGGGGACAGGTCAAAGCATTGAAACTGATCTGCAATTGCTCCCCATCCTTATCCTTCCCAATCACGAGGCTGCCGTAGCCGGGATGCTCATAATCGCCTGTATATGCATCCAGTGCATGAGATGGAGAGGTGTCAGAAAGGCGGTCAGATGCAGTCTTCTCCTTGCCCTTCTCGCCAGCAGCTTTGACCGTATCGGCGACCTCTTTGTTGCGTTTGCTCCATGGCACCTCTGCTAAACCAAGCAACCGATCATAGACATTATAGCTGAGGATACTCCCCAGCGGGTTGCCATTCAGGTTGGTAAGCACGACGACACCAATATTCTCCGCAGGTAGAAAACTAACCAGGGTACTGAAACCATCGATATTCCCACCATGATGGACCAGGGTATGCCCACGATACGGTACGACAAACCAGCCTAACCCATAACTCGATGCGAGCAGTTCATCATATTCGCTGATCCCACCTATGACCATTTGCGGGCTATGCATCAAGGCGACCTGCCCTGCTGAGATAAACTGCGTATCGTTCAACTTGCCCTTTTTCAGATGCAACTGCACCCATTTGCTCATATCGGCGATACTGGAGACGATAGAACCTGCTGGTCCAGCGGCCCACTGCTCACCGTAGAAAGGCATTTGCTTGACCTCATCGTCTTTCTTCTCGTAGGGAAAGGAAAAGTCGGCTGTTTGTTGAGCCTGAGTCGTATCAAAAAGACTGCTACTCATACCCAGATGCTTAAAAATGCGCTGCTGCACGAAATCTTCCCAACTTTGACCTGAAACCTGCTCAACGAGATAGCCAGCCGCCATAAACATCAGGTTCTGGTATTGCCAGACAGTGCGGAAGTCCTTACTCGGTTCCAGGTATTGCAGGCGGTCAAAGAGTTCTTTGCGTGTGGAGGAAGAGCCGTACCACATAAGATCGTGGCGCGGCAGCCCGGAACGATGACAGGTAAGATCGCGAGGGGTCATGCGTTCAGTCGCAAATTGATCGAAAAGCTTGAATGTAGGCAGATACTCTTTGACAGGGATATCCCAGTCGAGCTTGCCCTCGTCGGCCAACAAAGCGATAGCCATGGTAGTGAAAGCTTTGGTTGCAGAGCCAATCGGGAAGATGGTCTGCGGTGTGACCTCTACATTGTGCTCAACATCGCGTTTCCCAAATCCTTGCGAGAAGACCACATCTCCATCTTTCACGATGGCGATGGCGAGTCCTGGTACTTTCCAATCGTCCATAGTACGACGTACGAAATCTTCAAAGCCCTGTAATTGGGGAACAGCTTGCGGGGTTTCTTGAGTTTGCATGAATGGTTTTCCTTTCAAAATGGTCAATTTATGAGAACAGTATAGCTTATTGTCTGGGGAAAAACATCTACCGAAAGGTATAAAAACAGCTAGCACAAGGGAAGGGCTAAACCTTTCCCACGGAGAAAATTGATATACGCTTGAAGATTTCAGAATGTAGAGATCCTATGGACACCCAGATAACTCAGCATGGCCGCGCCCGTTTTGATGCCCATAAAGAAACGTGCAACCTCCATATTCTCGTTTGGCGCGTGGTTGGCTTCGTCGGCGTTGGCATAGGGCACGCCAAAGGCTGGTATACCCAGGGTTTTAGTAAAAACATAGTTGGGCAGACTCCCACCCATCGCTGGAACGAATAGCGGCTCGGCTCCTTGAGCGGCGAGAATTGCCTGGCGCAGTGTTTCGGTGAAAGGCGAGTCCAGCGGTGTCTTCGAGGGGTCCATACTGCCGTGGCTGGTGACACTGACCTCTGGGGCGTACTTCTGAACGTGCGCTCGAACTTTGGACAGGATCTCTGCGGCGGTTTGGGACTCGACCAGGCGGATATCACATTTGGCTACAGCTTCGTGTGGCAGGACGGTCTTGGAGCCGGGTCCACCATAGCCGCCGTGGATACCGTTGATAGTCAGTGTAGGCCAGGCTGAGAGACGCTCAAAATAACCGCGCTCTTGCGGCTCATCCAGGTGCGAGATGTTCAGCGTGCGTTTGGCCTGTTCGATGTCGAGGGGCAGACTAGCCAAGGCTTGGCGCTCTAGCTCGTTCAGGGGTTGGACGTTCTCATAGAAGCCGTCGATGGTGATCTCTCCGCGTGCGTTCTTCATGCTGGCGAGCAGGTGAACCAGCGTCCAGAGCGGATTGGGCACGATCCCACCCCAGTTGCCAGAGTGTACATCCTGATTGGCTCCCTGTGCCCGCAATTCGAGATCGAGTATGCCACGCACACCGAAATTGATGGTCGAACGCCCACTTTCGTGCACTGGTCCATCACTGACAATCACGAGATCTGCCCGCAGTTCGTCGCGGTGGGCACTGATAAACTCCGGCATATGAGGACTACCTATCTCCTCTTCGCCCTCCAACAGCACTTTGACATTGCAGGGTAGCGTGCCGCGACAAGCCAGCAGCGTCTCTAAAGCCAACAATTGCGCGAAATGTTGCCCCTTATTATCGCCCACACCGCGTGCATAGAGTCGCCCATTGCGCACAGTTGGCTCAAAGGGTGGTGTAACCCACTCTTCTAGTGGATCGGGCGGTTGCACATCGTAGTGACCGTAGAGCAGCACTGTGGGCGCGTCTGGCCGAATGTTGTACTCGCCAAAGACCATCGGCCAGCCGGACGTGGGCATAATGCGCACAGTCAGGCCCAGCTTCTGCATCACGTTCGCAATATATTCCGCGACCTCGCCAATGCCCTCGCCATACGCGCTGATGCTCGGTCTGCGCACGTAGTCGATCAGGCGTGCCAGCGAGGCTTGCGCGTGTTGATCAACGTAGGCAAAAATATCGGACAGATCGATAGCAGGCGGTGTCTGCATGGAATGTTCCCTTTCCTTAGCTCTGCTGTGTATAAGCAGTGAGTTCTTCCACTTGGGCAAACAGCTTGATCGTTGTTTCTTTCACCAAATCGAAAAAGAGTGATGTTTGCTTGTTTTGTTACGTATGTATTACTATATCACATCAATTCTTGATCGCTGTGTGCCAGTCAGTTATCCTCAGCAGGAGTACACTATGCAACGCACCGCCAGATGGATCAGGCCAGCGTGGCTCGTTTTCACGTTCCTATGGTTATTTGTGGCGGCCTGTGGCGGGTCGGGACCATCTGTCTCGCATCCACTGCCAGCAACGCCAACGTCTATACCTACACCTGTCTATACATTGCAGCAGGGAGGTTCGTGTGTGAAACTGGGTGCACATCCCCAGCCGCCGTACGCGAATGTGCGCGTGAGCCAGGATAGCTACTTGGCGCATAGTGAGCCGATGCTAGCCGAGAACCCGCGCAACCCGCTGAACCTTGTAGGCGGCTCAAAGTTTTTCACCGATCCCAAACACTATAGCTTCCAAATCGGCTTTTATAGCTCTTTCGATGGTGGTTGCACTTGGCAGGATGGCGGCGTCTTGTCCGGTTTTAGCACACACGAGACAACCTCAGATATCAGCTTCGCCTTTGGTTTACACAACGATGTCTACGCGTTAGTGCTCAATACTGCCAGTGTTGTCAATGCCGCCGAGAGCGGCGTCTCGGTTCTGACCTCGCACGATGACGGCAAAACGTTTGGGCAACCAGTCAGCGTCTTTGACGATCCCTCCGGGCAGACTTTTAGCGATAAACCCTGGATTGCAGTTGATACGACCAATGGGCCGCATAGCGGGAATATCTACGTTGTCTGGTCCTACGATCATGCCGGGTTTTGCGGGGATGGCAACTTTTGCCGTGAAAGCTTGGCCTTCTCGCGTTCAAGTGATGACGGCAAAACCTTCGCACCAACACGCTTTGTCGAGGGACACGCGCCCTTCTGCACCAATCCTGCCAGGGGACGTGTACCAAATGACACAACCTGCGATGGCGTGCTGGGTGCGACTCCGGCTGTGCTGCCCGATGGCACGCTGGCAGTGGCTTTTCAATACATGGACGTGATGAGCGGGGATATACCCACGCGTTTGGC
>JBDTBU010000033.1:0-9935 GCA_039923935.1 Ktedonobacteraceae bacterium | reverse complement strand
CCGCCCGGAGCAGCGCTTCTTTATTGTCAAAGTAGTAGTAGATCAACCCAGTCGTAATCCCAGCCTCGCGTGCCACATCGCGGTTCGTGGCTCTGGAGAAGCCCTTCTGCGTAAAGACGCGCATAGCTGCGTCAAGAATTTGTTCGCGCCGATCTTCTACAACTTTAGGTGTGCGTGGCATAATTGCTGTACTCTCTCTAGCTTTATTTTGGTTTATTGATTGACCGATTAATTAAATTATAGCTGGGAGAGTGTATATTGTCAAGAGTGAAATGGGATTGAGATTTACTAAAAAGCCTCTACATCACTCGCCCAAGTCGGTTAGATTGCCAATATTTATCTTAAAATAGCTATATTGGTATATAAATAGTACGCAAACCATGCTACAATTTTCTTCTATCATGTTCCACATTTTTGAGAGGATACCAACAATGCCGAAAGTACAACAAGACGTCATTATTTATAAGGATAGCGCATTCTCAACGGCACAGAAGCATTTCGAAAAGGATTTGAGAAAACGGCAGCAGGTTGACTGGAAATTAGTGAGCATTACCCCAACACGGACAACCTTTGGCCACACCAGACAACTAACGGCAATTTATGAGAGAGAAGATGTCCACCACGAAAATGCATCTCCAAATCAGGTATCTCTTGTAGAAACCGAATACGAAGCAGGAGCAGTAGGAAAACAGGATACTAAAAGACAGGATGGGGTATGGTCAAGAATCAAAGAAAATACTGAGCGTGCTAGAGAGAAGGAGCAAGAGTACCAACGTACTCTTGCTCCTGAACAACTTCGCAAGCGTAAACGCAGAAATACAGCTATTGGCTGTGGTACCATTACTGTTGCACTTATGTTGTGCATTGGTATAAGCATTGCGGCAAACACGAACGATCAATCTACCACAGCACAAACAGCGGTGACATCTGCATCTACACCATTATCAGCAGTCACACCTACACCACATTCATCGCCAGCTCCCACACCTACACCGAAGCCAACTGCCACACCATCACCAACGCCCATCCCTTATGCCCACTTTAGTGATGGAACTTTTGTAATAGGGAAGGATATTCAGCCAGGAACGTATCGTACACGAGAAGCTTCGTCTGGTTGCTATTATGCACGACTGAAAGGGTTTGGGGGTACTTTAGGAGAGATTAACGCAAATAATAACACGGATAATCCAGCTATCGTTACTATTTTTCCTACCGATGCGGGTTTCCAATCAAACAATTGCGGAACCTGGACAAAAGATTTGTCAGCAATAACAACCAGCCCAACATCTTTTGACGATGGTATGTATATCGTTAGAACCGATATCCAACCAGGTACCTATAAAAGCAGTGGACAAACTGGTTGCTACTATGCCCGTTTGAGTGGCTTTAGTAACACAACAGACGATATCATCGCGAATAATAACACAGATACGCCAGCTATTATTACAATTGCTACTAGCGACAAGGGTTTCCAATCAAACAATTGCGGAACCTGGACAAAACAGTAACATTGTCATCAACTAGCCAGTAAATAATGAGAGAGCGCTATTTCTAGCCCTCTCTCAGGTTCTATAAATACAAAAAGCCTCTACAATGCCAGTCGGCTTGCAGAGACAGTTGAGCAGGGAAAAGTAGGGCGGGTGGGTATCGAACCCACAAAGCCTTGCGGCCAAAGGATTTTAAGTCCTTCGTGTTTACCATTTCACCACCGCCCCGTGATGTTGTGCCATGATAGTAGCACGAGCAAGGCCGTTTCGTCAACCATTTTGCGCTGTCACGAAAATGATTGAGGGCAAGGCTGGGCAAATCTGCTGAATGGGAGCAAGAGAAAGACCGTCGAGAATTCTAACCTAAACCATTGAGCGCTTGAAATAAGATAGATAAACAAGATTGAGTATGGTATACTGTATCGAGGCTGTAGAGTGCATAGTTGCTAAGCGAAAAAGATCCACTTAGGTGATGTTGTGCAATACAGGAGCGAATTAGTGCATCCATGCATAAATGGAGAAAGAGAGTTTCCAGTGACTGACCAGATCCTGCATTGTCGCGACTGCAACCAAGAATTCACTTTTACATCAGGGGAACAGGAATTTTATGCAAGCCGTGGGCTGACCAATGCACCCAGCCGTTGCCCGGAGTGCCGTGCCGCACGTAAACAGTCAGGCGGCTTCCAGGGAGATCGTTCTGGCGGTGGCAATCGTGATGGTGGCGGTTTTCGGGATCGTGAAGCACGCCAAATGTATACTGCTACCTGCGCGACTTGTGGGAAAGAGGCCAGTGTGCCTTTCCAGCCGCGTGAGGATCGTCCCGTGTATTGTCAGGATTGTTATCAGCCACGCGGCAACCGTCATGAGGGTGCCAGCAGATCGCGTTGGTAAAAGATGTGCCAGATTGTTGTAAACCCCGATGGCTCGTTTGAGTCTGCATTGAAACTGTTCAACCGCAAAGTTCAGCAGGCTGGCATCCTCACCGAAGCCCGCCGCCGCAGCCATCATGAGAGCGCTCAAGAGATCCGCAAACGCAAAGAAGAGGCACGTCGCCGCAAACAGCGTCGGTCACGCTTCACGCATTAAGCAAGCTGTGGTTGCTTGCAAGCAAATGAATACACAACACAAAGTGTGCCTGGAAAACATCCAGACACACTTTTTTCGCATCCATCCCATAGGAATAGGTTTCGCCAGAAGGTAGAACAATGTCACCACTTTCTGCTATAATAGCGAAACAAATAAAAGCAGCATAATAAAGTGAAGAAGGTGTTCATAAATATATGCCCCAACAATATAAAGCTTTGCAGGGCTTTAAAGATATCCTGCCCGCTGAGCAACCCTACTGGCGTCTAGTTGAGAAGGTCATGGTCGAGGTTGCAGAGACGTTTGGTTATCGGCGCATCGACACGCCAACGCTGGAGGAAACCTCGCTGTACAAACGCACCTCTGGCGAGGGCACAGACGTTGTTGAGAAGGAAATGTACAGCTTCGATGATCGCCCCGATAAAGATGGGAACAGCACAAATGTGACGCTGCGTTCTGAAGGGACGGCGGGTACGGTCCGCGCCTATCTGGAACACGGCATGTTCCAACAAGTTCAACCAGTCAAGCTCTATTATTTGAGTGCACCCGTTTTTCGGCACGATAAGCCCCAGGCGGGTCGGTTGCGTGAACACCACCAGTTTGGCTGCGAGGCGCTGGGCGAGGAAGATCCTGCCCTCGATGCTGAGATTATTGGCCTGCTCTACCAAGTGTACACACAGCTTGGCCTGCCAGGGGTGCGCGTACGCATGAATAGCATCGGTGATGCGAATTGCCGCCCGCAATATATCGAGACGCTCAAAGAGTATTACCGGCCCCTGTTGAGCCAGTGTTGCCAGGATTGTCAGGTGCGCTTCGCCAAGAATCCCCTGCGCATGCTGGACTGCAAAGATCCAGGCGACCAGGCCAAAATCATAGCGGCCCCGAAAATCTCGGATCACCTCTGCGAGCCGTGCACAGAACACTTCGCAGCAGTTCAGCGTTTCCTGAAGCTCTACGGGGTGCCGTTTGAGCACGATGCCTTGATTGTACGCGGCCTGGACTACTATACGCGTACAGTCTTCGAGTTCACCGCAGCCGGGGATAATCTAGCACTCAGCGGGGGCGGACGTTACGATGGGCTAGCCGAGATTTTGGGCGGCGCACATACACCCGGCATCGGCTTTGGTGCAGGCGTCGAGCGCATTATCCTGGAAATGAAAAAGCTTGGTATCAAGCCGCCAGAAGCGGAGAAACCACGCGCCTTTATCGTGGCCTTTGGGAAAACTGCGGAATACAAAGAAGCCTCAGTAAAATTGGTGGCGGAACTGCGCCAAGCCGGACTACGGGCCGATATGAGTTATGGCGGGCGTAGCTCGAAAGCACAAATGAAACAGGCCAATGCTTCCGGCGCAGTCTACGCACTGCTACTCGGTGAAAACGAAGTGGCGGGCGGCTTCGTGACAGTCAAGGATTTGCAGGCTGGTGGGATGGAGACAGAGAAGAAGCAATTCGAGATAAAACGTGAAGATCTGGTAGAGTTTCTCACGCGAGGCAAAACGCCAGCAGAATAGGCTGCTGGCTAAAAGAGATTGGGCGTTCAAGGCTTGAACGCCCAATCTGTGAAGGAGAGCAGATATGACAGCATCTCGCGATCAGGACTATCTTCTGAATAAGCAGTACAAGGATGCAGTAAACTTTAATGCGCGTGTCGAATTGCACAGACGATTCAGCATCAACAAGTCTAACTGGCAACACTGGGTTTTCGATCAGTTGCAGCTTGACGCAGGTAGCACAATTTTGGAACTGGGTTGTGGACCGGGTTGGCTCTGGCGGGGCAACCGCGAGCGCATTCCGGCAAGCTGGCAGATCACCCTCAGCGATTTCTCAGCGGGTATGCTTGATGAGACTCGCCAGCAACTTGGTGAAGAACGTTTTGCCTATCAAGTCGCAGATGCTCAAGCACTGCCTTTTGGCGATGCGAGCTTTGACGCAGTAATTGCCAATCATATGTTGTATCATGTACCAGATTTATCAAAGGCGCTAGAAGAGATCAAGCGTGTACTGAAACCAGGAGGGCATTTCTATGCCTCCACTGTTGGTCGTGAGCACTTGCGCGAGCTGGATGAATTGCTATATCGAGCGCAGGTCAGTCCCCACTGGCAAAACTTTAAGCAAAACGCACCGTTTGTGTTGGAGAACGGGCAGGAAGTGCTTGCTCCCGTCTTTGAACAAGTGAAGTTGCATATCTATGACGATGCGTTGGAAGTCACCGAGGCTGAGCCACTCATCGCGTACGCGCTCTCTGGCAAGCTTGGGCAAACAATCAACCCTGAGAAGCGCGAAGCACTGACAACACTAGTGGAGCAAGAAGTTGCGGCGCATGGAGCAATACATATCACCAAAGTGTCGGGAATGTTTGAGGCTCGCAAGGAATAATACAGGGATATTGTTAGAAAAGGCGAGTCAAATGACAGCGAGGCGATGCAACATCTCAGATCAACAGACGCTCTACATAGGTGATGCAACCTTCTTCCCTGGCCCTCCTATTGTCAACGTGACCGCCGTTGATGCCGGGGATGGCACGAAACGCTGGCAAACAACGATAGCACAGGTAGGTGCTTAGGCATGCTCTTCTGCTAGCTCAAGCCGCTCGCTGGCTAAGAGTATTTGCAGAAAGCCACGACGTTCCTCTAATTCCAGAACCTGGGCCGACAATTCCTCAACCAAAGATTGCAAAGCGGTCCGCAGAGTGCTCTCGGTTTCCTGGGAGACATCACCGAGGATAGCGCGGGTACGCTCAAGCGATAAACCCAGAGCACGCAGACGGCGAATACGCTGCAAACGGAGCAAATGTTGTGCGGTATAGAGACGATAGCCGCTCGCCGTGCGCTCAGGTTCGGCAACCAAACCGATTTCATGATAATAGCGAATAGTTTTCGTAGAAATGCCAACCAAGCGGGCAACCTCGCCAATGTGCAAATGCTCTCTCATAGCCAGTGTGTTCCTTTCTCTCTGTAGGGAATATACAACCTTCCAGTAGGGTCAAGGTCAAGGGTCAGGGTGGCACTATACCAAGTGTGTATGCTAAAGGAAAGGAGCACATTGGTTATGGCACAAGAGCAAACACACAATCAGGAATATCCACCGTTCTTGCACATTGATGAGGAGAAATTCAGACCCAACAAAGAAAGCTCGCACCTGCTAGCAACACAAGTGCTCGAACGTGAGCAACTCTTAGAGGCCGCACTTGAAATGGCTGGCCTGGGTGTTTGGAAGCTCACGTTTGGAACAGGTGAAGTTGACTTTTCGGCCAGAGGGAAGGCACATCTAGGATTTTCGGCTGAGACAGCGTTGAACTACGCACTCCTCGACGAAAGAATAATTTCGGCAGTAGATAGCGCAGGCAAGGTTATGGCGGGAGAACGACAAATTGTGCAAGATATGCTCAAGAATGTACAAGAGCAGAGAGAGTATCACAGAGAATATCAGGTAAGATGGCCAGATGGCTCAATTCACTGGATCGCTGCCAGTGGCAGAGGGTTCTATAGTAAAAACGGGAAACCAGACGGTATAGTTGGGGTGACACGGGATATTACCGAGATCAAGCAAGAAGAGCAAAGCAAAGAAGCCTTTCTCAGTATGACCCGCCACGAGTTGAAGACGCCTCTGACGATCATCAAAGGGTTTGCACAACTGCTTAGGCGGCAAATGAAGAAATTGGGCTTGGACGAACAGGCCGAAACACTTGTCAAAATAGAGGCACAGGTAGACGCGTTGACCAATAGCATCAACAAACTGAAGGATACGTCTAATATCCAGAGTTAAGGCATGGTTCAAAACGCTGTGACAGTTTGAACCATGCCTAAAAAGGGGAAAGTTACCCTTTCGTGCCGGGCCACCCTTCTCCTCTGCGCATGAAACAGAGACTGCTAGCGTCTATAGCCACGGCGGCTACGACGGCCCCAGGAACGATACGTGATCAAGTGCCAGAGCGCTACCAGAATGATCGCGCCAATCAACGCTCTAATCAATGGGATACCAGCAACGATAGTGTCATTGAAGCCTGAGATAATAATGACCTTCGTCATCAGCCAGATCCCGATAAGCGCCGCAATAATAGCCCCGATAAAGCCAAAGGGCAAGCGCCAGCCAACGATAAACTCAGCAGCGATACCAACGATGGCCGCGATAAGCAGGTACACGAGAAAATGGGAGTCGATTGTCCAAATGTTGTCACCGACATGAATCGTAATGGGTGAACTGTCTGCCAAAATCAGACCATGCATGAAAAGTGCTGTCATAAATTCCTCCTTGACGGTTTTTTGTTGATATCCTCAACCATCTCTCTATCATACGATACATACTACAGTGACCACTCCCCACGGCTACAGCCGGGGGCTTCTCAGGAGCACGTCTCCTGAAGGCTCAGTCCGAGCCTAGGATCTCTTCTTTTTGGTGCGTCGGGGTCGTGGCGGTTTTTTTTGGATCGTTTTCCCCTCCAAACCAAGCCGCAAGATATCGAGGGCGCTGTTGTGATCGCGGTCCAATTCGCACCCACAGGGGCAGGAATGCCAACGTTCGTCCAGCGTCTTCTTCTTGATGGCCCCACAGGCACTACACCGCTGGCTGGTATATGTGGGGTTGACGAGCAACACACGAGAACCAGCCTCTTCCGCTTTGTTCTGACAGTGGTGCACGAATTGCCCCCATCCAGCATCTCTGATACTTTTGTTGAGTCCGGCCTTCGCACTTGCCCCATTGGGGAGGTACTGACCCGTTTCCTCGTCCTTTTTCGGTGTGGGTCGCCGACTCATATTTCCTGGTGAGAGATCTTCAAACACGATGGTCGCATAGGTCTTCACGAGCGTGCGTGACTCCTTGTGTAGGAAATCTTTTCTCTGATTGGCAACCGTACGATGCACCTTGCCCACCAGCTTCCCCGCTTTCTTGCGCCGTTTGGAGCCACGTTGTTTCTTGGCAACGCGTTGCTGGGCGCGTGTCAATTTGGCCTGAGCAGCACGCAGATAGCGTGGGTTTTCGATGGTCCTGCCATCAGAAAGCGTGGCAAAGTGCAGCAGGCCGAGATCGATGCCGACGGCTTCTTCTGACGCATGGGACACGGTTTCTCCCTCCACGTCGCACACCAGTACCACATACCAGTGTGTACCCTCGCGTTTAATGGTACAGGTTTTGAGCGTTCCTTCCAATGTGCGATGCATCTTGACCTTGATCGTGCCGATTTTGGAGAGACAAATGCGCTGGTCCTCCGTCACAGAAAAACCGGATTGGGGGTAGCAGAACGAGTCGAAGTGATCCTTGCCTTTATAACGAGGATAACCGGGTGTTTTTCTCTCTTTCACACGCTGAAAGAAGCCGTCGAAGGCCTTCTGCACTCGATGCAACATATCCTGGAGCACCTGTGAGTGGATTTCTCGATACTCTTCTCGTAACATCTTGATGTCTGGCAACTGGTTCGCCTGCTGCTCGTAATGAATGGCGTGCTCTTTACTCAGTTGCTTGCGTGTCGCTTCATCGTAATAGCTGGGATGGCGTTTGACCATGCTGTCATAGGCGTCACGCCGCTCTTGCAGCGCGGCATTGTAGAGTTCCCTGACACGGTCCAACGTCCATTGTAGTTTTTCCGTCTGCTTTTTCGACGGATATAACCGATAGGTGTACGCCCGTTTGAAGACCACCTGAGCCACCTTTTTCTCCTCAGAAGAGCGTTCTCGTTCTTGTGGAGAACCTGATTTCTATAGAGACAGTATAGCGCAAGCTGTTGCTCTTTTCAAGTGTTTCTTCCATCCCCTCCCCGAACAAGGAACGCGCCTGCTATCCCCATGGCTAAAGCCAGGGGTTTTTACGGCGCGGCTCGATAAAGGAGACGATTATGCCAGATGTTTCTGGGATGTTAACGAGGAGCAAGACCCCGACAGTCGTTTGGTACCGAGACCACTTAGCGCTCCCGCGACGAGCGAATCCCTATCTCTTCGCGATACTTGGTCACGGTGCGCCGGGCCATGGGGAAGCCACGAGCACTGAGAATGTGGGCCAGTTCATCGTCGCTGAAGCGCTGACGCGGCTCCTCAGACGTGATCAGTTCGCGCAGGATGTCCTTCACGCCCAGCGAGCTGTCGAAGAAGTCGGAGATGGGAAGCAAGCGGCCATTGGGCAGCAGGGCATACTTGTTAGCAGTAGCGCGGCTGACCGTGCCCTCGTCCAGTTTCAGGTGAGTGGCAACCTCGGCACGCGTCAGAGGACGCAGGGAGCGCACGCCTTTGGCTAGAAATTCGCGTTGGTACTCTACCACCAGTTCGACCACGCGTTTGAGCGTACTCCAGCGGTGCTGAATGCAGTCGATAAAGAAGCGTGCACGATCTGCCTGATGATGGACATAGCGTTGCATCTCAATGCCAGATGCGTCGTTGGCGCGTGCAGGTGGCTGGGCGTGGTAGCCCTGACTGAGGCGAAAATGGTAGCGTTTCTCCTCGATAAGCTCAACCTCGTAGCCGCTTTCACCCTCGCGTATCAACACGTCCGGGCGTATATACAGGGTGTGTGTATAGGTGGAATTGTTGTCAAAAGTGGAATTGTGGGTTGGATAGGGATTGAGTGTACTACGAATAAACTGAGCAGCCTGACGCACTTCCTGTTCAGAAATGTGTAGTTCACGTGCAATCTCCTGGAACTGGCTCTTGCCCAAGCGATCCAGGTAGCAGTCAATCAGACGAGTGGCCAATGCTTGCACTTTCCCTTGCTTACTCAAAGCCTGAAGCTGGATCAGCAGGCACTCACGCAGGTCGCGTGCGCCAATGCCTAGTGGTTCCAGCGTCTGAAGTTGGCTCAAGACATACTCCACGCGTGCTAACGGAACAGTGAGATATTCAGTGATCTCCTGGAGGCTTATCTCCAGATAGCCACGTTCGTTGAGATTGCCCACCAGTTGCTCAGCGATCAGCACGTCATCAGAGGAAATCAAGGTCTCCAGTTGTTGCAGCACCATCTCCGATAACGTTTGCCCCGTCGAGATGCGTGCCAGCGGATCAAATGCATCGTCTTCGTCACTCTCTACCCATCCGTAGCCATCGATGTCATACTGATACGGCTCGTTCCACTGGCCCCAGAGTGCTTCTCCCAGGCTTTCGTTGCTCTGCTCGGTCTCGCCAGAGGTGAAGGTTGTTTCACCTGATTGCGAAAAGTTGCCGCACAAAACACAGTGCAAGCCTTGAATCGAAGTTCCACAGAAAAGGCAGATGCGCTGTTCGTGCACTTCCAAAGCGGGATTCTCAATTTGCTCCTGGGTGACTGCACGCTCCAATTCATCTGCTGAAAGATGCAGAATGGTACTAGACATGATCAGCTTGGCAGAAACGCGCAAGACGTGATCTGGTTTGGGAGTTGGCTCCAGTCGCATACATTTCCTTC
>JBDTBU010000032.1:0-6029 GCA_039923935.1 Ktedonobacteraceae bacterium | reverse complement strand
CCAACCGATAGGCCGATAACCGTTATCTGGAAGGCGATCAGCCCCAGAGGGAACGCGAGCAGAAGGAAGACGAGATTACCCATGATTGAGCTTTTTAGTGTGGGATTGATGGAATTGTCCATGTTTTTTACCTCTTTCCATGTTTTTGATCCCTCATAAGAGGAATGTTTAGCAAATGCATTATTTCATTGAGAGATTACTGGACAGTGCTTCAACTGCTGTCCGTTCTTTCATTAGTATGCTCGGCAGATGTCGCGAAAGTATCTCCAATGTGTACCAGAAAGTGCTCTACCAAGCGTTTTTTATGAGACACTTTTGGGACAATTTGGTGTTACTGTCTATTCATAAGCTTGTGAAATGACTATCGCAAAGGTGAATGTTATGCAGAAGACACTATTACAAAGAGAACAGTCAATATTTCATGTGGCACTGGAAAAACAAACGTATACTAATATGCTCTATCTGCTGCTCTCTTTTCCGCTCGGCCTGATCTATTTTGTAATGTTAGTTTCCTGGATTTCAGTGGGGTTAGGGACACTAGTAGTCTGGATTGGTGTGCCTATCCTGGCGTTGGTAATGAGTGTTTGGTGGTATTGCGCGGGCTTTGAACGCCACATGGCGATAAACTGGCTGCATATGGAGATTGCGCCAATGTCGATAGCGCCGCCTGTACGGGGAAGTTGGTGGTGGAGTTTGCCAGCCCGTTTGAGCAATCCCATGACCTGGAAAACACTGGCCTACCTGTTGCTGAAATTTCCACTTGGCCTCTGCTCTTTTAACATCACCGTCAGCCTGCTCGCACTCAGCATTAGTATCACAGCGGTCTCACTTGTGATAGGATGTGTCACCACGCCTTTCTTTATCCTTTTTCTAGCGTTTCAGAATACGCCTGACCCCAAGGGCCACCTCCAACAGTACCTCTCGCTTGTGCTGAGTGCTTTTGGCCTGAGTCTGCTCACGTTGCGTCTGCTCAATGGCCTGGCCTTTCTCGTGGGACAACTGGCACGCTTGTTATTGGGTATGAGCGATACGGCTATACGTCTGGAAGCGGCGCGGATGTTGGCTGAGCAGGAGCGTTTGCGAGCAGAGCAAGCGGATCAGCGTCGGCGCGAGCTGGTCGTGAATGTCTCACACGAGCTACGTGCGCCTGTGGCTAGCATCGTCGGCCATCTGGAATCGTTGCTATTGGCTACCGAAGAAGGTACCCAGACGCCGCCACCGGACACGCTCTACAACTATCTCGGTATTGCTCATCAGGAAGCGCGACGCCTGGGGCTGCTGGTTGATGAGCTACTTTCGCTGGCACGCATGGAAGCGGGCGAACTGCGCCTGAATATACGGGAGATGGCGGCTAGCGAGGTCGTCGAAGAGGTCTATCAAACGCTGATGCCCCTGGCGCAGCGTGAACGGCAGGTGACGTTGGTACGCGGCTCACTGCCCAATCTGCCGTTGGTGCTGGCTGACCGCCAGAGGCTTGTGCAGGTAGTGCTGAACCTGGCACGCAACGCGATTATCTCCACGCCAGCAGGCGGCATTGTCTCGCTCAATCTGGAACTGGCGGACGCGCAACATCTCGCGTTGGTCGTTGAAGATAGCGGCGTGGGTATTCCCGCCGATGAATTGCGTCGCATCTTTGAGCGTTTTTATCGGACTGATGCCTCGCGTTCGCGTGCCACTGGCGGCTTTGGTCTCGGTCTGACTATCGTGCACGACCTCGTGACTGCGATGGGCGGCTCTGTTAGCGTTGCGAGTACTGTTGGTCAAGGCAGTCGTTTTTGTGTGTTGCTGCGTACCGTTGCCCCAAAATGATAGAATAAGTCTGGCATTGATGAATATACGTAGCTTCACCCCTGGTCAGGGGCGCATTTTGGGGTATGAGGAGCAACCAGTTTGGCGACGATTCTTGTGGTTGAAGACGACATCGCGCTTTGTAATCTCTTGCGCACGCATCTGGAAGCGGATGGGTATGCGGTTGTGCAGGCGTTTGACGGTCCAGCGGCTCTGCTTGCGGTGGAGCAACATCACCCACACCTGCTTCTCCTGGATTGGATGCTGCCTGGCATGGATGGACTGACGGTTTGTCGGCGTGTGCGGCAAAAGTATCTTACGCCGATTATTATGCTTACAGCACGCACTGAGGAAGTAGACCAGATTCTCGGTCTAGAGGTTGGGGCTGACGACTATATCGCCAAGCCGTTTAGCATACGCCAGGTGCTAGCGCGAGTGCGTGCCATGCTGCGCCGTGTCGAGTTGGATAGCCAGCGAGCACCAGAAGTGCCCTCTCATCGTGTGCCACAAGCAGATTTTTCCACACCCAGAGTGCCCGCGCCCCTGGTGCGTGGTCCCTTGAGTATTGCTCTTGCGGAGCGTTGTGTGCGGCTTGGTGGGCAAGAAATTGACCTGACCCCTAAAGAGTATGATGTGCTGGTCCTCCTGCTTTCCCATCCAGGCTGGGTTTTCAAACGCGAGGTTCTTTTGCAGCAGGTCTGGGGCGATAGCTACGAAGGTTTTGATCGTACCATCGACAACCACATCACGCGTTTGCGCAAAAAACTGGGTCCGCTAGGTGAACAGATCGAGACTGTTTGGGGTGTCGGCTATCGTTTCAAAGCCGACTGAAACACATTTTTTGACAATGTGGTGATTCATGCGCTATAGTACAGAGGTTAAATCCTACTACCTAGGTTGGTTTAAATCACAGAGATAAAGGATCAAGAGATGGCAGAAATTAATCACGCCGAAGTCATGGACGCCTTACGTGAATGTTATGACCCGGAGATCCCGGTCAATATCGTTGACCTGGGCCTGGTCTATGGCATAGATATCGACAATGAAGCGAGCAAGGTCATAGTGACGATGACCCTGACCTCGATGGGTTGCCCGATGGCCGGAGAAGTCATTTCCGACGTGGAGACGCGTGTAGAGGATGTTGAGCATGTGAAAGAGTGCAAGGTCAATATGACCTTCGATCCTCCCTGGTCCCCTGAGCGCATGACGGAAGATGCGCGGTGGGAATTGGGGATGATCTAGGGAAAATGTGAACTCTTTCACACTATGCGTCTTTTCCTGAAAGCACTCTTGTGCTATACTCTGGGCACGCTCAAGATTGAGAAGAGTACAGTCACCTCCGTGACCAGGAAAATGCAGGTAACGACGATGGCATTTGAAGACGCACAGTATGGAGATATTCGCGCAACCCTGGCGGTGAGTCAGGATGAGGCCAGGACTGGCAGCATCCGCGTGGTGAACTTGCCAAATGGACGTTCTGTGACGGTTACGGTACCGGCAGGCATTCGGGATGGCGTGGAGATTCGCCTGCCCGGCCAAGGCGAGGCTAGTGGTCCAGGCGGCAAGGCTGGCGATTTGATTCTTCGCGTGTCGGTGATCGCAACGAATCGTTTTGAGGGCCAGCGCTGGTCAGATAATGCGTTGCCAACACAAGCCATGCAGCAACCGTTTTACCCGCCTGCAACGCAGGCTCCTACGGAGTATGTTGCGAGCGAGTATCCGCCACCAGCGACGTATTATCCCCGTGCGACTGCTCCTGAGACTGTGGGCGGCAATTACTCGTCTTTTGCGGCGTATCAGCAAACTCCCGTTGCGCCGCAGTCATATCCAGACTATGGAGGGTATCCACCATACCAGGGGTACTCTCCGTTGCAGCAGGATGTTCCTCCACCATTGCGGCAGAAACGTTCGGGCCTTGTAACGTTCTTGGTGGTCCTTATCGTGCTGGTGCTGATAGCTGGCAGCGGCTCTCTCTATTATTTCGGCTACTATCAGCCCAACCGGCTACAAAGCGCTGCGAACGCAACCGCACAGTTTCAGGCCACAGGCACGGCTCTGGTCGCACAGGCCACGGCCAAATCTGTCGCAGCCGCTCAAACTCAAGCTCAGGCTACTGCTCAGGCGCACCAAGCTCTCTACACCCAGGCAACGGGAGGAATACCCACGCTTGACGACTCTATGAGCAGCCAAAGTGGTAATCAGTGGGAAGAATTTACCTCGACAGTGAATGGCACCTGTGGTTTCTCAGGCGGGAGCTATCACGCCGTTATGCCCAAAGCTACCTTTTTTCAACCCTGTTTCGCGAAAGTCCCAACCTTTAGTAACTTTGCCTTGCAGGTGAATATGGCTATTCAGGGAGATGAAGGAGGCATTATTTTTCGCGCCGATGAAGCGAACAATAAATATTATCTGTTCACTATGAGTACAAGCGGCGCATATAATCTTTACGTGTATGTCAGCAATAAAGGTTCTCAGGCCCAAACGCTTATGAGTGGTCACAGCAGCCTCGTTTTACCTGTTGGTCAAAGCAATGAGATTACGCTGGTCGCACAGGACAGCACGTTCTCATTTTACATCAATAAGCAGTATCTCAGCAGTGTCACCGATTCTACGTATAGTGCGGGTATGATAGGTGTTTTTGGCGAGAGTGCGCAGCAAGTTACTGATGTTGCCTTTACTAATATCAAGGTCTGGGCGTTATAATCAGCGAAGCTGGCTCGCCTGTCTCACGGTTATCCCAAATACGCTGTAGTGTTTTATGCTATAATCATTCCCATAGTTAGATTTTTAGAGAAGGAACCTTTAATGTTGGAAGACGAACAGAGATCGTTCCAGGCACAAACGACTGAAGCACATGAGGCTCTGGCTGAACCGGCGTGGCCGCCACCGCCGCGTCCCCTACCTCGGCAGGGGCCTTCAAAGACTACCAGGGTACTGACCATTGCTCTGGCTGTGTTGTTGGTTGTGGGTGGCCTGAGCGCTATTATTTATGCGACGACCAACCAGTATGGCTTGGTAGTGGGGGCACAGAGACGCTTGGATGTCAACGCAACTGTGCGCAGTCAGGTTGCGAGCCAGGCGACGCTGGTCAGTTCGTTGCAGGCGACGGCTCAACCGTTGGCTACGACGCAGGCGGGGGTGTATGCCAGCGCCACGGCCCAGGATCAGTCCACAGCCACAACGCAAGCGGCTCAGGATCAGGCTACAGCCACAGCTACTACGTTGGGAAATCTGCTCACCCAGGATACCACCAGTACGCCCACGTTGAACGATCCACTTAGTGATAATAGCCTGAACAATGGATGGGATGAGGTCACTGCTGATAATCAAAGTACTGGCTGTACATTTACTGGTACTGCCTACGAAGTTCAGGAGGGCCGTCAGGGCTTTTTCCAGCCTTGTTTTGCCACCGCAACCACTTTTACCAATTTTGTCTATCAGGTTTCCATGACGATGAATAGTGGCAGTCAGGGCGGAATGATCTTTTGTGCGAATAAGAGTAAGGGACAATATTACCTGTTCAGGATCGATATCAATGGGGGTTACGCGCTTGAACTCTATAACAACGGCAAATATATATTGCTGGTCCATGGCACGAATGCGGCAATTACCACTGGTGTGAGTAGTTCCAATACGCTGACGGTGATTGCGAATAAAGGAACATTCTCTTTGTTTGTGAACACAACCTATGTGGATAGTGCGAGCGACACTACCCTGAGCGGGGGCCAGATCGGTATGGCAGTAATTGATCGGACCTTGCCAACTACTGTAGACTTTAGCAACGCAGAAGTCTGGAAGTTGCCCTGAAACTCAGAAAACGCCTCTTGACGAAGATGCTATACTTTCAACAGAATAAGAAGAAATAAAACACACGCGATGAAGGGGACAAGTAGCCCTGGTCGATCACAAGAGAGCTGCGGTATGCTGCAACGCAGTGGTCTGGCCGTGCGAAATCCACCCTGGAGCGGGCGCGATGAGCGTCAACGGGAGCCTCCGTTAGCGGGCAAAGATGAGTTTCGCCAGACTGTACTAGGCAGCCGGATAAATCAAGCTCTGTGATCTAGCGGATCGCCGGGTTACAAAAGTGCAGCGTAGGTGGCGAAAGAAACGAGGTGGTACCACGATTAACGTGTAACAGCGTCATCGTCCTTTTTACGGACAATGGCGCTTTTTGTATTGCATTTTGGTGAAAGAAGGATGGTGAGTTATGTTAGACATGGCCTTTATTCGGAACAATCCTG
>JBDTBU010000031.1:0-17078 GCA_039923935.1 Ktedonobacteraceae bacterium | reverse complement strand
CACTGGCAATAGTATCAGTCACCACTCTCACCCCGTTGGCACTGATCAAGGTTGTGCCCGCTGGGATAATCACTGGACACCCACAGCCAGTAGAGGTGTTGCGAAAGGTGATGAAGCCACTGGCCTGCACGCCTAGGAAGAAGCCGCTGGCTTGGCCGCTCTTGCTCTGCGAGATAGTTGAACTGAGCGTACGCGCTTGTACCTGGCCCTGTGAAGTGTTGGTTGTACTGGCCATAGCCGTGACCAGATAACTGGTTTGGATGGTGTGGCCTTGCAGGGTTAATGTCACCGTCGCCGAAGATTGGTTGACAACACCGAACATAGCAAAGGCAGCGAAGACAGTCCCGCCTACAAGCACCAGGGTCAGTACGATAAGCGACGCGACCAGCAAGGGGCGTCTGCGTCTCCGGGCCATCCCACCGCTAGTAGCAGCAAGTCCGCTACCAGCCGCGCCAATCATCCCACCACTCGTTTGCTGAGTCCCACTAGCCGCAAGCGTAGCTCTTGCAAGCCCTGCCTGTTGCGTCCCACCAGCCGCAAGAGCAGCACCCGCAAGCCCTGCCTGCTGAGTCCCACTAGCCGCAAGCGTAGCTCCTGCAAGTCCCGCCTGCTGAGTCCCACCAGCCGCAAGAGCAGCACCCGCAAGTCCCGCCTGCTGAGTCCCACCAGCCGCAAGCGTAGCTCCTGCAAGCCCCGCCGCCGCAAGGGCTGCCGCACTTGTGGCGAATTGCGTCTCTTCAAGGGCTGGACCGCTTGTTGGTAGCGCACCTGTTATACTAGGTTGGGTAATATCGTTGGTATCCGCTTCGCTGGCTCGTAGTGTAGGTGCACCGGGTTGGAGAGTTGCACCAGTATTCGCTTCACTAGCCAGGAGAGGAGTTTCACTAGCCGCATGGGTGAGGATGCGTGTGCTCTCATCAGCCATATTGGCAGAGGCAGCCGCGCCAGACTGGATAATCGCGCCAGTATTCGCTTCACTAGCCAGGAGAGCAGCAGCAGCAACTGCACCAGCCGCAAGAGCGCCGCTGCCCAAGATAAGCGTGTTCTCATCGGCTATATCGCTGGCTGTGGAAGTAGCTGCACTGCTTGGCATAACTTGCGTTTGATTATCGGCTATGGCACCGCTTTGCGCCGTTGAAGCACCTGCAATTTGCGTTTGCTCATTGGCTATGTCGCTACTTTGCGCTGTTGAAGCACCTGCAATCTGCGTTTGCTCATTGGCTATATCGCCGCTTTGCGCTGTTGAAGCACCTGCAATCTGCGTTTGCTCATTGGCTATATCGCCGCTTTGCGCTGTTGAAGCACCTGCAATTTGTGTTTGCTGCTCGAAAAACGCTGCCTCGCCTAGTGCTTCACCAACTGCTAGTCCTGCGACGAAGCCAGCCGCCCCGGCTATTGCTCCGGCCACAGGCGTTGTTGTGCTGGCTTCTGAGGCCAGGGTGACATCGGTTGCGGTTGCGCTCTGCTCAAGTGCTACAGCTTCCATGCCTTCTGAGGTTAGGACGGTCTTGTGCAGGCTGTGCCCATGCTGTAGGTGGGTTTTTTCTTCGTCGATTTGCGCGGCGGCTAACAGCCCTGCTGTGCTATCGCTAGAGATCGTGGCGGTTTCCTGTGTGGCGGTCAGGTCTTCGATCAACTCGCCCGCGAGTAGTGCGCCCGCAGCGGCTTCCACAACTGTTGCTGTTTGCTTGCGCTGGGACGGGAGTTTTATCGTTGCGTCACTCACCAGATCGATGGTTTCGCCACGAGAGGCTGCGAGAAAAGTAAGCGCAAATTCTTCGATGTTTTGGAAACGTGCGGCAGGATGTTCGGAGAGGGCACGGCCCAGCACGAGGTCGATGTTACGCGCTATAATCAACTCGCTCTCACTGATCTCTGTGGCACGCTGGCGCACAAAGGTTTCGTAGAGCTTGAGGGAGAGATCGACGCCTGAGAGACGATGGCCCAACAGCAGTTCATAGGCCAGCACAGCCAACGCGTACTGATCCGAGGCGGCGGCAATTGTGCCACCAGACAACTGTTCTGGGGCGAGATGGACTGAGAGAGCCTGCGCCATCTGCCCATCTTCCAGAATGGCGGCTGAGATGTCCGCGAACCAGAAATCGGTTAAGAGCAAGTGTAGATGCTTGCGTCCGCGTGTCGAGGAGCGCAACATGAAGCTGGAGAGGCGCACATATTGATGAACCAAGCCGCGTTTGTGGACCAGCAACAACGCTCCCGCCGCCTGAACGAGCAGATCGGCCACGATTTCCAGCGAGATCAACTCAGCACTACTGGTATGTTCCGACCAGTACGAAAGCAGACTCGCTTTTTCCAATGGCGAGGCCATATAGAAAATGATATCGTTATTGCCCTGGATGTGCTCCTCGCCAAACTTGTTTACTGGTAGTATATGGGAATGCTTCAATTCTGAGATGCGCTTCATACGCTGGCGAATCTGCTCGATCAGGGGATGATCGCGTTGTGAGCGGGTGCGGACGCGGCCAGTAATTGCGGCCAGTGTTTTCTGGTCCAGATCAATGACCCGCAGGATCGTCTCTTTCTGGTCGCGTGTATCCTCTGCGAGATAGACAGCCCCAAAGCCATCGCGGCGTAGGAGCGTTTTCAGCCGATAATGGCTAACAAGTTTTTCTTCATCCGACATCGTGTCCCTGCCTTTTTTCCAGAAATATACAGCGCTTGAATAGAGGTACAAAATAATACATACGACTCCAAAGAGCCGCGCTTATTATAGAATAATTTCAACAAAAATAAAAGCCTTTTGAGGACGTAGGATGCACACCAGATTTGTGCACAGTGCACCCCCACCCAGAGGCCTGCGACAATCCCTTGTGTGTAGAGCCGGAGCTCGCCTCCGGCTCCTGTGTGGAGAACATACTGTTGCGCTTAGAGTGCGATTTTATCGCGGCCCAGGCGCAGCGTAAGGAGGATGCCAAACGAGATGGCGACGAGCAGCACCGAGACGGCTACAGCGCTATCCAGGTCGGACTGCGAGGCGGTGTAGATCGAGATGGGCAGAGTTTGCGTAATGCCAGGGAAGTTGCCAGCGAACATAATAGTTGCGCCGAATTCGCCGAGGGCGCGTGTCCAGGTCATGCCAATGCCAGTGAGTAGTGCAGGCCGAATGAGTGGCAGGACCACGCGCCAGAAGGTGTAAAAGGGTGAGGCGTGCAGGGTATACGCTGCTAGCTCGTAGCGCTGATCTAGTTGTTCTAACCCAGCTTTTACACTATTTACTAAGAAGGGCGATGCGACAAATAATTGTGCTAATACGACTGCAACTGTCGTAAATGGCAGCGTAATGCCGAGAGGGGTTAGATAGCGCCCGATGAGGCCGAAGCGACCAAAGGCGATCAGTAGCGCCACACCAGCAACAACAGGTGGTAAGACCGTTGGCATACCTACCAAAATTTCTAGCAAGCGGCGGCCAGGGAAGTGGGTGCGTGCCAGGACATAGGCCACGGGAATGCCAAAAAGCATAGCCAGTAGGGTACTGACGCAGGTAGTCATGATGCTCAGTTGTAGGGCTTGAAGTACATCCGGCTGTTGCAACGCTCTCCAGAGCAACGCGGGCGGCTCGCGTAAGAGCAAAGCCGCCAGAGGGATACCAAGAAAGAGCAAGAAGGCGCTGGCTAGCAACGCCACGGCCATACGCGTGAGCCAGCGCGTAGGGTGAAAACGCTGCTTGCTTTTCTGAACCTGCTTGACATGTGTTGCGATCATTCTTTATCCTCGCTGCTACAATATCCTGAAATATGTTTTAGGGTATATATATGCGTAATATATGATGCACATATATACCCTCTACTTTATTGCTTGACTGGAACAAAGTGATATTGTTGCAGAATAGCCTGACCGTCAGTTGAGAGCACATATTGCAGGAAGTTCTGAGCCTCGCTATTGTGGGGACTGGTTTTTACGACGGCGATGGGATATTCGGCAATGACATTAAACTGGTCGGGAATCGTAATCGATGTCACTTGGGAACTGGCTGAGGGCGTAACATCGGTCACATAGACAATGCCCGCGTCAGCTTCGCCCAATTGCACCTTCTGCACCACAGCCTTCACATTCTCCTCTTGCGAGACCACATTAGCCAGGACCGCGCTCTGATAGGCATTTCCATAGTCAGGGGAAGCGGCCAGCTTGGCGATGATCTGACGGGCATATTTGCCAACTGGTACTGTTGGGGCGGCTAGGTCGATTTTCACGCCGGGATTAGCCAAGTCTTTGAGCGTCGAAATATGGGCGGGATTACTGGCCGGGAGAATAATTACCAGGCGGTTGTGCACAAAAATCTGCGCGGTTCCTACAAGGTTTGCCTTGTTGGCCTTCTGCATAGTAGTAGTGTCCGCTGAGGCGAAAAGATCGGCAGGTGCACCATTCTCCATTTGTTGTTCAAGCGCCTGCGAACCGTTGTAGACTGGCTTGATGGTAATGTTGGGATGCAACTGATGGTACTTGGTTGCAATGGCATTAAACGAGTCAGTCAGAGAAGCTGCAGCGAAAATATTTAATGTGACAGGAGCAGGAACGGGTGTAGATACACTACTGTTTGCAGGGGATGTACCACAACCAGCGAGCAAAAGTGAGCCGAGCAGGAAAAGAAGCAGAGGAAATGCGCGTTTTTTCATGAGTCCCCCTTTAGTTGAGCGTGACCAATGCGCTACGCTTATTCTATATGTGAATATTCACCTATTGAGTATAGGAGCTTTGGGGGGGATAGTCAATAGTTCTTGTGAGGAAACGAACAGTGTGACATTTTCCCTTGCTGAAAAATGGGTAGGGATGTTATACTTGCCATTGGACTCAAGTTCCTGTCAACATATATCATCATAGCGTACACTAGGTTATTTTGTTTCCATCTGGGAGACGATTTGACGAAGAGCAGGCAATCTTCGTCTGTACTTATAGAAGAACTCGCAAGCTATTATTCGTAAAGACTTTACGATCTGATATGAGAGAGCAGCATGGTCTAATTATGGAAGAGAATGCAGGAACGCGCTTTGGCAATTACCAGCTAGTGAAGCGTATTGATGTTGGGGGTATGGGAGAGGTTTACTTGGCCCAGCAACTGACTGCTTTTGGTCGTCAGGTTGCCATCAAAATTATTCGCCCCGAATTTGTGCATGATATCACTGCGCGGGCGCGTTTTTTGCGTGAGGCTGAGGTCAGTGCGCATCTCAAGCACGAGCATATTCTTCCCATGTTTGATTTTGGCGAAGTCGAGGGGCGTTTATTCCTGGTCACGCCATATATTGAGGGTGGCACGTTGGCGAAGCGTTTGCGGGACAGTGGGCCAATTCCGCTACAAGAGGTGCGGACGTTCTTTGTGCCGTTGGTGCAGGCCATCGCGTATATCCATCGACGTGGCGTTGTGCATCGAGATCTCAAGCCAACGAATATTATGCTGGATAGCGAGGATGGCGAGATTTATGTACGCCTGATCGATTTTGGGATTGCCTCGCTCCAAGGGCAGAGTGCTAGTCCACCACTCACGTCGGCAGGGCACGAGATGGGGACAGTCGCGTATATGGCACCTGAGCGCCTGTCGGGAATAGCCGCACCGAGCAACGACATTTTCTCGTTAGGGGTGATTCTCCATCAGATGCTAACCGCGCGTATGCCAGTAGCAGCGCCTTCGCCCAATTCCGCCGCGCCACGTCTGCCAGAGCCGCTCGCGCAAGTTGTACGCCGCAGCATTGCCGCCAATCCCGCCGAGCGTTATGCCACTGCCGAGGAGTTGCTCAAAGCGTTTGAGCACGCCTATCAGCAAATGGTGCAGCAGACGCCGTTGCGAAGTCCACTGCCCGTGCCAGTTACGAACCAACCGCCAACACAAGAGCAGTTGAGGCACGCGTCGCGGCCAGAACGAGTGACGCTCGCCGATTCGGGGGAGATAGCAGCGCCAGTGATCGCACGCTCTCCGCTACCGCCTCGTTTCGCGCCCGAAGACTATAATGCACCGACCACTACTTTTCAAAAACCACCATCGTTTCGCTCGCCTCCATTGGCTACACCGCCTCGGCAGCAGTACACGGGGGTCAAGAAGAAAAGTCCGTGGTTGCTGGTGGCCTCTGCCATAAGCATCCTGATCCTTTTACTCATCGCAGGCGTGCTCTATAACGGCTACGAGACAATAGCCGGAGCGAGTGTTTCGGTGAACTTCACGCCGCGTTCAAGCGTGATTAGCCAGGTTTTCACCATCAAGGCTGACCCCAAGGCGCAAAGTGTGAATGTTGCCCAAGCCACTCTTCCCGCGCACGTTTTGCCGCTTTCGCAGACAGTTCAGCAGACAGTAGACACAACTGGGCAGGCGAACTGCACTTTTCTGGGTTTTGGTTGCCAGCCAGCGGTAAGCCCAGATGATGTGAATAACCTAGAGGCGCAAATACAGCCAGGGCTGGAACAGAGTATTCGGCAGGCATTGCAGAGTAAAATGAGTACAGCGCATGGCACACAGATTGGCTCTATCCAATTCTCCGTACCTACGATTACTGCGAATCCTCCGGTGGGTTCGCTCAGCAAAACGGTCGCGGTAACTCTGTCTGAGCAAGGGAGCGCAGGCTATATCTCAAACACTGATGTCACGAGCCTGGTGCACCAAATGCTTATTACTGCTGCGGTTGTGCAGATTGGTCAGGGGTACCAGCTCGTCGATACAACAGTCACTATCGGGCTAGCAGCGCTCCAGGCGATTGATCCCACCAACGGAGTGAGCACGCTCAAAGCACCAGCGGGCGCAGTGGCACGTTACCAGTTCACTGCGGCCCAGTTGCAGGCGCTCAGCACAAGCCTGGCGAGCAAATCGCAGGCTCAGGCCGAGGCATTTCTAAAGAACCAGCCGGGCATTGATCCCACCAGCGTCGCCATCCACTTTAGCACGACGAACACTGGACAGAGTATGCCGAGCAATGCCCACCATATCAATCTTATCCCGCTCAACCCAGTGAATCTACCCAATGTTTCCCTAACGCCTGTAGCCGGAATTACGCCAACAGCAACATCTGCCCCAATAGACACTCCTACCGCCAGCCCTACGGCAACAGATAATGGCGGTAATTGAGGACCAAACGCCATAGAAAAAGGGTGGGCCAGTGCTTGCAAACCCCTGCAAAATAGGTAACTCTGTCTTTGCAGGGGCGAAGCACAGCCCACCCTGGATACGGAATTTTGGGAGAGGATGTGTACCTCGTTTGTAGTATAGCCTATCAGTGCAAATTTTAAAAAAGGTCGATGTATATATTTACACTTTTCCAGGATTTCCCCGAACATTTCCAAAGAAAAAACTATTCGTCGTTATCGTCGCTATCGCGCTCTTGCCAGAAGGCGCGGACGGTGCGGGAGACGACATCGTAGGAAAAGCCACGGCGTTGGAGGAAGCCACCTAGACGGCTGCGAAACGTGTTGTAATCCATATTGGGCGTCCGAAGCAGCAGGGCGGCCTTTTTTTCGGCTGCGCGTACGGCCAGTTCCGCGTCATTTTCATCACTGACCAATTCTTCGACAATCTCGCGCTCCACACCTTTCATACGCAGTTCATTGCGTACTCCCTGTGAGCCACGAGGATTGAACTGCTCGCGGTTCTCCACCCAGAACGAGGCAAACGCCCGATCATTGACGTAATCGAGCTTCTGAAGGCGTTCAAGAACAATTTCGATAATTTCCAGGGGTATCTCTTTTTTGCGCAGGTGGCGGCGCACTTCGGTCTGGCTACGTGGACGAAACGAGAGGTAGTTAATAGCAAGCTCAACGCCATGTTGGCACGCTTCCTCATTCTGGATCTGTTCGAGATCGGAGGCAGTGAGTTCCTGATCGATGTGCAGGCCCAGTTTAAACATGAGTTCGGCACTGATGCCGAGCAGAAACTTGCCATCGACGGAGAGGCTGACGCGTTCCGGGTTGTGTACCTGTTGTTCAAGGGCGGTGATACGCATGGATATACTATAGCACGCTTGACGGGAGCAAACAAGCCTAACTCACTTACCAATTACATAGAATGAGGAGGTTGGAGGGGGTTGGAAAATGAGAAGAGGAGTGTATACCATGCAACATGTAGGGATCATCTTCGTATAGATTGCAGAGACAAATTTAGAAAACGCGCGGGTGTAGGGTTTGAGCAACTCTGCTTGAGGAAAACCAGCACCTAGGTGTTACAGAAAGCACGAGGAACATCATGATGAATAGGGAGCGTATGACACAAAGCAGTCGTAGGAGAGGCGATGGACCTACATCGCTTGGACTGAGCGAGCGCCTGGAACGAGTGCTAACCTACCCTTTAGGCTGGTTAAGTGGTCTGATTTTCTTTTTTATAGAGCGTAAAAACCGCAATGTGCAATGGCACGCGAAGCAATCAATGGCGGTGTTTATTCCACTATCTATTCTCTGGTGGATAGTAGGCAATCTCGGACTTTGGTTAGGGAAGATTTGGGTGCTTGGCATTTTTCTGGGTTTCGGACTTGGGCTGATAGCCAACATCATTCTCTGGGTTATGATTTTGTTGGCCGTTTGGCTGATGCTGATGGCCTGGCTCAAGCCGGATTACCGCCTACCCATTGTGAGTAACTGGTTGCGCTACTAACAATAGGCGGGCAACCTGGTCGGATGCCCGTCTGTTTTATTTCCCCTGTTCAACGGTCCAACAAGCCAAGGACCAGACCAAAGACCAGATGGCGTAGCACATTCTGCCAAAACGCGGTCCAGTTCGCCAGGTGGGGGAGCTGGCCGCTTTTAATCATGGGATGATAGCGGTCCACAAGCGGCGTGATCGGCCAAACGGCGGTGATAAAAGCTCCGCCAAAGATCATGCCTTTCAGCCAGTTTGGGCCTGGCAAAAAACGCTTGCAGATTGCTGCATAAACCTCTGCCAGCATAGCCCCATTCAGAAAGTGCAAAGTCCAGGCCAGCGCGGCAGTGCGCGGCGAAGAAGTATCTGTATCACCGAGCAGCCCCTCGATAAAAGTCACGTCGTTGAAGTGGTTGTTGGTGAGATATTTGTCGGTCTCCATCGCAACGCTATAGGCGGCTGTGGCGACCAGGCCAGCGGCGGCTGCACGTCCGGGTCGCCAGTCTTGTGATACGATGTTTGGCATACGTGTATGTCCTTTCACTAAGCATGCACGCAATAGGCATGATGGGTGGTACATTTGGAGTTGGCAACAATCTATAGTATCATATTAGTGAGTTTCACCCTGTAAATCTCAGTCGTTGCCAGATCTACAGCAGCGTCAAGCCCTTCTGGCGAACGGAGGGGGTAGCAGTGGGATGGCATCGCTTCCCCCCACAAGGGGAACTCTCGTGCAGGATATGTGTCTGTCATGAACTCCGGCTTGGAAAGCCAGGGCTTGGAGGTGGGTTCGCTCATCTCTGGGTCCTGGTGATCCAGGCATACATGACCAGACTCAGTTGAAGCGCAGCGCTTGGATACAATCAATCGTAGCTTCAACTCTCTTAGGAGCGAAATAGGTACCAGTGGGTGCGACGCCAGCTTGCTGCTCTACGGTGCACTATTAAACATCTGTATGGGGTTAAAGACGTGTAGTGCACGTAAAACCGCTCTATAAGTTTGTCAAGGCGACCATTACCAACGAAGGGCAACCGGAGTTGAGGGGTTTCGAGTCGTTCCGACACAAAATGGCTCCCCCGCAAGGGGTTGTCCGCCTGCGGGCGCGGGCAATTCATCCCCGGCTTGAAAGCACGGGGCTTCCTTGCCCGTCTCGTGTGAAAGTGAGGAGTAAACGTGATCAGATGTAGTCACTGTGGCAAATTAGTCCCGGCGGGCGCGACAAGCTGCCAGAGTTGTGGGATGCCGTTGACCACCGCGAACGGTGGTGCAGGGGTAGCGGGCACAGGACAAGCCGAGCAACAAGAATTACCAGCGTGGCTTGAATCGTTGCGAGCACATGAAAGGCCCGTTGCCAATAATTCGGGTGCCCAGCCCTTTACGATGGCCGAACTGGTAGATGAGCATTCGACGCCGAGTTGGATGCGCCAGGATCAGTCACGTCTGGCCGAAGCGGGTGCCTCGGATGCTTTCCCAGCCCTAGCTGCTGGTGGCAATTCCGCAACGTTCGACAATAACTTAGAGGCCAGTTCGTTGATTGATGAGCAGTCGCTACCAGCCTGGATGCGCAATGCTCAGGAAAACGGACCGCAAGCGGCTGGTCAGGGATTTTCCGCCAACAGCTTGGTGCAGCAGGATGCGCTGCCGCCGTGGATGAAGAATTTAGCGCCAGCGGCGGAGCCACAGATGCCACTACAACCAGTGGAAGAGCGTTATGGCCTACCCACGCAGGCACCCACGACGCAGCCTGTGAGAATGCCGCAGACACCGCAGCCTGTCGAGGACACAGGGATACCGCAGACACCTCAGTCTGTGATGTATAACGAGCCGACGCCCGCGCAGGGCTTCCTTGCTCATTCTCTGGTAGATCAGCAGGAGGTGCCTGACTGGTTGAAGAACGCACAAGTGCCAGGCACGTCCGGGCCACTGGGTGCAGGCTTTGCGGCTGGTGAACTGATCGATCAGCGCACGCTGCCGGACTGGATGAAGGATCAGCAAGGACACGCGAAAGTTGGCCCCGTTTCTGCAATGGGTGTGCCGGTGAGTGGGAGTGGGCAGAGAACGGGAACAGGAATGGATCAGGGGACAATGGGTGGTGTGGGGATGCCGGTTTCAACATTCGTAGATAAGAACTCGTTGCCAGCCTGGATAAGCGAGGATGAGCAAAGAGGCGCAGGCACAAACTTTGCGCCGGGAATGTCGCAGCCGAATGGTATGGCTGCAGGTTCGCTAATCGATATGAACGCCATGCCAGCGTGGATGAAGTCGGACAACACCCCGCCAAGCGCGGGCACTCGTGGTGGGCCAACTCGTGCTGAAGGTATGCGCGTGCCCAGTCGGCCACGCGGCGACATTCTGCCACAGCAACAGAGCGAGGCAGCCGCAAACGTCTTTTCCTCGATGCTGGGCGTCTCCTCCTCAGCGCCGTTGGTGCAGGGGCAACAGTCTCAGCAGGGACAACCTAGCTTTCCCGCTTGGCAGGCTCCTCAACAATCGGCAGCCAATCAGAGTGGGCAGTCTTGGCCGACTCCTCAGCAACCGACCGTCAGTCAAAGTGAGCAGTCTTGGCAAACTCCCCAGCCTCCGACAGCCAATCAAAGTGGGCAGTCCTGGCAGGTTCCTCAGTCGCCAATAGCCAATCAGAGTGGGCAGTCTTGGCAATCGGCCAACTCGCCTATTCCCCAGGGGAATTGGATGGGGGCTACTCCAGCGCAGTCGCCTATACCGAACAGCCCACTGGCCGGAGGTCAGCCTGGAAACCTGGGTAGTATGCAGCCGTACCCTGGCTATGCAGGCGGTTCTGAGACGAATCGCTCAGGCTTTGCACAGGGGACGCTCGGTGTGGGCAGTAGTCAAAGGGGCGAGGCTGAGAGTACGAAGAAAAAAGGCGTATTCGAGTCTATACGTGACTTTTTCTTCCATTAGATATCTGAGCGTGTTTAAGGGTAAGAAGGAATGCAGATGCAGACAGAATCCTCCCTGGGGGAAATGCAGAACTCAGCGAGTAGATACAATCCAGAGTCCGCTAGAGCGATTTTGGTCGCGGACTGTGGCACCGTTTTTACCAAGGTGTCACTGCTTGGCCTCGTCGAGGGGCAGTATCGTTTGATGGCTTGTGGCGAGGCACCAACGACGGTGGTTGCGCCGCATAAAGATATTACCAAGGGCATTATTCAGGCCATCAGCGAGATTGAAAGGGTGACGGGCCATACGTTTGTGGCGAAGGGGCGTATTCTCTCGCCCCAACAATCAACAGGCGATGGCGTCGATCTGTTTGTTGCGGCGATCAGCGCGGGTGGACCGATCCGGCTGGTTGTGCTGGGGGCAGTCAGTCCGCAATTGGCAGAAATGACCGCGCAGGCGGTTTCCGGCCTGTATGCAGAAACCCATGTCATTCCTTCGCCCAGTTTTAGCGCGGCTAGCAGTGGCGGACAGGGGTCATGGAGCGCCGAGCGTGTGCAGTTAGAGTGGGAGCGCCAGTTGCAGAGTATGCGCGAGCTACAACCGCACGCTGCGCTGATTGTGGGCCAGACGGAGACGCCAGCCGGGGCCACGCCGCTCCAAGAAGCTTGCCAACTGGTAGTAAACGCGCTCCAGGACCAGCGTAAGCAAGGGGCAGGGCGCAACACACCTCTCCCTGTGCTATATGCCGCCTCACCGCAATATGTGGAGGCTGTACGCCGGATGTTGCATGGGTTTGCTGAGGTCACGCGTGTTGAGCCACTAAACTCACCAGCGGGACTTGGCCCGGTGAGTCTGGCAACAACGGCTTTGTACGAGCGGGATGTCATTCAGCGCGTGCCCGGCTATGAGCAGATGCGCTCCTGGTCGCCAGCCGCTCCGGTGGGCGCGGCAGGCTCTTTGAGCAGCTTGGTACGTTTCCTGGCCCAGCACTATTCCATGAATGTTACTGCCGTTGATGTTGGGGCTTCGACGACCTCAGTGATGATGGGCGGCGAACGTGGCGAGTTTATCTCTATGGTCAATGCTGGTGTGGGGGTTGGTCCGAACATTGGAGCAATTCTGCAACAGGTAGGAATGCAGCGCATCGTGCGTTGGCTGCCGTTTGATATCACTGAAGACGAGTTGCGCCAGTATGTCATGAACCGCATGATGCATCCCCAAGTGGTGCCGACAAGTCAGCGCGATTTGCAGATTGCTCAGGCTTTTGCACGCGAGGCCATTATTCTGACCGTAGAAGCGGGGGCACACGCTCAAAGCAGGCAGTTTAGCGCAGACCTGATCCTGGCCACTGGTGGCGTGCTAGCGCACGCGCCCAAATATGGTCAGGCCATGCTCCTGTTGCTCGATGCCTTGCAGCCACGCGGCGTTACCTCGATGGTGCTGGACCGTACCATGCTGATCTCGCAATTGGGGGCAGTCGCGACTGTCTCGCCGGTTGCGGCGGTGCAGGTGAACGAGAACGATGCGGTCATGCACCGTCTGGGAACGTGTGTTGTGCCATTTGGCGATCTGCCAGTTGGACAGCCAGCGATTCGCGTTGATGTAGAATATAGCAACGGGCGCAAAGTGACAGCCGAGGTTATGAGCGGCTCTATCGAAGTCATCCCCTTGCAGGTCAACGAGCAGGCTTTACTCTCGCTCTATCCAGCATCGACGGTTGACGTTGGCCTGGGTGTGGGCGAACGGGCACGCGCTGCTGAAGAGATCGATGGCGGGCTAGTTGGTCTGGTCATCGATGCTCGCGGGCGACCACTAACCTTTGCTCAGGACAACGCCGAACGTCAGGCACGTCTCTTACAATGGATGCAGGTGATCGGAGCATAATCGGAGCGGCCAGAGAAGAGAGCCAGAGGCTACCTGTCTCATTCGGGAATGAGGTGGGGCTGGATGGCTAAAGTCTGCACTTATGGAATGTGCCTCGCACCTGGAATGCTTGGGGCGCTTGGCCGTTGGGAATAGTGCATTTGCCAATCATCCACCACAATATGTAGACCGTTTCGGCTATTTATCCACAAAATACAGAAGTTATCCACATATTTCACTGAAATATGTGGATAACTTCTGTATTATAGGTCAGCTTTGGAGCAGCGAACGTCCGCTCATATCTTTGGGCTGCGGGATATGTAGGATGTCTAGGATCGTTGGGGCAACATCGGCGAGAATGCCATCGGTCCGCAGGTGGGCCTGAGTTAGTTGTGGGACCACCAAGTAGATCGGCACAGGGTTAGTTGTGTGCGCGGTAAAGGGCTGGCCCGTTGTGTAATCGATCAGTTGTTCCGCGTTCCCGTGATCGGCTGTGATGAGCAAGCTGCCACCCACAGCCAGCGTCGCCTCCACAATCTTGCCCACACCAGCATCAACCACCTCGACACCCTTAATCGTGGCCTCCATTATGCCAGTGTGCCCGACCATATCGGCGTTGGCGTAGTTCATGACGATAAAATCATAATCCCCGCTACGAATACGCTCGACGGCAGTCTTCGTAATACCTGCCGCACTCATTTCGGGCTGGAGATCGTAGGTAGCCACTTTAGGAGAGGGTACAAGAAAACGGTCTTCACCAGGGAAGGGCGTCTCGCGGCGTCCATTGATGAAGTAGGTCACATGAGCGTATTTTTCGGTCTCGGCGGTATGAAACTGTCTCAAACCCTGCTCAGAGATCACGCGGGCGATAGGCATCTCGACCTCATCGGCACGGAAAGCTACCGCCGCATCCAGGCCAGCCTCGTACTCAGTCATCATCACAAACTGGAGATCGTGCAGGCGCGGGCCACGGTTGAACGTGCCTTCGGCCTGATGCGGGAGTTCTGGCATCACAAACGCCTTGGTCAACTGGCGAGCACGATCAGGCCGAAAATTGTAGTGGATCAGCGCGTCACCCTCTTTGACCATCGCCACAGGATGCCCGTCCTGCATGATGACCGTTGGCAGAATAAACTCGTCAGTGGCCTTCTGTGCGTACGATTGCTGGATTGCCTCTACAGCAGAATTGGCCTGCAATCCCAAGCCGCGTGTCATAGCTAGGTACGTGCTGCCAGTGCGGTCCCAACGATTATCGCGGTCCATCGCATAGTAGCGGCCAGTCACCGTTGCAACCTGCGCCGGATGCTCAGGATTGATCTCGCGAGCGCGTGTTTCGAGCTGCTTCATAAACTCCACACCGCCAGTGGGCGAAGAATCGCGGCCATCGGTGAACGAGTGGATAAAGACCTCATCAATGGCATGCATCTGAGCTAACCGCAGCAATGCTTCGAGATGGCTGGAATGGGCATGGACCCCGCCATTACCCAATAGGCCGCAAATATGCAAACAGGACGTGTTCTTCTTTACATGCTCGATAGCCTTGAGTAGCGCGGGATTCTGGTAGAAGGAGCCATCCTTGATCGACTCGCTGACACGCGTATAGTCCTGCAACACGCGTTTACCTGCTCCGATATTCTGGTGACCAACCTCCGAATTGCCCATTTGGCCCTCTGGCAGACCAACCGCTAGGCCAGAGGTGCGTACCGAACCATGCGGCCACTGACTAGCCAATGTATCCAGGTTGGGCGTACGCGCCATAGCAATAGCGTTACCATCCTTGCGCGGATTGATGCCCCAGCCATCCATAATAATCAAAACAAACGGGCGTGTACGCCCGGAGGATCGAGTACTCATGTAGTTGTGTTCTCCAAATTGTATAGAAGTCGAGAGAATGTTGGTGTTATTGTACCATGCGAAGGGTATTTGTTGGTCACATAGTTACGTCGCTTGCGTAGAAGCAGCCCGAAAAGCCATAATCACAGTAGTTCCCTGCCCTGGTATGCTCTCCGCGTGGATGGTCCCACCGTGCAGCGTCACAATGGTTTTCACGATGGCCAGACCTAAACCGCTGCCACCTGTGGCATATGTACGCGATGGATCTGCACGATAGAAACGATCAAAAATGTGTGGTAAGTCTTCGGGGGCGATACCATGTCCAGTATCCTTGATCCAGAGTGTAACCTGTTCATTGTCGAGTGCACTTTCTATCGTAATCGTTCCGCCTGCTAGAGTGTGATGCCTGGCATTGTCAAAGAGATTGAGTAATACCTGAATAATTCGATTGCTGTCAGCATAAATGAGAAGCTCGTCGTTTTGCTCAATGTTGTTCTGAAGCGCAATCCCCGCTTCTTCACACTGTCGCGCAATCACTTCGACTGTTTCCTTGACCAGCGTAGCCAGATCAACTGGAGCATAGTCGAAAGAAAGCTGGCCTGATTCTAACGATGAAAGCTGTTGAATGTCTTTGATCAGCAGCGATAAACGCCCACTCTCACGAATGATTACGTTATACGCGTCAGAGCGGGCTTGTTCATCCTGGATGAGACCATCGGCTAAAGCCTCGCTAAAACCTTGGATAGAGGCTAGCGGTGTGGAAAGATCATGCGCAATATTCGCTGTAATTTCTCGCCGATAGTGTTCTTGACGCTGTAAAGCATCGATATCTTCTTTTATCTGTCTCGCCATGTTATTAAACGAGAGTGCCAGTTGACCAAGCTCGTCTGTAGGAAGAGGACCAGGGATACGCTCTGCATAATTCCCAGCCGATAGTTTATCTACAGCATACTTCATAATGACGAGAGGACGAGTAAGCCTGTGCACGAAAAAGAGGCTTGAAAAAGCGACAATGAGAGCAATTATTGCACCTGAAAAGAGTAGAGCTGTAGAAACGTTTGTGAGAAAGCTATTTGGCGAAAAACCTTGTGGGTAAACCTCAGGATGCGCAAAAAGCATGGCTCCAATGATTTGACCATGCACAGTGAGAGGCAGACAGGCATAATATCCTGAGAAAACCTGAGACCCACCGTCTTGCAGATAGCCTGTCACAGTCTCCCCTGCAAGAGCTTTTGTCATATTTTGCTGGATCAGAGATGTCTCTGCTTGGCTTAATGAGAGATATCGAGGCACTTGCTGTATGATGATATGAGCGGATTGATCTTCAATAATCAACAGCGAGGGGCCATCACTTTGTACATCAAAGGGAAGAATATGGTCCCAAGAACTTCCAATCCTGAGATAGAGATTTTCATAATATGGAGCAGCATATAGTGATTGCGCATGTATCAATTCATACTGGGAATTGATAAAATAGCTTTGGATAGCTACAGAAATTACGATTATGAGTACAAGTAGCGATCCTAGAGCTACAAGTAAATGGCTTAAAATAAGTTTTATACTCAGTTTTGACTGAATAAAAGCAGAAAAGGGCTTTTTCCGAGCATCCAATACCATAGTTCTTTTCCTATAACGTATTTTTATGCAGAGCAACTCACGGTTTTGCTCAATACATATAGATTGTCAGCCATGAATAAAAGAGGCGTCCCTTGTTAGAATACCTAAAAAAGCCACGTAATGTGTAAGAAAACCGTAAAGTTTTGGTAAATTCTCCTATTATCGTAGGCTTGATAAGGTGTGTTAGGCTCTGGGTGTGGCTAGCGGTGACGCTTCCGCATTCAGCACGCTAAAATTCGTGCCGTTCCATTTGTAGCGCGTCGTGACTGCCAGGCTGGGGCAGCAATGCGCGTCGTTC
>JBDTBU010000030.1:0-6020 GCA_039923935.1 Ktedonobacteraceae bacterium | reverse complement strand
TCTTTTTCGCCCCAGATAATAAGTACGGGCCTGCCCAGAACCTTTAAATCGGACGAGACGGCGTTGGAATAATAGGGGACGAGCAAGCGCACATGCTGGTAGAGCACTTCTTTGCCCAGATGGCTGTTCCAGGGTTCGGCGTACTGATCGAGCACCTTGGCGAAGGCGGTGGTATTGACCACCGCGTTGGGCAAATTCGCACGCAGTTCACGCTGCATATCGGCGAGTTCGACATTTCCAGGCAATTCGGGGTCTTGGCTTTTCTTCATATCGGCTAGAGGCCAGTCTGGCGCGAAGGCATGTTCGTAGCAGATGGTGTCGATCAGCACCAGGGACGCAACCCGTTCAGCACTCAGGCGCGTGGCCAACACCTGCGCGACACCGCCGCCCAGGCCGTGACCAACCAGCACAATGTTGGTCAGGTTAAGCTGGTTGAAGAGCAGTGCCAAGCAATCGGCATGGCCCCACACTGACGTATCGGCTGGCCAGGGATGGTCAGACAAGCCATAGCCTAGCATATCGATGGCATAGACCGCCCGTTGCAAGCTAGCCAGTTGCGGCAAAATGGCATCCCACGTAAATGCGCCGCCCAGCAGGTCGTGTAGCAAAACAATGGCACCATCGGTCCCGTATTCGGCTCCTCCCTGCACCACATAGCTCAGATTATAATGAATAACATGTGCTGACTGGCGTGCCTGGCCGCTTGCAGCATCTTTTGAACGTTGTTGCAACATACTACCTCTCTTTGCTCAGATCAAATGCAGAGCAAACATGTCTAAATATCTTCTATAGAATACCATAGAGCAGCGTTCCAGAACATGACAAGATATATTGCTGGGTTGGTGACCCAGCAATATATCTTGTCGAGAAAATGTTTACCCCTTATTAGAGAGCGTCGGCACATTATAAAAGGCGCTGAAGCCTGCATAACGGGCTGCATCCCCCAATTCCTCTTCGATGACCAATAGGCGGTTGTATTTGGCGACACGCTCGCTGCGGGATGGTGCACCAGTCTTGATCTGCCCGGCGTTGGTCGCCACAACCAGATCAGCAATCGTGGTATCCTCAGTCTCCCCAGAACGATGCGAGATCACAGCAGTGAACGAGGCACGTTTAGCCATCTCGATAGCCTCAAGCGTCTCGGTTAGCGTACCAATTTGATTGAGCTTAATCAGGATTGAATTGGCTGTATGCTCCTGGATACCACGTTTGAGACGGCTGGTGTTGGTCACAAACAGATCGTCTCCAACAAGCTGGACACGCTGCCCCAGGCGTTGGCGCATCTCTGCCCAGCCTTCCCAGTCATCCTCGGCCAGACCGTCCTCGATGGTCACTATCGGATATTCGTTCATCCACTGCTCGTAGAGATCGATCATCTGGCTAGAGGTCAGCGTGCGACCCTCACGAGCCAACACATACTTGCCGTCCTTATAAAACTCAGTCGAAGCGGGGTCCATACCCAGGAAAATATCCTGACCGGGCTTGTAGCCAGCAGCCTCGATGGCTGCAACGATCACTTCCAGAGCCTCGCGGTTCGAGCTGAGCGAGGGTGCAAAACCGCCCTCATCGCCTACATTGGTATTGAATTTGCGATCATGCAGCACTTTTTTCAAGCTGTGATAGACCTCTGCACCCATGCGCAAAGCCTCACGGAACGATGACGCACCCACTGGCAAAACCATATACTCCTGCATGTCGGTTGAGTTATCCGCGTGCCTGCCGCCGTTCAAAATATTCATCATTGGCACTGGCAATGTGCGGGCAGAAACGCCGCCCAAATAGCGATAGAGCGGTAATTGTTGCGCGTTGGCTGCCGCACGCGCTGTAGCCAGAGAAACGCCCAGGATGGCATTGGCCCCCAGCTTTCCCTTGTTGGGTGTCCCATCTAGCTCGATCATCAACTCGTCCATCATCACTTGGTCTGCCGCGTCAAGTCCTACAATGGCATCGCGAATGATGGTATTGACGTTCTGGACCGCGTTCAGCACGCCTTTCCCATTGTAACGACCTTTGTCTCCATCGCGCAATTCTACTGCCTCGTGGGCACCTGTAGATGCTCCCGAAGGAACAGCCGCGCTCCCGCGTCCGCCGCCCATCAGCAGTATCTCTACCTCAACCGTCGGATTGCCTCGCGAATCCAGTATCTCATGCGCAATGACATCTTCAATTGTTGTAATCCCGTTTACGTTGTTTGACATCATAAAAAAACCTCCACTATTATGAATCTCTCGCACCTGTATTCTATCCCGGTCTGAGGCAAGGAAGCAAACATCTCTTCAACGCAGCAAAGTGAGAGGCGGACAAAATGTGTTTCTACCATATTTTGTCCGCCTCTCACTTTGCTGTGTCATCTAGTTAGCGTTGCGCGTCGGCGTCAACAAAGACCGGGCCTGGACGGCGGATCAGGGAATTGCGTGGTGAGCTATTGCTTCGTCCTTTCAGGGGACCAGTGCTCATGCCGCCAAATTGCATACTCGGCTTTTGAGGATCTGCACGATACACGGGCGTCTCTGCGGTATTCGCTTTTTCAGGGCGCTGCATATCGATACCCTGGCGCAAGGTCATCATGTCGCGTAAGAAACAGGCTACAGCCGAGGCTGCGGACCCCTTGTCTTTCGAGAACTCGTAACGGCGCGAGTTGGCTTCACCGGCAAGCTGCGCGGCCTGGGCCATCGGATCAGAGGTTTTTGCGGCGTATGCATCCTGAAAAATGTCGTCCCAACCACTCCAACGGCCACGCAACGGCTTCCAGCCCAACTGGCTATCACTAATGGTGCGCCACTTCTCTTCTGTATACTGCACCCAGTCGTCAATCAGACGGGTAACGGCCTGCATTTGTTGGCGCAAACGCTCTTCCTCCATAGAAGGCTGAGGGAACGCCTGAGGGTACCCGTCAGTGGTCTGCTGACCACCATAACCGCCGCCCATTTGTTGCATTTGTGAAAAGGCCATCGATGCTTGACCATTCATGCTCGTATTGGGCATCATCGCTCCAGTATTGGGAAAAAAGCCAGAACCACCGCCAAAAGTAGAAAAGTCAGGCATGACCTGCCCATTGGGCATATTCAGCATGGGGATTTCCGTGCCCGCAGGCAGCTCACCCACGATTTGAATACCACTGGCGCTCAAGAGGGGGTTCATCATAATGGTCGAGCCGTCTGAAAGCATCACGCTCTCGCCAAAGCCAGAGGTGCCACCAATCACAATCTCCTCGTGCCCAACTGCATCCAAGATACGCCAAGCTAGGCGCGGATGTCTGATAGCCCACCAGAGACGACGGCCAATAAACGTACTGGCAAAAGCAAAATTCACAATCAACCAGACCACACCACGCACAGCAATCCAGTTTAACAGGGCCACCAGGATAACGATATACCAAATGTCATGTTGCCCCGTCTCTTCAATAAAAGTCAGTACGGCGGCGACGACTAAGCTAGGATCGCGCAACGGATTGATCATATCCACGATGCGCCAGAACCACTTGCGTTCTGTTTTCACGTTCACTCTTTGCTCCTCTCGACTCCGCCGCTGGTTCGACAGGTCAATTTCCTCTTGATAATATAGCTCAGGTAGTGTTCACATTTATTTCTGAGACATAGAACCCATCAACATCCAACAGAATGGATATCTCTTTCACTATTATCACTCATCTTTCCACTGAGGTGGTATATGTTGGACTATTTCGGTACCAATGTACCAGGACCATGCCTCTTTCGGCGCAAATCGCTGTTGTTTAAGCCTGTAATACCTATTTTTACCGCAATCACAAAAATCTGGTTTCCCTATGCGACTTGATTCAGCGAGGTATTTCATACGTGACATGGCTGAAAAAACTGCTTGTGCCAGTCCTCTCCACAGCAACGAATGCTATGATATGAATGGATTTGTATTCGAGAAGGGCCATCCATTCGTATCATAGGTAGTCTTTTCGATGTGTATGCTAGAGATATGCTCACTGGAAATGAGAGAGCCATGCCCGAAAACTAGGACCTTTACCCTACCACGCTGCATAAGTGGCACTTTATCACGCCGTCGCGCATATATATTAGTGCGCAGTGTTGTGCCACCGTATCTCAGACCACAGTACTGTGTACGATTGAAATCACACACACACCGAGAGTAGGGCGTACATAATATCGCGTACTCCATAGACCTGCGGAACAGACAAGCACCGGAGAGTAGAGCGTACAACAGATGCAGTGTGCCAGGCAACGCTCTTAAAGAGAAAGGATCAGCATGTCAATACCCATCAACATTAAGACTGCCAAGCCACAATCCCTCCATGCCCAGCGCCTGATTGTTGCCACCAATCGCGGCCCCATCGAATACTATATGGCTCAGGAGCATGTCTTAAAATCTCGCCGAGGTTCTGGTGGTGTGATTACCGCCTTGATCGACGCGGGCAAACAGATGGAGATGAGTTGGGTCGCGATGGCTATGACCGAGGGTGATCGGCTAGCTATCAAAGAGTCACAACAACATGAGGGTCGCCTGCCCTCGCACGCCTATGGGCAAAAAATACACTTGCGCTACGTGGCAATCTCCAAAGCTGCCTACCGTAAGCACTACGAGCAGATCAGTAACCAGTTACTCTGGTTCTTACAACACTATATGTACAATCCCAACGAAGATTACGCCAAAGCAAAAAAGATTCAGGATGCCTGGGAAAACGGGTATCGCGTGGCTAATCAGGCCATCGCTGACGCGGTAATTGCCGAAATCGAGAGCGAGCAAACTCGACCAGTCGTCATGTTGCACGACTACCACCTCTATTTGGCCCCCAGAATGATTCGCGAGAAACACCCGACGATTGTGATACAGCAGTTTATTCATATCCCTTGGCCTGATGTGCGCTGCTGGCACTTCCTGCCCAGCAATATCGCTCAAGACCTCTACCAGGGATTGGCCGGCAATGACATCATTGGCTTCCAAACTCCACGCGATGCCCGCAACTTTCTGGAAGGCGCTGGCACGATCCTTGATGGAGCCGTCGTGGACTTTGAAGAAGGAGCTGTCTGGTGGCAAGGCCACCGCACGCAGACCCGCGCTTACCCCATCTCGATCTCCGTCACTGCCGAACGCAAAGTCATCAACAGTGCTGCTGGCAAACGCGCTGCCGAGAAGATTCGCCCCTTTTTGGGAAAACAAACCATTATGCGCGTTGATCGCATTGAACCAACCAAAAACCTTGTACGCGGTTTCCAGGCCTACGCTCAGTTACTCGAAACGCACCCAGAATTGTGTGGTCATGTTACCTTTCTGGCCTTTCTGGTACCCTCGCGTCAGAGCTTGCCCGAATACAAACGCTACACCGCTGATGTGATGAAAATCATCAACGATGTCAATCAGCAATATGGCACGCCGGACTGGCAGCCGATTACTGCGTTCTGTGATAATGACCGCACCAGAGCTTTGGCTGCGATGCAATTTTATGATGTTCTGCTGGTCAATCCGATCATCGACGGCATGAACTTGGTAGCCAAAGAAGGGCCAGCAGTCAACCAGCAGCATGGTTTACTGGTTCTCTCGCGCACTGTGGGGGCTTTCCAACAATTGGGCAAAGCCTGCATACCTACCTCGCCTATCGATGTCACAGAAACCGCACAGGCGTTGTATACAGCCTTGACGCTCTCAGATGACGAACGGCGCAACAAATCTGCTCAGGCCCGGCGCATCGTTGAACGGCAAGATCTCACGCTCTGGATGGATGAGCAGATCAATGATATCAACCATCTGCTGGATTGCCAAACCACGCGTGTGCAGCAGCCAGAGGAGGGAGAAGTCTCCTCCTGGGTAGCCAACGCAGTGTGAAGCTACTTCGGGGACGAGGACTGACTTGCTTCTAGCTTGAGAAACATGCGCAATCTGTGTTCATTTTTGGTATCATACAGATAGGCAAGAACGAAAGGGACCATTATGTCATCCAGTAGCCTATCTGTACTATTGGCCCGCAGCCTGCGCCAGCGTTGCCCGGTCTGTGGTCGAGGAAAAATTTTCGTGGGCGTGTTCAAAACCTATGA
>JBDTBU010000029.1:0-4339 GCA_039923935.1 Ktedonobacteraceae bacterium | reverse complement strand
CCGCAGTCGAACACGCAGGCCCATCGGTGTGATTTTCAGCCAGTGGATTTTTTTAATTCCCAGGCACCTGCTGAACTGTGTGTGTTGGTAGAACAGATGGTAGAGGCGAAACCGGAAGATCGCCCTGTTGATGCTAATGCGGTACAGCGCCGCCTCACTGCGATACGTGCGGCTCTGGTGAGTTCCGTCAGGCTTGCCAGCAACGAGACCTACGATCCCAATGCTGTGACCTATCAGTTCGGCACTTCCAGTGGGGCAGCTCAACCCAAACGTAGCTCCAGGCTGCGTGTACGTTTGCCATTGGCGGGACTTGGCGTCGTTGGGAGCAGCTTGTTCGGTAGCCTGGCAGTGGCGCTACAGGCAGTTGGCTCAGCGAGCTTGGGAAGTTCGTTGCGAGCGTTTCCTGCCCAATGGTGGAGGAGCATGGGACAGGCTGTGGACAATTGGTCCTGGGACCCACGCGTCTGGACGCCTCGCTTTGTGGGCGTGTTGCTGACAGCGTTGGTGCTGGTCCTGGGTGGCAGCCTGTATCTTTTGAAAACCGCGCCGGATGCTCCCCATCTGACGGACCTGGCGCTGATCTTCGGTCTGCTCTGCTTGCTGGTGGGGAACCTCAGAGACGAGCGTTTGACTGATCCCGTTTTGCGGAGTATCTTTGGCTTGATGGGTGGCGGGCTTGTCATAGCTGGTCTAACTCTGCAAGCACTGCCTGATATGGTGGACTTGGAGCAGCACTATTTGCCGCTCATCACGCTGAATCAGGTATGTGCTCTACTTCTGCTGTTGGGTGCAATTGTCTGTCTGTTACGTCCAGCGAAACGTTTGGCTTGGGTCGATCAATTGCAGTTGGGGTTTCTGGCAGGCAGTTGTGCACTACTCCACTACGGTTTTGGTCGCAATGAGGCTGCGCAACTGCCGTTTCTCACGCCTGCTAACGCGCAACTTCTTTTGCCAATCCTAGTATGGAGCTTGGCTGGTTTCGCTTTGTTGGCTGTGTTTCGCTACGCTCGACCTTTCGCGGGCTTGTCGCGTTTCACGTTGCTGCTGGTGGCGCTGGCTTTTGCGCCTTTGCAGTATACTTTTGGTTATAATGAGTTGCAGCAGTTTTTGGCTGGTAACGCACCCTCGAATGATCTTTTGCAACATCTGGCCCAGGCAAATGTCTTTTGCGTCCTCGTGCCACTGGTTTGCGCACTCATGGCATTCTTCACGCGCCAACCAGCATCCACGCAGCCAGACGAGCGCCGTCCAGGCATTCTGACACGCGTGGCCCTGTTTCTGCTCACGCTGGTAGTAGCGGCCCTGTTCAGTCAACTGGGTCAGAGCATCAAGATACCGTTTTTTTCTACGAATACCTTCCCATTAAGCATTACTATGTTGACCTTTGCGACCCTCTACCAGCTTATCGAGCCAATTCTAGTACTATTGGTCTTTATTGCGTTGCTCCGTTTGCGCCGCCCCTTGCCTTTCACTTGGCTGGATCACGCGGTGACGTTGGGCCTGGCTACCATCTGCGCACTGTTCGATAGCGCGTACTGGCAGGCTCAGGTCACTCCACATAGCGCGGCGATGGATCAGCAAGCGGCTAATCAGCAGTTTTTGTTGCTGGTAACTCAGTTACCCTCTTTTGTGATCTATGGGTTGCTGATCGGCTTGCCGTTAGGACTGATCGCCCTCGCCATCTGCCACTTTCGACGCCAATCGCATCCCTCAGCCAGTCTCGACGCGTGGCTAAAAGGGCTGCGTGTTTTGCTGATACAGTTGGAACGTGTGCTGGTTCTGGCTCTGCTAGCTGTTGCGTTGATCCTGCAAGGGTTTTTCGGCCCGTTCAAAAGCGTGGTAGTGCATTGGTCAGCATCGCAGCAATTTCCTGGTCAGGCGGCGGATATCCTGGCCTTGCTGACCATAGTCGTGCTGCTCTTACTCAGTCTGTTTGCGTGTGTGGTTTTTGCACGTTTGTTAGCGCCCTCACGCCCAGGCATGGGAGGTGCTGAACGCTGGTCGGTGTGGCTGGCTGCTCTCGCTTGCCTCCTGCTCACTTGGCAAGACCCACGGATCAGCGGCCTGCCACTTTTGCAGACTGGTATCCAACTGACTGGGAACCTGTGGCACTGGCCTGTGGCGCTTCTGAGCTTGGTCTTTGTGGGAGGATTGTTGCTGGCAACCGCTTTGGCTCGTCTGTGGCTGCGACGCGGTTTCTTTACACGCTATCGTACATTGATGCAGCCAGCGTTCGTGCTGGCAATGCTCTGTGTGCTCTTGCAGTTTATCTGGCCGCTTTTCTTGCCGCTGGGCCTGATCGTTTTCATTGTGGGCGTGCTGTTAGCTAGCCAGGTGGAAAAGGCAGTGTAGTTGTGGTGAGACGCGGGTCTGGCTTGTATTTCCCTGCCACTCTATGGTAGTCTTGTCCCTATATCGCGAGGGTGCGATGCCATCCCAGAGCGTTTTGTGATGTGTATTTCTGTGTGTATTGTATGTGGAGGACCGAAAACTATGCCCTATGCAGTTGGCGACTATTATGAGCGTGCGGAAGATTACGACCTTGAATATCAGAGCCAGTCAGAACAGGATTTGCCGTTCTGGAAAGAGTTGCTCATGCGCTATATGCCACAGCGCGTACTAGAACTGGCCTGCGGCAGTGGGCGCATTGGTATAGAACTATTGCGCGGCCCTGGCGACTTTCTGCTGGACGGCGTGGATATTTCGGAAGGGATGTTAGCAGCCTACCAACGCAAACTGGCAGATGAGTCTGAGACTGTGCAGCAGCGCGTAACCTTGCACACGGGTGATATGAGCGCATACACGTTGCCACACAAGGGCGCGTACGATCTGATTTTCCTGCCCTTTAACTCGATCTCGCATCTCTATGAAATCGAGCAGCAGCTTGGCGCGTTCAAAAACACCTACGAGCATCTTGCCCCCGACGGACGTTTTGTGGTTGATGTCTTTTTGCCCGATATCGACTATCTCAGCAATGCTCTGAACCGTCCCTCGCATGTCTACCTGGAAGATGAAATTGAGGTACCGGATGAATTCACGATGCTACTCTACACGAGCCGCAAGTACGATCCGATTGAGCAATTGCAGCATATTACTGGGACGCATGAGAAGTTTTTTGAGACAGGCGAGCACGAACGCTATCTGACCAAACTCGATATGCACATGTTTTTTCCACGCGAACTGCAACTGCTTTTCCTAGCTAGCGGTTTCAATATCGAGGCGATTTATGGCGATTACGATTGGAAACCGTTTGGGCGCGGCACCCGTCAGATTGTGGTAGGACGCAAAGCCGCAGGATAAGCAATATCCTTCACAATGAAAAAGAACAGGGAGAGAACCCATTGCATTTAATTGAAGCTGAAGCACTTCTTGAGACGCCTCGCCTTTTGCTTGAACCACTTCAGCTCTCTCATGCACTTGTTTTGTACGAGCATCTCCAAACAGATGCCATCTATGAATATATCCCGGAGAACTGTCCAGTCTCATTAGATGCGCTCACTGCCCGCTACCAACGGCTCTGTTCCAGAATATCCCCTGATGAGCAGGAAGCGTGGCTCAATTGGGCGGTGCGCTTACGAAAAGAGGACAGGTATGTGGGAACCCTTCAAGCGACGGTTTGCCCTGATGCGACTGCCTACCTTGCCTATATCTTCTTTCCTGCATTCTGGAGACAGGGGTACGCCAAGGAAGGATGTGGGCGCATCCTGAATCTCCTGTTTGATGACTACCATATCCAAAAGGTCGTAGCCGAGATTGATATGCGAAATATGGCATCCATCAAATTGATTGAGTCCTTGGGTTTCCAACGGGTTGCTACCACGCTTCATGCCGATTTTTTCAAAGGCACTACCAGCCATGAATATCGTTATGAGCATCTGTCTCCTCCATAAGAGGTAGGTTTTCCCCCATCCATCTCCGTCATGCTTGTAAAGTTTGGTTATTGCCCACTCTGCACGTCGCGGTAGCGGCTCAGCAGGCCATTTGAGCGTCCGTTGCCAACTCCTGCGCCGACGAGTTGTGGTTGCTTGTCGGTCGTGGGGTCAGGGACGAACGATGGAAGCTGGTCTGTGCTGGGACGCGAGGGTAGCAGGCGTGTTCTATGCAACGGGTTGGGCGCGGCAGCACCGGGCTGCTGTGTTGGACGGCTGGGTAGGACCAGACCGGGCAGGCGCGTGGCCTGGGACGCGTCAGGCGTTGGCGTGTTGAATTGCGGCCATTGTCCCGTATAGGCGTGTTGCGTGCTTGGCGCGTAGGCTGGCTCCTGCGTCTGGCTCGCCATGAAAGCACCCAGCGAGAGTAATCCGTCCGACGCGTAGGTTGGCGTCGCTGCATTGGTCAC
>JBDTBU010000028.1:0-3753 GCA_039923935.1 Ktedonobacteraceae bacterium | reverse complement strand
ACGCGCAATTGTGCCAGTTCTTGCACAGGCTGGTTAGCAGCTTGCCAAGCATCCATACCACCAGCCAGATAGCCGCTCACCTGATCGTAGCCCACTACCGCAAGTTGTGTGCAAGCCTCATGCAAGTCCGCCTCGTTCTCGACAACCAACAACAGGCGACTCTCGGCGGGCGCGATAAAACCGACGCGTGTAGCGAAGGCTGAACCATGCAAAGCAGCATGGAGCGCACCGGGAATATGGCCCGCACCAAACTGCTCAGGTGCACGCGTATCGATGACCAGAGCGTGTTGCTCGCTCTCATGCTGGAAATTCACGGGAGTGAGTGCACAAGGGACTAGGACGGGCACGGTTTGCGTGTAATCGCCACGGTTGCGCTCGACGATAATGGACATGTTGGGCGGACGTTGCGGCAAATGCTCGTTGATGTCGCGAATAAACTCGGCGCGTGCACACGGGGCTACTGCGGGATTATGTTTGCGCTCAAAACCGATGGTCGAACTGGTCTTGGCGTTCATGCCGCGTCCACACAGCGAGCCAGCCACGTGGGCGGGATAGACCTCGACGCCATCCTCCAACTTCAAAAGACGCTCAAAGATGCTGTCATACAAAGCGTCCGCGCCCTCGATGCCAGGAACCGCGAGATCGGGACGCGCCACGTCGCCGATGAACAGCGAATCGCCAGTCAGCACCAGCCAGGGATCGTCGCCACGACTGGTATCCGCGACGGTCAGGGCAATATGTTCGGGACGATGGCCGGGCGTGTGCAGGACGCGTATGGTAACGACGCCAAAGGTCAGCTCATCACCGTCTTTGAGAGTGCAATGCGGGTAGGCCACGCCCGCTTGCTCATGCACATAGATGTATGCACCCGTACGGCTAGCCAGTTCGCCATGCCCAGAAATGTGGTCGGCGTGGTTGTGCGTCTCGATCACGGCGGTGATGCGCATACCCTTCGCCGAGGTGAGCGCGAGAATTTCCTCAACCATGTCGAGGCGCGGGTCCACGACGGCGCAGGTTCCAGCATCAGGACATCCAACGATATAGCTGGCACAACCCAGGTCTTCTTTGACAAGCTGCTTGAAGTACATCTTTGTATCCTCCTTATAAATGATGAAACGCGCTATGAATGGTGAAACGCGCTCACGGCTGGTCGGTAGGGCCGGAGCATCCAGAGTGGACGACGCAAGCCATCGGCCCGCCCGCTCTGGGGCCGCGTCATGGACATCCACTCTTGGTAAACTTGATAGGCTTTACGTGTATCGACAAAAACATCCCCGTACCGATCATCCGCATGGGCAGCGCTAACGGTCACTTTCTGGTGCCAGCAATGCATACCACTGACCGGATCGGGATGGACTGGGAAAATCAAGTTCTGGTGCACGCCGCCCTCACGCCAGAAAATGCGTGACGAGTCGGGATCAGTGCTCTCGAACGGCTTGATACCCTCCAGACTGCGCATACGCCAACTTCCCTGCTCGTCGCGACCCAGCGAAACCAAAGCCGAAGCCCAGCGGTCCACGCCCTGGCTGTTATCCAGTCGCCAGCGACCCAGATGGTGTGAGCAGGCCACGACGCCAGGGCGAATCCCTTCAGTGACCCAGGCACGATTGACATAGTAGCCAATCTCCGTCGCCACACGAATCAGGTCGCCCGTCTGCACGCCTACACGCGCCGCATCGACGGGTGCAAGCCAGACCGGGTTGGCGTTGGAGATCTCGTAGAGCCACTTGGCATTGCCCGAACGTGTGTGAATCAGCGTCGGCAGGCGAAAGGTGGGGATCAGCAGGTATTCGCCCTTAGCCGCGTCGATCTGCGAGGGATGGACATGGCTGTGCGTATAGCCGGGAATGGCGTACTCAGGCCAACCCCATTCCGGCATGGTGGCAGAGTAAAATTCGAGTTTGCGTGACGGCGTGAGAAAGCCCTCACGCGGCTTGCCATCGATCTGCACGCCAATGGGCACACCATGCTTCACGATCCTGTTGCTGCGTTCATCGACCTGCGCGTCAACCATCTCGGCAGCGCTCAGTTCGCGCTCGTTGATCTGATAGACCGGCGCTTGCTCTTGGGGAATATCGAAAGCCCCGTACTTGCGCATATATGCCAGTGGTGTCAGATGCTCTTTAGCTGCAACTTCGGGCAAACCGGGCACGCTGTTCTCGAAAATCCAGCGATAATATTCCTCGATGGTGAGCTTCTGGTTGGGCCTATAGGGCGACTCGAAGTATTTGCGAATGCCCAGGCTGCCATCAGGATCGATGCGCCAGGAAAGTTCGATCCAGAACTCATCCTCTTCCCAAACTTCGCCGGGGTTGGCCTGATAGGTAAACTCAACCTGCTCACCATTGTGCTCTTTGTAAACACGCAGTACAGGCTGACGGAAGCCGATCCAGCGGGCCGCGTGCGTCTCCTGGCTCATCAGATCGTGACGCTCGCTAGCGTGTCCCATCGGCAGCACATAGTCGGCGTACCAAGCCGTCTCGCTCCAGACTGGCGTCAGGGCCGCGTGCAGTTCGATCTGCTGCTCGTTGCTCAGCGCCTCAATCCAGGCTGTCCCGTCGGGATTGGTCCAGACAGGATTGTAGACACGCGTGAAATATGCCGCAAGCTTGCCGCGTCCCTCGCGCAAGAAGTAGGGCAGCAGAATACTCATCTCGTAGTTAGCTAGCGGATATTCAGGCGGGAAGAGCAGTTCGTTCCAAACCTGCGAAGGGGATGGCTTGAGAAAGGGCGCAGGCACAAACTTGTTCCAGCTATTGAGCGCCGTGCCGCCTGGCGTACCCACACTGCCAGTCAGGACTGAGAGAAACCAGATGGCGCGTGAGACTTGCCAGCCGCCCAGATTGCCAGCCGTGGCCGCTCGCCAGGTATGGGCCGCGAACGTTGTGCCAGCCTGACCAATCTGTCGTGCTAGATCAACGATCATGGCGGGATCGAGGCCGCTTTCCTGTGCCGCAAACTCTGGCGTGTACTCGGCGTAAAGCGTGAGAAGTAGCTCGATGAAACGCTCAAAGGTACGCGGCTCATGGGGATGCTCAGCGGCTAGAAACTCCTCCCAGTTGACCCAACGCCGCATATACTCGCGGTTATACAGTCCCTCCGCCAAAATCACACGGGCCATAGCCAGCAGTACCGCAGCCTCAGAACCGGGCCAAGTGGGTAGCCAGTAATCAGCCGTGCTAGCAGTGTTGGAGAGGCGCGGGTCCATCACTGCCAGTTTCGCACCCTTCATCTTGCCCTCGATAATACGCTGGGCCTGCGGATTGAAGTAGTGACCAGTCTCCAGGTGTGAACTGATGAGCAGAATAAAACGTGCATTAGCGTAATCGGGCGATGGTCGGTCATTGCCGCACCAGATCTGGTAGCCGAAACGCGCGGAGGACGAGCAGACATTTGTATGGCTGTTATGCCCATCGACGCCCCACGCGCCTAATACGCGCTCCATATAGCCATCGTGGCCGGGTCGCCCAACGTGATACATCACCTCGTCGCGTCTCTCCTCGACTAGCGCGGCGCGAATCTTCGTTGCAAACACGTCCAACACTTCGTCCCAACTCACGCGCTGCCATTTGCCATCACCACGCTTGCCAGCACGCTTGAGCGGGTAGAGGATGCGTTCAGGATCATTGATCTGGTTGATCGTGGCTGGCCCCTTAGCACAGTTGCGGCCACGACTACCCGGATGGTAAGGATTGCCCTCAAAACGCCGCACTTGACCGTTTTCTTTATCAATGTAGGCCAACAAACCACAGG
>JBDTBU010000027.1:0-15560 GCA_039923935.1 Ktedonobacteraceae bacterium | reverse complement strand
CTCTGGGACAATCCGCGCCTACCGACCTGGGTGGGCGAACTCTACCTGGAATATCATCGTGGCACCTACACCTCTCAGGCGCACACCAAGCAGGCCAATCGCCGCATGGAACTGCTCTATCGCGATGTCGAGCTGCTCAATGCCTGGGCCAGCCTCTACGGGATGTCCTCGTGTCAGGAGACGCTGAATACTGGCTGGAAGCTTATCATGCTCAATCAGTTTCATGATGTGCTCCCTGGCTCTTCGATTCACGAGGTCTATGAGGATGTTGCACGCATCTACGCCGAGGTCCAAGCTCTAGCCGAGCCATTGCGGGCCGAAATGCTCACGCTGTTGAGTTCACACCTGGGCGCAGCAGCCAACGGGCACCCCGCGTTGCTACTGTTCAATACCCTGGCTTGGGAACGTCGTGAGCCGCTGCAACTGCCTGGCGATCACACCAGTCTCCTCCCGCAAGCACAACTCGTCAGCGATTGGGAAGGCCAGCCGCTCACCCTGCTCGCTGGACAGAGCATCCCCTCCTGTGGCGTGCTACTGATTGATCCGGCTGAGCAACACGAACCAACAACGCCCGTAACACCGCTCAGTGCCAGCGTCGAGAAGCGTGTTATATTACGCAACGCCTTCTACGAACTGGAGTTGGATGAGCATGGCGAGATCAGCCGCATCTACGATAACGAGGCACAACGCGAGGTCATCGCACCTGGACAGACCGCCAATCAACTGATTACTTATGAGGATCGTCCGCTCAACTTTGACGCCTGGGACATCGATATCTATTATGAAGAGAAGCCCTATCCCTTGCGGAACGGCGCACACATCCGTGTCATCGAGGATGGTCCAGTGCGTGCGACAGTTGAGGTTGAGCGCCACTTCCTCTCCTCGCGTATCACCCAACGTATCTCGCTCTGGTGTGACTCACGACGCATCGACTTCGCAACGGAGATCGACTGGCACGAGCATCAATTGTTGCTCAAAACAGCCTTTCCCGTCGCAATCAACGCCGCACGCGCCACTTATGAAATCCAGTTTGGCAGCATCGAGCGCCCGACGCATCGCAACACCTCATGGGATATGGCAAGGTTCGAGGTCTGCGCCCAGCGTTGGGCTGATCTGAGCGAGGGCGGTTACGGCGTGAGCCTGCTCAATGACAGCAAGTATGGCTACGATATTCACGACAACATCATGCGCCTGACCCTGTTGAAGTCCGCCATCTCGCCCGATCCCACAGCGGACCAGGGTCTACACCGTTTCACGTACAGCCTGCTGCCACACCAGGGCGATTGGCGTGACGCGCAGACAGTTCGCCGAGCCTACGAACTGAACGTCCCGGTCCTCGTCGCGCCCGGCTACCTGCCAGCGCACCAGAACGGGCCACTCGCCAGTTCGTTTCTCAGTACCGACTGCCCGCATATTGTCATCGACACAATCAAACCAGCCGAAGACGGGCAAGGGCTGATTGTGCGTCTCTACGAGGCACACAACCAGCGCGGCCACGCTACGCTAACCTTCGCCACACCGCTCCTCTCAGCCGAAGAGTGCAACCTACTCGAAGAGCCGCTTGGCGAGGTGCAGCATCAGGAGCATACCCTCTCCTTCCAAGTCAAGCCGTTCGAGATCAAGACATTCCGTGTCAGATTAGCCGCGTATTAGCGGCGTATGTATTACCATGTATAAGCAGTTATAACTGCTCATACATGGTAATACATACGCCAATCCTTCCAAGTCTAAAGATGGGAGCAATCGTTGACACGGTGATTATTCTATTTTTCCATTTTATTGGCTAAAAACGTTTCCGCTTACTGGACAAGCTCTCTCTTTTCTCTATATCCCGTGCTAATCATGCTTTTTCTCCGCGTAGTATACCGATCATCCTGGATTTGTCGATACATCGCAATCATCTGTCGTACAATGACTGAGACTTCCAGGTGCGCGATATCCTCTCGGCCAGTCGTTGGTTCACACTGCTGAAAGGCTCGCAGCAGGCCCAGCGCGAAAGCGGCAGGATCAGGCGGACAAATGCTGCATCCCTGTGTGCCCCAGATTACATCGCTGACATCACCAACATCCGTGGCTACCACCGGAACATTGCAGGCCATCGCCTCTTTGACAATATTGGGCGAGCCTTCCGCGTGCGAGGGCAGGATTACGGTGTTACAAGCGTTGATATAGCGCACCAGTTGCGTTTGCGGCAGGCCGTTGGCTACGATCAGTTCCGCCTTAATGCCATGTTGAACCAAATACTCGATAGAAGCGCGAGCCAATTGCACGTTTTTGACAGGTATGTCTGGATTATTGCCAAAAAGCACGTAATAGCCATCTTGCCGCCATCCCAACTCTTCACGTACCTGTGCCCGTTCCAAAGGCCGGAACAGCTTGAAATCGATACCGTCGGGTAGAACCTGAACCGATGGGCAACCTGCCGCAGCTTGCATCTCGTCGGATTTGACCAGCGCCACATCCACATGCCGAGAAAGCCAGCGACTCAGGCGTACGATCAGCGCCCCCTTTGCGCTCCGGCCACCACGCACGGTCACGGTGCCGAGCAAGTCATCGCCCAGAAAAGCCGCCACAACCGGAACGCGCCATTGGAGCCGTGCAAAGAGGCACCATTGACCATAATGTCCATGCACAATATCAACGTTGCCTCTATAAGTCTTCCACCAAACCTGAAGAATGGCTATCAGATAACGCCAGAAGACAAGTCCAGGCATGGGATGGATCACCTCGACTTCAACGTTCGCATCCCTGAGCGCATCGGCCAACGTTTTGATAAACGTGCCCGCGTGAGGTCGTGCCTCTGTTGGATAGACGCCAGTGACCATCAGCACGCGCAACGGCGTAGCTATTTCTTGTTTTACCATCATTTTCTCCCTTTCCACATAAAAGTAATCAATAAGTCAATATTGCTGTAATCCATAGTGATTTTGCATCGCCTCTGGAACCTAAAATCGTCATGAACTACAGGGAAATGCGGCGTTAGTATACAGCTATCGAACGTGTTTGTTCCAGAGTCTCGTATGGAGCGACCAGACTTGGAGGATCGATAAACACACGAAACCAGAGTTCCAGGCTGGCTAGCGTAAACAATTGGGCCTGGTAATTACGACGCCCGGCCAGATGCGCGTTCAGCAGATGTTCAACAAACGCATAATTGAAAAGTTCGCGGCTACGTGTGCGTTCAGAGAGTAGCAGCCCACTCAGAAAGTCACGCTGGCTCTCGCGAAACCATGCCCCTGTGGGTACATTGAAGCCCATCTTTTTGCGAGTTAGAATAGACCTGGGTAGGAAGTCCGCAAAAGCTTGTTTCAGTATCCATTTTGTTTGCCAGCCATGCACTTTGAGATGCGAAGGGATGCTGGCCGCATACGCGATGAGATGCTCATCCAGCAAAGGCATGCGGGCCTCTAGTGAGGCAGCCATGCTCATTTTATCGCATTTCATTAAGAGATTATCCGGCAACCACATTTTTGTATCCAGGTAGAGCATCCGCGAGAGATCGTCACGTTGCGGATGCAGATCGAGCATGCGTTGAAATAAGCGACCTGCGTTGACATCGACCCGCGACTTGAGTTGGGGAGTCAGCAGTTGCTCTTTCAATCTGTCAGGAAAGATACCAAACCAGTCCACCCAACGCTGTGGGGCAGGCTCAGCCAGTGTACGTGCTGCTTGTGTGAGTTTGCGCATACGATAGGGCAAGTGCTCAACAAAAGGGAAAATAATCTTCTGACGTAGTGCGAGAGGGAGCAGGTGATAATAACGCGCCAGACTATCTACCGCGTATTTGGGATAACCCGCAAAGAGTTCATCGCCGCCCTCGCCTGAGAGCACGACCTTTACATGCTGGCGGGCTAGCCGCGAGATCAGATACACACCAAGGTCAGAGGGTTCGCTAACTGGCTCATCGCGATGCCAAGTCAGCAACGGCCAGTATGTGGGCAATTCGGCACTACTAATCACCAATTCATGATGCTCTGTGCCAAAATGTTCGGCTACCAAGCGTGCATAGGGCAGTTCACTATAGCCAGGTGTATCAAAGCCCACCGCAAACGTTTTCACCGGATGCGTGCTGAGCCGACTCATCATACCTACAATAATACTAGAGTCCACACCTCCGCTCAAAAACGCTCCCAGCGGCACATCGCCAATCAGCCGCTCTTCAACCGAGCGCTGAACATGCTGGCGTATACCTTGAAGATAGGTGGCAAGTGCGGGGGATGGACCCTGTTCCAACGCTTCAAACGCGAAATCCCAGTAGCACTCCGTACGCCAGGTTTCCTGCTCATAAAGCAACCAGTGCCCTGGCTGCACTTTATAGATATCCTTAAAGATCGTTGCGGGACCAGGCACATAGCGCACACTTAAAAAATCGCTTAGGGACTGAGGATCGACCTGACGCGGCACGCGTGGATCACAGAGCAGCGCCTTGATCTCTGAGGCGAAGAGCACATCGCCCCCGACTCTCGTGTAGTAAAGCGGCTTCTTACCAGCCCGATCTCTTGCCAGTAACAGGCGTTTGCGCGGACCATCCCAGATCGCCAGAGCGAACATCCCATGCAGGTGCGCGATACACGCAGTACCATACTCCTCATAGGCGTGAACAATAACCTCCGCGTCAGATTGGGTACGAAAATGATGTCCCTGCGTCTGCAACTCCTGCCGCAAAGCGCGATAGTTCCAGATCTCGCCATTAAAAGCCAGCCAGATTGTGCCCGCTTCGTTGGTAACGGGCTGCTGTCCGCCTACCAGATCGATAATGCTCAAACGTCGAAAACCCAGGCCAAACTCCTGCTCTAGATGCATCCCCTGATCGTCCGGCCCACGATGCTCCAACAGGCTCATCATTTGCTCAATCAGTCTTGATGCGACTGGCTGGCCGCTGTGTGCATTATAGACTCCGCAAATTCCACACATAGCTTCCTATCTCTCTCTTCATTGTAAAGCTCGATATACTTATCCATAACCTGAGCAAATGCATAATTCTGCTCAACATAGTGCCTGGCGTGTTGGCCATAACTCTGCGCCAATTCAGGGTGTTGGAGCAAGCGGAGCAGAGCCTCGGCCAGACCTGGCACATCCTCTGGCTCAACCAACATGCCATATGTGCCATCTTGCAGCAAATCTTCACTGCCACTCACCCGCGTAGCCACGCAGGCCAGGCCGCAGGACATCGCCTCTAGCAACGCGTTGGACATGCCTTCCCAGCGTGAGGGCAAGACTGCGATATGAGCGCGTTGCAATTGCGACACAATATTGGCGCGGAAACCGGTAAATTCTACACTGGACGTAATCCCCAAGCTCTCCGCCAAACATTCCAACGAGGACAGCAGAGGCCCATCGCCGATAATCAACAGCCTAGCGCTTGGTATCTGCTTCGCAACCTGCCACCAAGCGCGTAAGAGCACATCAATACCTTTCTGATAGCGCATTTTGGCTACACAGATCACAAGCGGGTTTGTCTCGCGTAGCGCTGGCCATGGATGAAAACACGCGGTATTCACGCCGTTGGGAATGAGCAACACACCTGCTCCCTCTAATCCACTGCGCTTGAGGCTCACGCGCATCTGCGCACTCAAGACAACCAAACGCGCCCCTGTTAGCCGCAACTGGCGATTAATCAGACGCAAAGCAGGGCGACCCAGGCGTTCCAAAGACTCCAGGTCCGCACGTGTTCTGGCACGCCGCTTGGAGGAGGGTTCGCCTACCCCTACTGGTGGAGCATCATTGCGCATCGCCACAATCAGTTGTTTACGTGCCAAACGACAAACGAGCAACGCGGGCAGAGTGAAGAGCGTCAGTTGAAAAACATGCACAATATCATACTCGCGGCGCTTGCACCAGAGCTGCCAGCCAAACACACACAAAGCCAGCAAGTAGCAGAAACGCCGTAACACGCCGGGTGCACGCTCGCGCCAGGAGAGAACTTTCCCAGCCACACGCAGCACAGGCACTCCATCCAGCCATTCACTGTCCGGCCAGTCTTGCTGGTAACACATAGTGATAATCGTGGCGACAAACCCCTGTTCTCGCAAATATTTGCCTTGCAGAAACGCCTGCTTCTCGGCGCCTCCGACCAGTGGCAAGAAGGTATCGATAGCGAGATATATACGCGGTTTATTCATAGCTTTGCCATTCCTCTGGAGCCGGATAAGCATCCTGTGCCTCGTGAAGTATTTCCTGCTTGCACGTATTTTTAGTAAGGAGATAGCGATAGAAAGCCAGACAACTCTGGACAGTGGAACTCAACTGGTAGTTACCAAGCACCGTCTCATAACCGCACCATCCCAATTTTCTAGCTAGATTGGTATCCTCAACAAGCAAGCGCAACGCATTAGCCAATTGCTCCGGCTGCTCTGGCTCAACCAGCAAACCATTACTGCCCTGTTCGATAATATCCTCGCTGCCACTCACTCGACTGGCGATACAGGGAAGGCCACAGGCCATAGCTTCTAGCAGTGCGTTGGGCATACCCTCCCAGCGCGAAGGCAGAACAAAGCCCCAAGCATGTTGTAAAAGCTGAATAACATCGTGACGTGTCCCTAAAAACTCCACACTCTCCTGAATTCCCAGTTTTGCCACCAAGCGTTCCAGTTCTGCCCGGCGCGAGCCATCTCCCGCGAGACAGAGCCGTGGCTGCAAACCAGTACGCCAAGCTGCGGGTAGCTCTAACATACGTGCCCAGCCATGCAAAAGAACATCGACGCCTTTGGCATATTCCAGGCGTGCGACGCAGAGCAACACACGTTCGGCGCTCTCCGTTGCCCCTTGTTGCCAGAAAATCGGATAAAATTGCTGTGTATCCACGCCGTTGGGAATATAAACTAGCCGTTCCGGGCGAAATCCATGCTGCATCAGATAGATGTAACTGCGCGAACTTAAAATCTGATAGTACGCATCCGACTTACGCAAATAGTTGAGCATCCAGCGCCCTCCCCAAGCGCACTCTTGCAGCACAGCTATATCGCCACCGCTCTCTCCCCGCACATGCAACACTTCCTGGTAAGCGCCTTCCTCTTCATAGCTATTCGTTTGCACCTGCCTCTTCTGGGAAGAAAAACCAATCAGTTGTTCGCACGGGCCAGTACTCTGTATCCCGACAACTACCGGCTTATGCGTGATTTTCCCAACCATGGTCGCTACCACTGCCAGCGGCGAAAGTTGCAGGGTATGGATCAGATCGTAACTGCGACGTAAGCGCCAGAGCGTCAGGAACAGCAGCATATCAACCAAAATATGCCCAAATCTGCCCACCCGTAATGTTCCACTACGTCGATACCAGCCACCAACGCGGATAACTGGAAAAGTGGCACATACTTCTCTGGCCTGCCATGCTTTCTGATGGCGTAATGTCACTACCACAACATCCTGACCCAGTTGCCGCAGATAGCGGGCCTGTTTCTCCGCTTGCGCCTGTGAACCGCCCACACTCGGCCAGAATTGAAAAGCTACATAGCAAATACGCATAATTGACTCTCACCTCTTCTTCCTCATCGCACATTATTCAAACAAATACAACGGTATTCGCGGAACGCTTACAGCGTCCTGCTCCACACTAGACGCTTTCTCCGCTCGTGCTGAGTATACTTCTGCGGGTGCGAATGCTTCTGACACTGGCTTTGTGTGTATTTCCGCACTTGTCTCAAATTGTGACCAGCACAGAGCAAAGGGCAAAGCTGCTATGATCCAGAACGGGATACCCACCTGCTGAATCCAGATATCGCGTGAAACAAACGATTGCAGCAGGAGATTAGCCAGCACTGCTAGCCCAGCCGCGTAGAGCATGTGCTGCTCGCCACTACTCCTGCGCATCCCTCGCAGTAGAGCACCTCCCAGCGAGAGAAAAATAGCCATTAATAAGCATAGGCCAATGACGCCGTGGTCATAGAGTGTCCCCAGGTAGAGATTATGAGGAGCGGAACCAACCACACCCTGTCCATGACTCCCCACACGCAAATAGCCCAGCACACTATCGGCGGCCTGCAAACCGTTGCCAAACCATTGCGTCACCTGGAAACGGCTTAGCAAAGCTTGCCAGAGATAGATACGTCCATTTAACGTCCCCACATCGCCATTAAAAAAACGGGCCAGGAACGGGAGTTGACCATTCAAACCCAGCAGAATAGCCAAGCCACAAAGCACACCCAATCCGCCCACAACGCCGATGCGCACCCGGCGTATGGGCACACACAGAGTCATCAGTAACACCTCCACAAACACACTCACATACGCGCTGCGTGTAAATGTCAGCAGCAGTGCTACCAGCAAGCACAACATCACCAGCCCGCTTAGGAACCGAGCAATACCTTGTGAGAATAAGCAACGATAGAGCGCCAACGGGATCATCAGCGAAAGATAGAACGCAAACGTGGTAGCCTGTGTGAACAACGAGGTAATCCTAAAGACATGTGTACCTGGGTCCACCTCTCCATGTTGATGCGTGAGGAAACCGTACAGGCCGTAGAGCGCCGCCAGCAGAGCCGTGACCAGCAACGTATCGATTAGACCAAGCAAGCGCCTCTGTGTGGTCAGCAGCGCCACAGCCAGTGCGCTCACCGCTGGATAGGCCAGCATAGTCAACCAAAGAGTCAGAAAGGCCCGTGTATCAAGTGGAGAGAGCTTGATACCAATCAATACCCAGGCTAGATAGAGCGATTGCCAGAAGAGGCCAGGCACACGTCTAGCCATTTTCCGCCAGGGTAGAAACCCCAACCAGAGTAGCAGAGGCACGATCAGCACCAAATCCAGGTTATTACCGTTAAAAAGCGCCAATGATGAACCAATTCCGATATTGATGCTTGCCAGGGCTAGCAGAAGCACGTAGGGATAACGCAACAAGCAGAGCACGATCAACATGCCAAATGTAACTCGCAAGGTAAGCAGTGCATTGCGGGCACTCGCAACAGCGCCACCGGCCAGAACCAGCAGAGTGACCCCGGTACCAAATAGACTCTGACGCCAACTTCCACCAACCAGAAAAAAATCGAATCTCGCCCTGGCGATTCCACCAGACTTGCGCTTCCCCGTTCGCCTGAACCGTGCGAAAAAAACCTGAAACTCATCTGGGATCTGCCATAGCTGCAAATTACCAATGCGCCGAGACAACAGTGCCAAAAGCAACACGCTGCTAACGAGATATACCAGCGAAGTAGCCAGAGCGATGCCCTGACTTTGCCAGAAATGCGCAAATAAAGCATCGAAAAGTGCGTTGGCACTCACACTCACGAACGCGACGCGCATAGGAATCCGTGTTTCACCCAGGGCGCTAAAAGCTCGCACAAGCAGAAAGCTCACGGCCATTGGTGTCAAACCAATCAGGAAGCCGCGCAACGTCATACTGGTATTCTGAGCAGCAGCAGCAGAGAATGCCCCACGCTGGAAAAACACCTGCACAAGTTGCGTGGCTATAAGAAGCATACCCAGGCTCAAAACCAGCGTGCACAAGCCAATGCACCACAGGTACAGGCGCAGCGTGCCCTTGAATGCTCGATAGGTGGGATCGCCCAGACCAGCCTGGCGAGCCAAGTAGGGCAACATAGCTCGCCCCATAGAGACAAACAGCACCCCGCTAAAAATACTGACCAGTTTGAGCGCGTAGCTTAACGCGGAGATGCTCCCCCCCGGCAAGATTGAGGCGAAAATCTGGTCCACGAGCGGGCTACCCTGGCTGATGAAAGCGCCCAGCAAAACCGGCCACGCGGCATGCAGAATCACTTTAAAATGGGTATTCTGCCAATCCAGTACGAATTGATAATGCAATCGAGCCAGACGCGCACGCACAATCACCACCGCAAGTTGAAGAATCGTGCCAAACAAAGCACCAGCGCAGAGCACAAACACGCCATACGTTCTGCCCCCCAGCCAAGTGAGCAGAGCCGTGGTCAGCGGGACCAGCAATCCCGCATATGCTGGCCAGCCAAACTGGCCCTCCGTGTTCAAGATACACTCCAACAAACCAAGCAACAGGCTCACTGGCATCACCAGATAGAGCAGAGGAGTCAGTTCGGCGGCCTGACCAATCTGCTCTGGATCGAGGCCGGGTGCGGTGAAAAGCACCAATGGCTGACGCAAAACGAACAGCAACAGACTCAGCGGCAACGCACCCAGGACGAGACAATTGAGTAGCGTGCTAAACAGTCTGGAAGTTTCCTCTCTGTTAGCACGCATCCGCAATTGACTGTACACGGGAATCACCGCAGCCTCGATAGCACTACTTATCAACTGAACAAGCAATAAGGGAAATGCTGCCGCTACAAAATAGGCGTCCATGCTCGCGCCCGCGCCAAAGCTCGCGGAGACGATAATTTGGTTGAGCATACCACCGACCCGCAACAGCAGAGCGGCAGAAGCCAGACTCAAAAGTGCCCGCAAGATATGCCGATTGGCCGTCTTCAGACGGAGAGCAGCCATACGGCCTGTTGTGTAGAAAGTCTGAGTGAACGACATCTGCGCACATTTCCCCTTCGTCGATGATTCCCCTATTTCTCTTGAAGAGATTGGGGAAGAGGCGTCGTGACGTCTCTGTCAAAAGCGCGTCTGGTCAAGCCCTGATTGGACATATTCAGGCCGCTCAGGGAGAGCATTGGACGGATGACATACGCGGAAGCCTCCGCTCGTGCCACTGGCTCATGCTCCCCAGTATCTAGCAAGCGTGGTGGCCGAGAACTACTCACAGGAGATGGGAGTAACTGCGTGGCCTGCACTGGCAAGTCCGTCGCTATCTGTTCGATGAACAAACGTGCTCCCCTCTGCGGCCTGGGCTGAGGTAGAGCATAGGGATGGGTATCTGCATAATCGTGCCACGAACTATAATTGACGACCACGCCAAGCACCCTGGCCGTTTGGAACCGCCAGAGAACTTGCCGAGTTCGCGCTAACACTCGACGCGGCGTGCGTGCACCATTGACCACGAGTACGACGGCCTCAAGCGCGGGCAGCAAGATCTGGGTATCCGCAACCGCGAATAGAGGAGGCGCATCGAGAAGGATATAATCAAACGCGGTCTGCTTGAGCAACGCAAAAAACTGGGTACTGGCTAGTGCTTGGAGAAATTCCGCCGAGCTCATCCTCTGCGTGCCAGCCGTCAACACATGTAACCCAGCGACCTCGCTGGCCTGACTATATTGCTCAATGTGCAGTCGCGTACTTCTTCTGGTCAATAAATTTGTCAAACCCACCTGACTGGGCAAATGAAACTGCTGCTCCAGAACAGGACGATGGATGTTCAGATCGATTAATAAGACCTGTTTGCCAGCCTGAGCCAAGTTCATCGCCACTTGACTAATAATCGTGCTCTTGCCCTCCCCTGCCAGCGCACTGGTAAACATCACCAACTTGAAGGGCTTGCTGGCCTGAGCCACATTTAAACTGGCGCAAATCATATGATATTTTTCTGCGGTAGCCTGCCAGTTTTCGGACAAATGCGCCTTGCGTGGGAGACGCGGCACCAACGTCATGATCTCCGCATCCAACAATTCCTGAATCTGCTCCACACTGGTCGCCCGATTGCTGATCCACTCAAAAAACAGGCTCAACATAACCGCTAGCAACAGACCAACCACGGCCCCGATACCCGCATTCTCCCATGGGCGTGGCTGAATTGGCTGAGCAGATGTTTGCGCTGGCATAAAGCGCACGGTTCCAGGCGCTCCCGTATTCGCATACTGGAAGAAGCTCTGGCTAATCTGATTGGCGAGTTCGGTAGCCAATGCTGGGCTATCAGCCTGTATATCCAACTCGATAATCTGCGTATTGGCCTGCGGTTTAATGCTCAGCATCGCCAGGAGATCCTGCATGCTCATACCAGGATGCTGCTCCACAACAGGGGTCAGCACAGATGGTGTTGTAATCAACTGCGCGAAAGTTGGAACAGCCTGCAAACTGTCAGTGACGCTTGGATGCGTCGAGGCTCCAATAGTCACGATAAGATACGTCGATGCCTGATACACCGGGCGCAGCAACGTACTAATAAAATAAGTGGCACCACCACACACGAGTGCTCCCATAACAAACATCCACATCCAACGTTTAACCAAAATTACTGCGTATTTCATTCTATTTCCCATCATCATCTTCCATCCTTTGAAAAAAAATCTCGCAAACGTCAAATCTCCATTGACATGTAAATTGATTTGCACGTTTAGATTCCAGTCCTCTTTTACATTGTACTGATGCATCCAAATCTCCCAGCAAAAACGCGATGTACCTGCTCATGTTCCCTGGAAGCAGCATTTTTTCATGACGAAACCAAGTAGACAAAGTGGCACGGTTCCTTGCTTTCACCTGCTATAATTGAACCATAGGTAGTTCTCAACAGGAAATGTCTCATCGCTCCACCAAAACAGAGGGTCTTTTTTATGGATGATACCGAAAAATTCAGAATACATCAGAAGAACATGGTGCTTGCACGGCGTTGCCATGAATGCGATCAGGAGGCTCTGGGTCGCTGTCCTGACTGCCGAAAAGGCTTCTGCCAGGACCATTTTCCCAAACAACAACATTCACCTTGCGCCGAGAAACAGATGCATCTGGCCCAAACACAGGTCTGCTATGTCTGCGGCACACAGGTCTATCCCGATCAGTGGTCGCTTTCGCGCACCTCGCATTACATCGACAATTACATGTGCCAAGGGTGCGGACGGCATGTCTGCGATGAACAGCATACTCTGCACAAAAAGGAACAAGTCACTGTTGTACGCGACGGGATGCGTGGGCATCGCTATCAATATATTACGCGCTATTGTGATGCGTGCGCACCTACCTACCGCCTCGGCGGACTAAGAGGGCTAACACGCGGACTTGTCATGGTAGCCACCGTCGGTGCGGTAGTCTTCTTCTACTTTCATCCCTAATCATCGGTAAAACGCTGAAAGGATAAAAGCAGGCAAAAGCCACAAGATTTTCTGCTTGCTTTATCATCGCTATGACACTCACACCAGGCATCCAGGCAACATTTGCACGCTACTCGGCTGACATTCTGGAGGCGATGCACCAGGCGCTCAGTCACGCTAGCAGCAGTACCCTTCCGACCCACGCCAACGATCTCAGCCCATTCTATGGACAAATGCAGTATCATCTGGGCTGGGTCGCTAGCGATTTTTCCCCTGTCACCAGCAATCCAGGGAAATTGCTCAGACCGACCTTGCTACTGCTGGCGTATGAACTGGCTGGAGCCTGGGATTTGAGCGCCAGCGCACCATCCGATTATCTTCGTCGCGCACTGCCCGCCGCCGCTGCACTAGAACTGACGCATAATTTCACTCTGGTCCACGACGATATCGTAGACGGCGATACCGAACGCCGCCATCGACCCACGCTCTGGACTATCTGGGGCAGCACGCAGGGTATCAACACGGGTGATGGCCTGTTCGCGCTAGCTCGCCTGGCCTTGTGGGATTGTCTCGCGGTAGGTGTGGAGAGCGAGATTGCGGTCCGCCTGGGTGCTGTTCTAGACCACGCCAGCCTAGTCATTGCCGAGGGACAATATCTCGACCTGAGTTTTGAACAACGCCAGAATATCTCAGTTGCTATGTACATGGATATGATTGGCCGCAAAACGGCGGCCCTGATGGGTAGCGCAACTGAGATGGGTGCGTTACTGGGCACACGCGATACCGCAACAATCGAGCGTCTGCGCACCTTTGGCTTCGAGATAGGCATCGCTTTCCAGATACGCGACGACGTGCTAGGCATCTGGGCTAACTCTGCCGAACTGGGCAAAACCCCGGCAGGCGATATCTACCGACGCAAGAAAAGTCTGCCTGTCCTACATGCACTAGAACATGCCAACGCAGAAGATCAACACACCCTGCACCAGTTCTACGCACAAGAAACGCCGCTCAGCGAAACCCAAGTTGCAACCGCCCTGGAGATCTTCACGCGCACAGACACACGGGCGTACTGCCTCTCCTTTTTGAGCGAGCAGTGCACGCGCACACGTCAGGCGCTCAACAGTGTCCCTCGCCTCAATAACGCCGTCGCCGCACGCGCTTTGGAGGATATGGAGACGCTGGTGCATTTTGTGGAAGCGACTATTCGCGTATAATTCGTAGGAAGCAGCAAGAGAGGGTAGACAAGCTCGAAGAGATGAATTCTTTTCGAGCTTGTCTACCCTCTCTTGCTGCTTCTGTTTCACTCCGTTGGGCAAATTGGCTCTGTGTGATAAAGAACGCGCAACGCACGTATATTCATAAGAATACAACAATGTATGAAGGCTGAAAGGAAGATTCTATGCTAAAACGCTTCACTCGCGCATGTCTTCTCTGGCTTATTATCTCCATGCTGAGCATGGCGCTCGCTCCCGCCACTTTCGCAAACAACGTGCGTGCTGCTGCTGCTTCGACAAAAGCTCAAGGCAGTGCGCTGGCTGTGCCAGGCATTGATCCAAAATTTATCTATCAGCAGCTTTTCTACATGGTCACACATTTCCAGCAACGCGAGTCAGGCTATCATACTGAGCAGGGCAATGGGCATGACGGGTTTGCCAACTACTGGTCGCAGGAGATGTTGACCCTACTGGGTGACTATGGAGCAGAAGTACACAGCGACCCTTTCCCCGTTCAGGGATGGAGGGATAGGCCGAGTACCACTTCCGCCGTCAATGTCGAGGTAACGGTGCCTGGCATACTGCACCCCGAACAAGTTGTCGTGATCGGCTGCCACTATGATGGCGAGGCTGTCTCTACCCAATCGGCTAACGATGACGCGAGCGGCTGCGCTATCGAACTGGGCGTGGCCAAAGCCATGAGCGAATTCTGGCACGCTAACCATGTCTATCCGGCCCGCACCCTGCGCTTCGTCATCTTCGACGCTGAGGAGCAAGGTGTGCTTGGTTCATTTCATTATGTCAACAGCACAGTCAACGGGGATCTCAAGAATATTGTTGCGATGTTCAATGAAGAGCAAAACGGCATCGCCTACCCACTGCGCTACTTAGGGGAGATGTCCAATCCATTGATGCCGTTCTATGTTGAGATGTCGCCGCTGGGAAATAGCGATCTCTACCCACAGCAAAATCAACTCTCCGCGCAACAACAAGCGAATATTACCCAGTTTCGCCAATTGATGCAACAGGCCGTCATCGCCTCGTTTCAGCAGTTTCAGGCTATGGGCGATCAGATGTTGACCTATCACAACGATCAAGGACAGGACATCTGGCAGCCCATTTTCACCCCGGATCACTTGAGCTATATCCATCAAGAAGACGATACATCGGGAGGCAGCGACCAAATTCCCTTTACCCTGGCGGGGCTACCCTGCGCCACGTTTGTCGGCAACTCAACCTACTACAATCGTAACGCTCCTCCCGGCTCGTATCCTTTTGACCAACCTGAGGACACTATCCAATTGATGAATACCTTCGCCAATGGCAACTCTCAGCAGAGCCAGGCGCTAACCATCGCTCTAGCACTGCCTGGTATGCTCACAACCTGGATGCTCAGCCAGCCAGCGATCCTTGGGCAGCAGGCCAGCGATAACCAGCCCATCGCCACTATTAGTAGCATTGGACTGAGCCAGCCAGGTCAGACCATGCACTTTGACGCCGGAGCCTCCTATGATCCCAC